>JANYHV010000333.1 GCA_025362195.1 Fimbriiglobus sp. | reverse complement strand
CCGCTGGAATCGCCATGAAGACCGAACTCGCGGTCCTGCCGACCCCCGGCAAGCTCGCCCCGAAAATCGACTACGAACTCTTGCTCGATTGCGTCCACTGCGGCCTCTGCACGAGCGCCTGCCCGACCTACGTCGAGACGGGCAATGAGGCGGCGTCGCCGCGCGGCCGCATCTACCTGATGCGCGGCGTGATCGACGGCACTTTGGAACTCGACGCCAGCGTCAAGGGCCACCTCGACACCTGCCTGAACTGCCGCGCCTGCGAGACGGCCTGCCCGTCGGGCGTGCAGTACGGCCGGCTCATCGACCCGTTCCGCGAGGCGATGGAGCACGCCGAGCCGGGCCGCACCGTCGCGCCGCTCAACTTCCTGCAACGCTTCCTGATGTTCAACGTCTTCCACTCGCGCCGCCGCACCCGACTCGCGCTCGCCCCGGCGCGGCTGTCGCAGTGGAGCGGCCTCGACTGGCTGCTCGAGAAGTCGCGGCTGATTCGGCTGCTGCCGCCGGCGCTGCGGACCATGAAGGGGATGCTGCCGGCGCTGCGGCCGCACTACGGCAGTCTCCCGGAGTTCCTGCCGGCGATCGGCCCGCGCCGCGCGCGGGTGGGGCTGTTCCTCGGCTGCGTCGCCGACGCGATCTACCCGCACACCAACTACGCCACCGCCAAGGTGCTGCAACTCAACGGCTGCGACGTGTACATCCCGCGGTCGCAAGTCTGCTGCGGGGCGTTGCACTACCACACCGCCGCCGAGGGGACGGCCCGCGACCTCGCCGCCGCGAACCTCGCCGCCTTCCCGGCCGACCTCGACGCGGTCATCAACAACGCGGCCGGGTGCGGGGCGATGCTCAAGGACTACGCGCACCTGATGCACGACCACCCGCAGCGCGTCGCGGCCGAGGCGTTCAACGCCAAGGTCAAGGACGTTCACGAGTTCTTGTACGAGTTGGGCGCGATCAAACCGACGCACCCGCTGAACCTCCGCGCGACCTACCACGACGCCTGCCACCTGCGGCACGCCCAGCAAATCCACAAGGCCCCGCGGGCGCTGCTCGACCTGATTCCCGGCCTGGAAATGGTGCCACTGCCGGAGAGCGAATTGTGCTGCGGCGCGGCCGGGAGTTACAACCTGACGCAGCCCGAGATGGCCGAGAAGTTGGGCGACCGCAAGATCGCCAACATCCAGGCGACCGGGGCACAAGCCGTATTCATGGGCAACGTCGGCTGCCTCATGCAGGTCATGCGGCACTTGAAGAAGGACCTGCCGGAGGTCTGGGCCGCCCACCCCATCGACGCGCTGTACGCGAGCTACACCGGCGAGATGCCGCGCGAACTCAAGGACCGACCGGCGTCGGTTCGGCGGGAGGTTCGACCGGCTTCGCCTCTTTGACGTAAAAAGCTAAGTAGTTGCGGCCGTAGCGGCGCACGTCCCAGGCGGCCGGCTCGGGCAGTTGGTCGAACGGGAAGGTCTCTTCGGTCTGGAGCGCCATCACGCTCTCGTCCGGGGCCTTGGCGAGCAGATCAACGACGAGTTTCATGAACGGGACGATGTGCTCCGGGGCGAGGTCGCCGAAGGGCGGGCTGATGAACAGGTTGACCGGGCCGCCGTCCAGGGGCGGAATCCACCGCTCGGCCCAGCGGTAGGCGTCGGCCCGCAAGACGCTCGCCTTGGCCGCGATGCCGAACCGGTCGATGTGCTTGACGATTTCGGTGGCGTGCTTCGGGTCCTTCTCGATGAGGTTGGCCCGCGTCGCCCCGCGGCTGATCGCTTCGAGGCCGCACACGCCCGTGCCGGCGAAGATGTCGTAGAAGACGCGGCCCGGCACGGCGTTGCCAAGGATGCTGAACAGCGACTCGCGCACGGCCTGTGGGGTCGGCCGCATCCCCGGGTGGACGAAGCAGGTCACCTTCCGGCCGCGCAGGCTGCCCGCGACGATGCGGACCTCCGACCGGCCGACCGTTTCGTCCTTGCCGATGTGTCCAGGTTTGACGGGCTTGTCCGGCTTCTCGGTCGCCATCGGCATTCGTTCCTGCTTTCGCGGTCGCGTCGTGGGGCTGTTCGTAATCCCTCAAGATACAACCGCACGGCCTGAGGTTCAGGAGAATTCGCCGATTACAGCTTCCGCCGCGGCACGATCACGTCCTTGCCGACCCACGGGCGCAGGGCTTCGGGGACGATCACGCTGCCGTCGGCCTGCTGGTAGTTCTCCAGAATCGCCACGATGGCCCGGGTGCAGGCGACGGCGGTGCCGTTCAGCGTGTGGACGAACAGCGTCTTCTTCTTTTCCTTCGACCGGTAGCGGACGTTCAACCGCCGTGCCTGGTAGTCGGTGCAGTTCGACGTGCTCGTCACCTCGCCGTACTCGCCGGCACTGCCGCGGCCGGGCATCCAGGCTTCGAGGTCGTACTTGCGGTAGGCCGGGCCGCCGAGGTCGCCGGCACACGTGTCGATGACGTGGTACGGTAGGCCCAAGCCCTGGAAGAGTTGCTCTTCGATGCCGCGCAACTCCTGGTGCATCGCGTCCGACTGCTCCGGGGTGCAGAAGGCGAACATCTCGACCTTGGTGAACTGGTGGACGCGGTAGATGCCGCGCGTGTCCCGGCCGGCCGCGCCGGCCTCGGTGCGGAAGCAGTGGCTCACGCCGGCGTACTTGCGCGGCAGGCTTTCCTCGTCGAAAATCTCGTCCAGGTGCATCCCGCCGATGGTGATTTCGGCCGTGGCGATCAGGCACAAGTCGGTGTCGGCGAGGGTGTAGAACTGCCGCGTGTCGGGGTTCGGGTCGCGCGGCATGTAGCCGGTCCCCTCCATCACGCTCGTCTTGGCCACGTCCGGCGTGATGACGGGAATGAACCCCGCTTTCACGAGGTTCGAGATGGCGTACTGCACCAGCGCGAGTTCGAGCAGCGCACCCTCGTTCTTCAGGAAGTAGAACTTCTGCCCGGCGACCTTGGTCCCCGCTTCGAGGTCGGCGAGGTCGCACAGGTGCAGCAGATCGACGTGGTCGCGCGGCTTGAAGTCGAACGCCGGCTTGGTGCCCGAGACGGTGACGACCGTGTTGTCCTCGGCCGTGTGCCCGACCGGGGCGTCGGGGTGCGTCATGTTCGGGATCGTACACAGCGCGTCGCGCAACTTCGCCTCGATGATCTTCAACTCGGCCTCGAACCCGGCCAGGCCGTCCTTCATGCCGCGACTCTCGGCGACGAGTTTGTCCCGCAGCGCCGCGTCCTTGCCGGCCTTCTTGATCTGCTCGCTGAGCTGGTTCTGCGCGGCCTTGGTCTCGTCGAACTGCCGCTGGACGCGCTTGCGGTCGTCGTCGAAGCCGACCGCCTCGGCGACCTGGGCGTGCTTGACCCCGCGGGCGGCGCAGTTCGCCGTCACGGCCGCGAGATTGTCCCGAATGTAGGCCGCGTCGAGCATGATGGGTCCAAATGCAACGGTGACCGGCGAGCCAGGAGCGTCAGCGACTGGAGTTGTTCGCACGATGACAGCGAAGTCCTCCGGGCGCTGACGCTTCCGGCTCGCCGGGATTCGTTCCGCCGGGAATGGTTACGGACGCTTTTCGAGCGGCACGTAGTCGGCATCGACGGTGCCGGTGAAGATCTGCTCGGGGCGGAAGATGCGGTTGCCCACGAGCTGCTCGTTCCAGTGGGCCAGCCACCCGGCGGCGCGGCCGACGGCGAAGATCGGCGTGAACACGTCGGTCGGGATGCCCAGCGCCTGGTAGACGACGCCGCTGTAGAAATCGACGTTCGGGTAGACGCCCTTCGGCCCGTAAATGCCGGCGGCGACCCGCTCCAGTTCCAGCGCCGTCTCGTAGTTCTTGGGCCGGCTCGTCTCGGCGAAGACGTGTTCGGCCAACTCCTGAACGACGTTGGCGCGGGGGTCTTTCACCTTGTACACGCGGTGGCCGAGGCCCATGACCTTGAACTTCGGGTCGGCGGCCAGCTTGCCGTCGAGCCACGGCTTGACGTTGGCCGCACTGCCGATGGCTTCGAATTGAGCGAGGGCTTCTTCGTTGGCCCCGCCGTGCAACGGGCCGGACAGCGAACCGACGGCCGCCGAGATCACGGCGTAGGGGTTGGCCAGCGTCGAACCGGTGACGCGGGCGGTGAACGTCGAGGCGTTCATCGTGTGCTCGGCGTGGACGATGAAGCTGGCGTCCAGGACCTTGCGGACGGCCGGCGTCGGCTCGTGGCCGAAGGTCATGTAGTAGAAGTTCGCGGCGTGGTCGAGGTCCTCGCGGGGGTCGAGAATCTCGTCCCCCCGGCGGATGCGGGCGAACGCGGCGACGAGCGACGGCAGCGACGCCAGGATGCGCAGGGTCGCGTCCCAGTTCGCGGCGGGGTCCTTCACACTCCGGGACGGGTGGAACAGGCCCATCGCCGACACGCCGGCTTGCAGCGCGTCCATCGGGTGCCCGGTCGCCGGCATCGTCCGGAGCAAGTCCTTGAGCCGGTAGTGCAGTTTGCGCCGCTGCCGCAGGTCGTGGTCGAAGTCGGCGAGTTGCCGCTGGGTCGGCAGGGTGCCCTTGAGGAGCAGCCAGCTCGTCTCCTCGTAGGAGCTTTCCTTGGCGAGGACTTCGACGGGGATGCCCCGGTACTCAAGGCGGGCCCGCTTGCCGTCGATGAAACTAATGGCGGACTTGGCGGCGATCACGTCTTCGAGGCCCGGGCGGTATTCCGGCTCATTCGTCATGGGGGCTCTCGGAGTGTGAAACGTCGGGCGGGAAGTTTGCGACATTGTAGCCCGTGCCGCCGAACTGTCCCGACGCCCGGCCGGGAAAACCGGACGGCCGAAGCCGCCGGCCGGCCTAATCGAGCGCTGCGATATCCCCGGCGGCGCGGGTGGCGAGAGGCCGCAACGTCGGGCCGACGGAGTACCGAAGGAACTGCGTCCCCGCCGCCGGGCCGGAAGGGACCGCAGGCGGTGAACTGTCAGCCGACGAAGACGCCTCCGGACTGGCCGGGCAGCAAGTCGCCCGACAGGTCGGCGACCGACGCGCCGGACGCCAGCCCCTTGCCGCTAAAGGCGAGTACCGTCGGCCCGACGGCGGCGACCACGTCGGCCTTGGCGTCGCCGTCGAGGTCTTTGACCGCGACCCGCACGCCGTCGCGGCGGTCGGGGTCGCCGGCGAAGTAGTCCGCGAGGCGGGTCTGGACGGCGGGGGCCGCGAGCAGGTCGCGGCCGGAGAAGGCGACGACGCGGGGGCCGCCGCCCGGTCCGGCCCCGGCCACGAGGTCGGCCTGGCCGTCGCCGTTGACGTCGCCCACGGCCGGGAAGACGCCGTTGCGCAAGCCGTCTTCGAAGGCGAAGAAGTCGCCGACGAGCTTGCGGGCGAAGTTCGACTTGCCGTCGAACACGGCGACCCGCGGGCCGCCGCCGGAGCCGGCACTGACCACGAGGTCGGCCACGCCGTCGCCGTTCAGGTCGCCGGCGGCGGCCCGCGCCCCGCCGCGGAAGCTCGGGTCGTCGATGCCGAAGAAGTCGGCGATCTGGCCGAAGCCCTTGCCACTGAAGACGCGGACGCGCGGCCCGCCGCCCGCGTCGGGGGTGACGATCAGGTCCGGGGTGCCGTCGCCGTTCACGTCGCCCGACGCCACGAAAACGCCGCCCGTGAAGCCTGCCTCGAAGGCGTCCAGGGCGAACAGTTCAGCCCCGGTCCTACCGTCCAGGACGCGGAGGCGCGCGGCCGCGCCGGGGCCGGTGCCGACGACGGTGTCCGGGGTGCCGTCGCCGTTAAAGTCGGCCGAAGCGACGCGGACGCTGCCGGTGAAGCCGGGGAACGCGGTAACGGGTGCCCCGGTTTTGTGGTCGGCGGTGACGACGCGGAAGGTGCCGTCGGTGCCGCCGACGGCCGTCGTCGGCACGCCGACGAGGCCGAGGGCCGGGCCGACCCGCACGGACACGGGGAACGTGACCGCGTCGCCACTGCCGTCCGCCGTCCCGTCGCCCATCGTGACGGTAAAGGCGTCGTCGCCCCGGAAACCCTTGTCGGGGGTGTACACGAGGGTGCCGTCGGGTTTGACGGCGACCTGGCCGCCGGCCGGCCGGCTGACCCCGACGACGCCCAGCGGGCTGCCCGCCGCAAGCCGCACGGACGCGGGGGTGACCGTGACGGAGGCCCCCTGCGTCGTGTTGGCGGTCAGCCCCGTGGCCTCGTCCAGCCGGGCGACGCTCCCCAGGTTGACCGTCCCCAGGCCGGGGAGGGTCAGCGTGTGGCCGTCGGTCTGGAACGCCCCGCCGCCGACCACCATGACCTTGTCGGCCCCGTCCCCGCCGTTGAGGTCGAAGCCGCCGTCGGGCAGGAAGTCGCCGCCCGACAGGTCGAGCACCACCACGTCGTCGCCCCCCTCGGTGTCGAGTTCGATGGAAGTGAAGGCCGACAGTGGGACGCGGGTGACGATCGGCCGCGCGGCCCCGACGGCGTTCGGGTCGGTGTTCGCCAGCGGCCCGGCGCGGCCCGGCACCACGGTCACCACCACGAAGTCGCCGTCGCGCTTCAGCGTGATGCGGTCGGGGCTGGCCGGGCCGTCGTCGTCGTACTGCGGCCCGAGGCCGTGGCCGTGGCCGTCGCCGCCCGGTGCCCCGGCCCCCACGTCGCCGGTCGGCTTCGGGTCACCGTCGGGGCCGCCTTTGAGGAGCAGCTTGCCGGCGGGCGTGACCGAGGCGTTGAACGTCCCGCCGGGCAGCGTACTCGGCAGCAGCACCTCGTACCCGTAGGCGTCCTTAAACAAAAGCATCAGGTTGTCCGACGGGATCACCCGGCTGCCGCCCTCGGCGTTGCCGGCGTCCAAGGCCCCGGTGAGTCTCACTTCGCCCCGGAACTTACTGGCGAACACGACCGGCAGGTTGGTGTCCTTCGGCTGGGGCGTGTGGACGGCGGCTCCGGAGTCGCCGGCCCCGCTGTCGTAACTGGTCAGAAGTTGGGTGATGCTCGGGCCGTCATACACGTAGTAGAAGCCCGCCTTGCCGTCGCTGTGGCGGTCCTCGACGGCCGGGGCGACCTTCGTCAAGGTGCCGGTCAGCGGCGTCTGGAGCCGGGCGTCGCCGCTGAAAAGGCCGAGGACGTGGGCGATCTCGCCGTTGATGATGTCCACCAGGTCCGCCCCGACGCCGGCGTCCCCGCGGTTGGCCGCGAACGGGCTGAGGACGTTGGTGAACGGCGTGAAGTCGCCGGGGTTCGGGTCGATCCACCAGCCCTTGTCCGGCTGGCCGTCGACCCCGGCGTCGAGGCTGATCGTCCCGGTCGTCGGTGAGCCGTTGCGGCCGCCCTCCTTGTCGGCCTCTGTCGGGAAGGCGTAACTGGTGGCCGACGCGGAGCCGCCGTTGCCCTTGTCGGTGCTCATCCGGACGGTGAAGGTGATGGTGTTCTTGTCCGGGCTGGCGTCGATCGCCGGCTGGTTCAGGTTGACGATCACCTTGCCCCACGACGCCAGGGAGTAGTCGACGACCTTGCGGGCGGCCTCGGCGTTCGCCCCGAACACGGCCGCGAACCGGTCGGACTCCTGCCCACGGTTAGCCCACACCATCGAGGACGGGACGGCCCGGTCCTCCAGGGCCTCGACGCAGGGCTTAAACCCGGC
>JANYHV010000298.1 GCA_025362195.1 Fimbriiglobus sp. | reverse complement strand
GTCGGCCAGGACTTCGGCGAAGCGGGCGAGGACGCGGGCGTAGCCGCCGCGGACGTAGCCGAACATCTCGCGCTTCAGCCCCGACCGCCGTGCGGCGTACATCCGCGCGATCGTCGCCCAGATGAACGCCGCCGACGTTTGCTTGTAACCTTCGCCGAGTTTTGAGCGCAACAGCGGCAGCCAGATCCGGTCGAAGGTGCGCCGGCCGGACCACTTCCGCAACCAGTCGGCGACGGGGATGCGTTCGAGCCGCTGCCAGTCCTTGATGCGCGAGGCCAGGAAGATTGTGCAGCCGAGGCGGAGCTTGCTCACCAGCCCCAGCGGCGGGAAGCGGAGGAACTCGACGGAGTTCGACATCGAGTACAGCTTGCCGTCGGTGTAGAAGCCGGTCTTCGTCGTGACGCCGACGAAGTCATCTTTCAAGCCGAGGTCGGCCAGCAGCGCCTGCGTGTTGAGGTCCGAGAGCAGCACGACGTGGTAGTGCTTGTCCCAGGTGACATCGCCGAGTTGCCACGCCGCGGCCAGGCCGCCGAGGTGCGGGGCCGCCTCGAAGACGGTAACGGTGTCGCCACCGGCGCGGAGCTTGCGGGCCAGTTCGAGGCCCAACATCCCGCCGCCGAGAATCGCGGTATTCCGTGGCACTTAAAGCTCCTCGACGCGGCCGGCGGCGGACTCGTACTGCCGGCCGCACGCCGCACACTTGAGCTTCTGGTACCCCGGCGGCTGCCCGGGCGCGAAGCGGACGATGACCTGGCCGCACCGGCAGACCGAGCCGACCTGCACGGCCGGCTGGCCGAAGACGAGCGCGAAGTCGGGCACCGACTTGGTCACCAGTGACCCCATGCCGACCATCGCAAACCGGCCGACGGTCAGGTCGCAACCGACGGTACAGTTGGCCCCGATCGTCGCCCCCTCTTTGACCAGCGTCGGCAGGGTCGCCCCGTCCGGGTCGGACGACCGGAGGTGCTTCAAATCGGGGGTCGTGGCGCGGGGGAAGCGGTCGTTGGTGAACACCGTCCCGGCCGACACCATGACCCCGTCTTCGAGCGTCACGGCCGTGCAGATCGACACGTGGCCGTTGATCTTGCAGCGGTGGCCGACCTTCACGCCGTAGGCGAGGTACGTCTTCTCGCCGACGATGCACTCGTCGCCGAGGGACGTGCCGTGGCGGATGTGGGCACTGTCCCAGACGGCCGTGCCCGCGCCGAGGGTGACGCCCGCCTCGACGATGGCCGTCGGGTGGACGCGGGCGTTACCCGACATGGGCCGGCTCCGGGTCGGGCTTGCGGAGCGGCGGCGGCGGGGTGCGGGTCAGGTCGGTGCCGCGCAGGCCGACGCCGGTCCACGGGCTTTCCCGCAACGACCGGTAGGCCGCCTCGATCACGTCCACGGAGGCGATGGCGTCCTCCCAGGTGATGAGCAGTTGCTCCTCGCCGCGGACGGCCCGGGCGAAGTTGTCGATCTCCGACCGGAACGCCTGGACCTTGTTGTACCCGTTGCCGAACACGACCCAGTCGCGGCTGGTCGCCTGGCGGTACTTCGACTCCTTCCAGCCGACGAGCACGGTGCCGTGCGAGCCGTGGATGTTCAGGTACCAGTCGAGTTCCTTGTTGATGCTCCACGACAAATCGACGCTGCCCATGACCCCGGCGGCGCTGCGGACGAAGACGCGGGCCGTGTCCTCGACCGGCAGGCCCTGGGTCCGCTTGCCCTCGACGCAGTGGACTTCGGCGAGCGGGCCGAGGAAGTACCGCATCAGATCGACGGAGTGCGTGCCGTTGTCGATCAGAACGCCGCCACCCGAGACCGCGGGGTCGGCGTTCCAGCGGCCGGCCATGTCCACGCGGGCGGTGAAGGCGTTCTCGAACAGGATGATCTCGCCGAGGATGCCGGACGCGACGATGCTCTTGGCCTTGACCACGTCGTCCACGTACCGGAACTTCGACGCCATCGTGAGCAGCACGCCGGCCCGGCGGGCCTCGTCGGTCATGCGGCGGGCGCTGGCCGGGGTGAGCGTGAACGGCTTCTCGCACAGGACGTGGACGCCGCGGCGGAGGAACAGCGTGGCGATCTCTTCGTGCGTGTTCGGCGGCGTGCAGATCAGCACCGCGTCCACGGCCGGGCCGTCGGCCGCGAGGGCTTCGGGGGTGGCGAAGGCGGCGCACTTGAAGCGGTCGGCCATCGCCTTGGCGGCGTCGGCGCGGACGTCGCACACGGCGACGAGTTCGGCGTTGCCGTTGGCCTCGAACGCCTGGGCGTAGCTCTGGGCGATGCCCCCGGTGCCGACCAGGGCGAACTTGACGGGCGTCTTCACGCGACACCCCCTTCGACCGGAATCCGGGTCTCGCGGAGTTGCTCGGCGGCGACGCGGACGGCGTTCGCCAGGTACTCGACGTGGGCCGGCGTGTACCGCTCGTTCCACGGCAGCACGAGCACGCGGTCGAGGTACTCGAACGTGCCGGGGAAGCGCTCGGCGGCGTAGTCCACCGCCTCGGGCCGGGCGAGGGTGAACGGCCAGCGACTCCGGCCGAAGGTCTGCTGGTCGCGGATCACGGCGCACCGGAAGGCCGGCTTGACGATGTACCGCGGGGCCGACGCGACGCTCACCGCCTTGAGCAGCTTGGCCAGCGCCGGCGGGCCGCCGGGGATGACCGCCGGGTCGATGCGGAGCGGGTACTTCCAGTACACGTGCGTGCTGTTGTGCCCGGGCTTCGGCACCTCGACGCCGGGGACCCCGGCGAGCAGGTCGTCCATCAGCGCGGCCATTTTCGCCCGGGCCTGGACGACCCCGTCGAGCTTGGCCATCTGCGCGTTGGCGACGGCCGCCTGCAACTCGGTGAACCGGTAGTTGAGTGCGAGGAAGTAGTGGTCGGCGTTGGCGTCGCCGTAGCCCCACGCCTTGTTCACGAACAGGTAGACGCGGCGGGCCAGGGCCGCGTCGTTGCTCACGACCAGGCCGCCCTCGCCGGTGGTCACGTGCTTGCCCTGCTGCAGGCTGAAGCAGCCGAGGTCGCCGAAGGTGCCGACCGGCCGGCCGCGGTGCGTCGCCAGGAAGGCCTGGGCGCAGTCCTCGATGACCCTGACGTTGCGGCTGCGGGCCAGGGCCATGATCGCCGTCATGTTGCACGGGTTGCCGAACAGGTGCGTGACGACGATCGCCTTGGTCCGCGGACTGAGCCGCTGGGCGATGCTCCTGGCCGTGACGTTGCCGGTGGCCGGGTCCACGTCGGCGAAGACGGGGATCGCGCCCTGGTACAGGATCGGCGTCAGCGCCCCCATGTCGGTAATCGAAGTCGTGATGATCTCGTCGCCCGGCTCGGGGTCGATGGCGGCGACGGCGCAGTGGATCGCGGCGCTGCCGGAGCTGCACGCCGTGGCGAACGTCGCCCCGACCATCGCGGCGAAGCGGGCTTCCAGGGTCTTCCCCTGCGCGCCCTTGGTCACGGTCAGCGTCCCGCTGCGCAGGGCGTCGGTGACGGCGGCGATCTCCTCGTCGCCGAGGGTGCGGCCGGTCGCGTCCTGGTCGGACGGAAGCGGCAGGAGGTCGTCTTCGGCGTGGGCGGGGGCGTGGGGTCGGGGCATCGGCGGTATCCAACCGGGCCGGCGGGGGGCGGCGGCACGGGCGTCGTTCGAGGGAAGGGGCGGGCAGGGGTTTCACGGCGTCAGGACGGCGGGCGGTACGGGTTGACGACCATCCGCCGCACGTCGGGTGCGCCCGGGGGCGGCAGGGTCGGGTGCTTGCGGATGAGGACCGGGTTGTTCTCCGTGTGCGACACGATCACGTCCTTGATCACGGCGTCCCGGTGGGCGCGGACCCACGTGCCCATGACGCGGGCGCGGGCGAGTTTGGCCATCAGCCCGAGGTGCCCGACGACCGTCCGCACCGTCTTCATCTTGGACCGGCCGAGGACGCGGACTTCCAGCGTCGTCGGGTACTCGACGATCGTGCCGCCGGTCAGATCGACGCGGCCGAGGAGTTCGGCGATGCCCAGGAACCGGCCGTGCGTCAGGGTGATCCCGGCCACGCTCGACCGCCGGTAGACGCGGAAGCAACTCGTGTACGTCGAGAGCTTCTGCCGGAGGATGCGGCGGTACAGCCAGGTCGCGCCCTTCGACAACGTCAGCCGCCAGGCGGGGACGTTGCGGACCGCCCCCATCGGGTGGTACGGGGACGCGGTCACGACATCGACGCCCGGCCGCAGCAGGGGGACCATCTTCTTGAGTTCGAGCGGGTCGTACGAGCAGTCGCAGTCCATCGAGGCGACGACCTCCGTCTCGGCCCGGCGGATGCCGGTCATGATCGCGGCGGCGACCCCCTGGTTCCGCGGGTGCCGCGTCAGCGTGTACTCGGGCCGGCCGGCGAAGGCGGTCTGGAGCCGCGCCCAGGTGTCGTCCGTGCTGCCGTCGTCCACCAGGACGTACCGCACGTCGTACCGGCGGGCGAGCCGATTGCGGACGTGGCCGAGGGTGTTGCTCAGGAACCGGACCGACTCCTCCTCGTTGAACACCGGGACGACGATGGTCAGCGGCGGGACCGGCCGGTTGTCGCGCGGCGGCGGGGTCGCGTGCAGCGGCTGGCCGCCGGTCATGGTGTCCTGCAAGTTCCAGCGGTGGCTGACCGCGCCCGGGTCCGACGCGACCGCGACCGCGGGCCGGGCCGTCGAACCGGCGGGCAAGTCGGTCGGGATTTGTAGGTAGTCGGCCACGCTCGTGAACTGGTAGGCCGCGAGCAGCGCGCCGAGGCGCTCGGGCATCTCGTCGAGGTTGCGGTAGTGCCGCTTCTGCGTCAGCCACGACCCGATGGCCAGTCGCGGCTGGCCGTGGTCCAGTTCCCAGACGTGGAAGTACGCGACCAGCGGGGACGGCTCGGCCCCGACCCACTCGGCGGCCGCCCGCCGGGTCAGCAGGCGGGGCAGTTGCCGCAGGTAGTTGCCGCCGGCGATCGGCACCCGCACGCCCAACACGCGGGCCGTGGATACGGGCACTTCCCAGAGCGCCCGGCCGGTCGCCTCGTGCCGGTGCTGGTGCAGGAAGCGGCGGGCCGGCTCGCCGGCGAACGCGGCCCCCATCGGCGCGACGCTCGAATCGTAGGCGAAGCCCAGCCCGGCGAGCACGTCCAAGGCCCACAGGTCGGCCGGGGCGAGCCAGCCGTCGGCCACGCGGTACCCGACGACGGCCCGGCCGGCGGCCCCTTCGACTTCCTCGCGCGCCCGCAAACAGTCCTGTTCGAACTCCCCGGGCGTCATCTCCCGGACGCTCCGGTGGTAGTACCCCTTGATGGCCACCTCGTGCCCGGCGTCGGCGACCCGGCGGACGAGTTCGGGGAACCGCCGGGCGATCCACCCGAGGACGAAGAAGGTCGCCTTCGCCTGGTGCCGGTCGAGCAGCGCGAGGGTCTTCTCGGCGCTCGTTTCGAGCCGGGACTCGAACCGGTACCACTGGTCCTTGTGGACGAACTGGTTGAACGCGCCGACCTGGAAGTAGTCTTCCAGGGCGACCGTCAGGATGTGCTTCCCCCCGGGCACCGGCGGCAGGCGCAGGGCGAGAGCGGGGAAGTCGGACGTGGGCGCGTCGGGCGACATACGGGGTTACTGTAGGGGTACGCCGGGGGCACAAATCTCCGGCCCGCGCGGGAGTGCGGGTCGGGTCGGTTACACCATCTTTCCTTAGCACGCGCCACCGGCCCGCGCCGCACTCCCGCGAGAAAGGCGAAAAATACCGTCGGGCGATGAGGGGCTTTGTACCCGCCGACGGGAAGGCGACAATCCCGCCGTCCCGAATTCGCCGGAACCCTCCCCGCCGGCCCGACGCGCCACCCGGCGCGGGCCGGCCGCGCGGGCGACGGAACGCCTTGACAAGTCGTGAACCGGGCTTACAAATACGGTGTCCTGGGTGAGTCGAGTGGAGAGAACTGGCCCTGTCGTCTAGAGGCCTAGGACACGTCCCTTTCAAGGATGAGACCGGGGTTCGAATCCCCGCAGGGTCACCTCGTTGACCGGCACTA
>JANYHV010000278.1 GCA_025362195.1 Fimbriiglobus sp. | reverse complement strand
GTGCCGATCACGTTCACGCGCAAGCCCGCAACCCCGTGACTCAAGCCGGCCGCCCGAACAGCCCGACGAGCCGGTCCCGCACATCGTTCAGGTAAGCCGCCAGCCCGTTCTCAACTCCCCGCTCCCGCAGCGTCGGCAACGACGGGTGCAACCAGCAGCGCCGCTCCCGGTCGAGATCACCGGCGGTGAGTGCCCGGAGCGCGGCCTTCGGGTCACGGACATCGTGGCTCCGCTTCCGCGGGTCCATCCCGAGTTGCTGTCTCACGGCTTGCAGCCGGGCCACTTCCGCTTCGTCTTCCGGGTCGAAGCCACTGAGAATCCACGCCTCCCGTTCCATCACAGCGAGTCCGACGACGATCGGGATACCGCCGTGGTCCTCATTCCTGGCCTGGTCCAAGCCGAGTTGCCGCAACGGCTGGTTGTCTTGGTCGCGGATCAACAGGACGGCTTTCAAGTCGGGAACAGTCATGCGGAGGTAGCGAATCGCTCGCAAGGCGGCGGTCGCGTCGGCCTCGCCGGGTTTGCCGCGGAAATGGCCGAACGCATCGACGTGGGCCTTGCGCGCCAGCCGCTTGATTCCCGCCCAAGTGAGTTCTTTGCCCCCGACTTCTCCGACCCAGGTCCGCTGGTAGCCGATTAGGTCGTCGTCGATCCAGCCGACGGAGTCCACGATCACCCGGTCCGCCAGTCCGGTCGCCAGTTCATAGTCGTTGGCGTGCTCGTACACCACCGCGAGCCGCAGGCTCATACCGCCGCCCCAGTCTCGGTCAACCACTTTTCGCCGAACACACTCCACATCTCGCCCGGAGCCAACTCGTTCCGCCAGGTCGAGAACTTGGGGTGGTCGGTCAGCAATCCGCAGCGGGCGTCGCCGTCCGGGTCGGCGGTAATAATCCGGACCTGTTCGGGCCGCACATAATTCAGCAGGTAAGGCGAGTGCGCCGTTGCGAGCAATTGCAGGTCGGGGAACTGATCCTGAATTTTGTCGATGACGCCGATGAGTTGCTCTTGGCCGAGCGGGTGCAATCCGTGTTCGAGGTCGTCCAACAGGACGACGTGCGGGCGCGTCGGGCCGAGGAGCACGGTGAGCAACCCGAGCACCAGGAGCGTGCCCTCGCTCGCCGTCCGCGCGGAGACGTTTTCGGCGTGCTCGAAGTCGAGTAGGATCAGCTCGCCGTTGTACCGCCGCGTCCTCCGGTCTTCGACGGCCCGGGTGCCGAACTGCACCAACTCGCGTTCCGTCTTTCGCACGGTCGCCTTGCGGAAGCGGATCCGCTTCAGCCGCGGAATGAGGGTTCGGGCGACATCGACGAGCCGCTCGAACCCGCCGGGATCGGTCAATGCCATCGCGGCCAACACCGACGCCAGGCCGGCCCCGGTGGACGCCAACCGCGGCGGGTCGATCTCCGAGTACGAAGGCTGCGATAGAGCCGCCGCGTCCAGCCGCTGAAAGACCAGGTTCTTGACCGGGTCGAGCGCGGCCGTCAGGGCCGGGCCTCTCGGCGTGACGCGGTACTCCCAATGACCTCGTCCGAAGGATTGCGGGAGCGGGTCGCCGGCCGGCGGCGTCGCTTCGACGGCGAATTCCCCGCCGGCAGTTGCGCACCGGATCGACAGGTCGCCGACGCCACCCCGCGTGTAGACCCAGTCCCCGTGCCGCTCGCGCGCGAACACTTTTTGCGGGTCGCCCGTCGCGGCCTGCACGGCGGCGTGGATCGCCTCCAGCACGCTGGTCTTGCCGCTGCCGTTCGCGCCCACGAACACGGTGAAGCGTTCGAGCTTCACGCGCACGTCGCGGAGGCTCTTGAAGTTCTTGATCGACACTTCGCTAATCATCGGTCGGCCCTCCGGGTGTGCCTATCCTACTCCGGCGGCGGGGCGGGCGCGGGTGCCAGGTGGAGCGCCTGGGGGACGCAGACGGCGACGCAGGCGGCGCAATTCACGCAATCGACGGGGCGGGCCAGCCACGGGCCGTGCGGGGTGCGGCCGAGGCACTGGGTCGGGCAGACGGTCGCGCACACGCCGCACGCCGTGCAGCGGAGTTCATTCAGGGTCAGCCGCGGCTCGGTCACGGGTCACCCGGCGGAGGAAGAGCGTCCCGGCGGTGATCCCGGTCGCGTC
>JANYHV010000259.1 GCA_025362195.1 Fimbriiglobus sp. | reverse complement strand
ATCACTACAGGCTTATCGACGGTGAGTTCCGTGATGAGGTGCGCGTCGAGAAAGCTACCCACGCCGTCCGCATGGTAGACGACAATCGTCCGGCCGACCGGCGACAGTGAGAGGTAGTCCCGGTGCGGCACGCGGTGCGACCTGCCGTCGGCGAGGTGAATCGTGAACGGCCGGAAGGGGTTCGCCTCGCGCGCTAAACGAATATGCTCAACGTTCATGGGCGTCTCCAGTTGTGGGGTAGTCCCATCATACTCGATCCCGGCGAGCAAAGAGCGTTAGCGACTGGAGATCGGGACACCTCCAGTCGCTGACGCTCTTGGCTCGCCGGCCGCTGCTAACCCTCCATCACTTCCTTCGACTTCTTGTCGGCCAGGTCGTCGATCCGCGCTTCGTACAGCTTCAGCAAGTCTTGAATCTTGGCCTTGCCCTTGTCACGGTCGTCCTCCGTGATGACCTTCTCCTTCTCGGCCGTTTCGACCACCTTGTTGGCATCGCGGCGGATGTTGCGGCACGAGACCTTCGCGTCCTCGCTGTTCTTCTTGATCAGCGTCACGAGTTTCTTGCGCTGGTCGCCGCTCATCGGCGGGATGTTCAGGCGGATCACCTTGCCGTCGTTGTTGGGGGCCAAGCCCAACTCGCTGCCGCGGATCGCCTTCTCGATTTCTTTGAGGTCGTCGCCGGTGAACGGCTTGATCATGATCGACGCCGGGTCGGGGCACGACACGGTCGCGATTTGGTTGATCGGCGTCGAGGAGCCGTAGTAATCGACGCGGATGGCGTCGAGCATCTGCGGGCTGGCCCGGCCGCTGCGCAGGCCCTTCAAGGCGTTGCGCAAGTTGTCCAGCGCCTTCTCCATCCGGGTCTCGGTGTCCTTGTTGACCGCAGCAACGTTCATTTCAATCGCCTTAAACTCGGGGGCAGAAATACAAAACCGATTCACCGCAGAGGGCACGAGAGGGCGCGGAGAAAGGCACTAATCCGTGCTAAAAACAATTCGGCAACAGAAAGCCGCTGCGGTGAAGAGTGCGTGACGAGATACCACTGAGGTTTTTCGCTCTCCTTGTATTTGCCTTTCTCCGCGCCCTCTCGTGCCCTCTGCGGTGAAATTCTTAGTCACTCTGCGGAAATCATCGTGCCGATGGTGTGCCCCGCCACCGCGCGTTCGAGGGCGCGGTCGGCCTTGAAGTCGAAGACGAGGATCGGCAGGTGGCACTCCTGGCAGTGCTCGAACGCGCCCAGGTCCATGACCTTCAGGCGGTCGGCGATGACCTTCCGGTACGTCAACCGGTCGTACCTCGTGGCGTGCGGGTTCTTGTCCGGGTCCGAGTCGTACACGCCGTCCACCTTGGTCGCCTTGAGCAGGATGTCCGCGCCCAGCTCGCGGCCGCGGAGCGCGGCGGCGGTGTCCGTCGTCACGTGCGGGTTGCCGGTGCCGCCGGCCAGGATCACGACCCGCTTCTTCTCGAGGTGCCGGATCGCCCGCCGGCGGATGTATGGCTCGCACACCTTGTCCATCGGGATCGCGGACATCAGCCGCGTCTCCACGTCCAGGCCTTCGAGGGTGTCCTGGAGGGCCAAGCCGTTCATGATCGTCGCCATCATGCCCATCGTGTCGGCGGTCGCGGCGTGAATCTTGTTCGGGTTGTGGCCGATGGCGAACTGCGCCCCGCGGAGCAAGTTGCCCCCGCCGACGACGATGGCCAACTCGACGCCCATCTGCACGACCCGCTTCAAAGTCAGGGCGATGTCGAGCGTCTCGGGCAGGCCGATGCCGTTCTTCCCGGGCGGGCCGAACGCCTCGCCGCTGAGCTTCAAGAGCACGCGCTGGAAGGCCGGTTTCAACAGGTCCGGGGGGGGCGAAGCGGTCATACGATCGGGGCACTCTCGGGGCGAAACGGGGCGGGTCACTCGGGCAGTATACGACGCGGTCAGGCCAGTTCGACCTCGGCCGGCTGGAGCACGAACGGGTCCTGGCCGTCCGCGAGGGCCGGCAGCCGGACTTCCTTGACCCGCCAGCCGGGGTGCAGCAGCGTGCCGGTGAACGGCGGCCGGCCGGTGACGTTGCCGACGACGCGCACGGCCGACGGGTCGAAGCCCGGGGCGACGGTCACCCGGTCGCCGTCGGCCCCGGCCATGACGACGCTGAGCGTGAGGTGGTCCTTGAGCACCTTGGCCGCCTTGCGGTGGATCTCCTTGACCGCCTGGCCGATCTGCGCGTCCGGTGCCCCGGCGATGTCTTCGAGGAGGAAATCGACCAGCCGCGACTCGCCTTGCAGCAGGGCCAACAACCGCACCGCTTCCCCGGTCACCTTGGGCACGGCCGGCTTCAAACTCGGCGGCGGACTCACAGCGACCGGCGAGCCAGGAGCGTAAGCGACTGGAGTCTTGACTTCAGCGACCGGTTCCGCGACGCCGGCCAGTGCCGCACGCAGGCGGGCGGCGAAGGCGGGGTCGATGCGGGCCTGGCCGGCGACGGTCAGGCCGAAGACGACGTTGTTGATGGTGCCGGCGCGGGCGACGGCCGCCACCCCGACCACGAACGACGCCGCCAGCGCGCCGAGCGCGACGCCCAACCAGAGCATGTCCATCGAAGCCGCCTCACCGGGTGCCGAAGTACGTTCCGCGTGCAGGCGACGTTATACGGAGGCGCGGCGGGGCCGGCCGCTCACGCCCGCTCGAACCGCGCGCGGAGGTGGGCGACCTGCTTCAACCGCAGGTCGTCCGGGGCGTCCGACTGGAAGTCGAGGTTCTCCCCGGTGATCGCTTCGAGCACCCGCAAGGCCATGTGCCGGACTTCGACCTCGCGCCGCTCCAGGGCTTCGAGCAGCACCGGCACGGCGTCGCTGCCCCGGCTGGCCAGGTCGTGCCAGGCGTCCGGCATCAGCACGCGGTCCACGAGTTGATCGACGAGCCGCCGCATCTTGTCCTCTTCGAGCAGTTGCAGCGTCGATTTGCTGAACCGCGAGGCCGCCGGCGGGGGCACCGGCCGGGACAGGTTCGGCGAGGAGAGCGGGGCCGACCGCGTGATCGGGATGCTGTCGTCCACGACGATCGGCGGCGGGGCCGGCGGCGGCGAGTGCGGCCGGGCCGTCGGGACGACCCGCGCGGCGACCGGCGGGGCCACCGGGACGGGCACTTCCAGCAGCGGCACGATCTCGGCCGTGGGCACTTCAAAGCCGGCGAACCCGGCCAGCCGGGCCATGAGCACGTCGTCCTGGAAGGTCGAGCCGAGGTAGGCGTCGATGGCCACCTTGTCCACGATCAGCTTGTCCGGCGTACCGTGGCAGACGACCTTGCCCTCGACGATCAGGTAAATCCGGTCGGCCGTCTTGACCACTTCGCGGACGTTGTGGTCGGTGAGCAGGATGCCGATGCCCTGGTCGGCGAGTTCGCGGATGTTTTTGCGGATGTCCTCGGTCGTCTTCGGGTCCACCGCCGCGAACGGCTCGTCGAGCAGAATCAGCATCGGCTCGCACACCAGGCAGCGGGCGATTTCGAGCCGCCGCTTCTCGCCCCCGGAGCACCGGGCCGAGTTGTTCTTGCGGACGTGCAGCAGGTTGAACCGCGTCAACGCTTCCTCGGTCCGCTCGCGGCGCTCCTGGGCCGTCAAACTCCGGCCGAGCTTGCGGCTCAATGGCAAGGATTCGAGGATCGCCAGGATGTTCTTTTCGACGGACAGCTTGCGGAAGATGCTCTGCTCTTGGGACAGGTAGCCCATGCCGAGCCGCGCCCGGCGGAACATCGGCAGGTCGGTGACTTCCTGGTTGTCGAACATGACGATGCCGTCGTTCGGGACGACCTGCCCGGTGGCCATGCGGAAGCTGGTGGTCTTGCCCGCGCCGTTCGGCCCGAGCAGGCCGACGACCTCGCCGGCGTTCACCTGGAACGACACGCCGTTGACGACCGCCCGCCGGCCGAAGAACTTGACCAACCCGTCCACTTCCAGCAGAGCCATCGCGCGACCTCGCCTCGGGGTCCGTCCCGTCTCGGGTGGGGTGTACCCGAACGCGGCGAACCGCACAAGGCGGGGTCAGCCGCGCAGCAGGGTCATTCCTCGTTTCACACAGCGGACGGTTGGTAGCCGCGGGCGTGAGCCTGCGCCGCGGCCGATGTCGGAGAGGCCGCGGGCGGAACGCCGGGAAAGCGACCTCGGCCCACCACGGGTGGGGAG
>JANYHV010000228.1 GCA_025362195.1 Fimbriiglobus sp. | reverse complement strand
CTTGGGGTCGGGGATCTGCCACTCCTCGCGCCGGGCGGCCTTCACCAGCGGGCACTCGTCGCCGCAGCCCATCGTCACGGCGACCGCGATGTCTTGCCCGTCGAACTCGGCCAGGGACTTCGAGGCGTGCGTGCTCAGGTCGTAGCCGACCTCCTTCATGAACTCGATCGCCCGCGGGTTGACCCGGCCCGACGGCCGCGACCCGGAACTCGCCGCGACGACGCCCGGCCCGCCGTGGATGCGCGCGAACGCCTCGGCCATCTGCGACCGGTTGCTGTTCTCGACGCAGACGAACAGGACGATTTTCGGGCTCACGACGACTCCTCCGGGGGGCGGGTGAACAGGACTTGCGACAGGCCGACGCCGGCCAACGCGCCCAGGAACGGGGCCGTCAGGTAGACGGACAGGAACTCGACGTGGCCGGAAATAACGGCGGGCGCGAGTGACCGGGCCGGGTTCATCGACGCGCCGCACACCGGGCCGGCGAACATCGCCTCCAGGCCGATGGTCGCGCCGACGGCCACGCCGATCAGCGGCAGCCACGCGGCCGGGCCGGTCTGGCAGCCGCGGACGACGACGAGCAGGATCGCCGTCAGCACGAACTCGAACGCCCACGACACCCCCCACGCCCCGGCCGGGAGAGTTGCCCCCAGGGTAGCGTGCTGCGGGAAGGCGAGCGCGAGCAGGCCGCTCGCCAGGAACGCCCCGACGACTTGCGCGGCGACGTACGGCAGCACGTCGCGGCGCGGGTGTACCCCGGCCGCCGTCAGGGCGAGCGTCACGGCCGGGTTCAGGTGCGACCCGGACACCGGGCCGAGGGCGTAAATCATCGCGGTCACGATCAGGCCGAAGGTCAGGGCGACGCCGACGTGCGTCACCGCCCCGCCGTGGGTGTCGTTGACGACGACCGCCCCGGTCCCCGCGAACACGAGCGCGAACGTGCCGACGGCTTCCGCCAGGCAGCGGCGGGACAGACTCGGGAGGAGTGCGATGGCGGTGGCCCTCACGGCGGCGGGTTTTTCACGCTGTTGTGATACGACCTCGGCCGCAGCACGCCCGATTCGACTCCCGGCCGCCGGCCCGACTACCATGGGGTGCGACGAAACCGAACCGCCCGGGACGCGAACGCATGCCCACGGCCGCCCTGATTTACCCGCACCAACTGTACGCCGACCAGCCGGCCCTGGCCGGAGCCGACCGCGCCTACCTGGTCGAAGACCCGCTGCTGTTCACGCAGTACGCCTTCCACCGCCAAAAGTTGATGTTGCACCGCGCCAGTATGGCCCGCTACGCCGCCGGGTTAAAGCTCCCGGTCGAAACGATCGAGGCGAGCCGGCTGAAAGCGACCGGGGACATTGCGGCCGTCCTCAAGCAGGCGAAGGTGACGCACGCCCGGGTGACCGACCCGTGCGACGACCAGTTGACGCGGCAGTTGACGGCGGCGTTGGCGAAGGCCAAGATCGAGTTGACGATTCTCGACGACCCGCACTTCTTGACCCCGCGGTCCGAGATCGAGGCGTACACGAAGCTGAAGCCGAAACTGTACTTCACCGACTTCTACATGCGGCAGCGCAAGCGGCTCAATGTCCTGCTCGAAGACGACGGCAAGCCGCGCGGCGGCAAGTGGTCGTTCGACGCCGAGAACCGCAAGCGGATGCCGGCGACGGTCAAGCCCCCGGCGGTCAAGGCGGTGCCCGAGAACGACGCCGTCCGCGAGGCCCGCGCCTACGTCCGCGCGAACTTCCCCAAGGCCCTCGGCGGCGACGGCCCGTTCGTCTACCCGACGACCCACGCCGAGGCCAAGGCCTGGCTCAAGGAGTTCGTCAAGGCCCGGCTGGACAAGTTCGGCGACTACGAGGACGCAGTCTCGACCCGGGAAACGACCCTGTTTCACAGCGTTTTGACGCCGATGCTGAATACCGGACTGCTCACCCCGGCCGAGGTCGTGAGCGCCGCCCTGGCCCGGGACGGCGACGTGCCGATGAACTCGCTCGAAGGCTTCGTCCGGCAGGTGATCGGCTGGCGGGAGTTCGTCCGGCTCGTCTACGTGACCCGCGGCGGCAAGCAGCGGACGACCAACTTCTGGGGGTTCACGCACGCCATCCCGGCCGCCTTCTACGACGGCACGACCGGCATCGACCCGGTCGATCTCGTCGTCAAGAACGCCTTGAAGACCGGCTACTCGCACCACATCGAGCGGCTGATGATTTTAGGCAACTTCATGCTCCTCTGCGAGATCCACCCGGACGCCGTCTTTCAGTGGTTCATGGAAATCTACATCGACGCCTACGACTGGGTCATGGTGCCGAACGTGTACGGCATGAGCCAGCACGCCGACGGCGGCGTCATGACGACCAAGCCGTACATCTCGGGGTCGAGCTACGTGCTGAAAATGAGCGACCACAAGAAAGGCCCGTGGTGTACCGTCTGGGACGCCCTGTACTGGCGGTTCATCGACCGCCAGTCGGACTTCTTCAAGAAGAACCCGCGGATGAGCGTGATGGTCGCCATGAAGGACAAACTCGGCGACAAGATGGACGAACACCGCCGCGTCGCCGAGAAGTTCCTGACGAAGTTACACGCCGGGGGCTAGCTTGCTCCGCCGGCGGAGCGATACACTGCCCAGCCCGGCCACTCCGAGCAGCGCCGCGACGATCGTCGGGGGCAACGGCGTTGCGGTAACCGGGGGGCCGTCCGAGAGCGTGAAGGAGAACTGGTTGATTGAAAAACTCTCCGGAATGCCGTCCCCCCTCGTGACGCTGAACCGGAGGGCTTGAAACGTACTTCCGCCCGTCGCCTGAACGCCGATGAACACGGCCGAGTTGTCGGCACTGTTGGTGCTGTTGCCAGCAGTTGCAAAAGTCGCGAGGACCAAGCCACCGGAGTCTAACGCTTCGACTTGCGCACTGAATGCTCCAAAGATATTTCCCTGGATTTGCGCGCCGGCAAGGACCATTGCCGGAGTGGTGGAGACTTCAATTGCGGCACCTGAAGACATCTGGAACAACAACTCGCTACCCGGCGCGAAATTGCCATCCCAGTTAGCACCCTAGCCACGTCGCTCGACTTGCCCGTCGTGCGAGACTACCCCGGCGACACCGGCCGCCGACGTGACGGCCGAGGGAGACGAGACAGTAGTGAGATTACTACCGAGTTGGCCCCAAGCGATTGTGTCCGTGCCCGACCGAGTCGTAATCAGACCGAACCCCGCTTGAGCAGGAGTCGCACACGCCAGGTATCCGGCGACAGCGACCACAATCAGCAGAAACCGCAAAAATCTCAGCATGATTTCGCTCCTTAGTATGACAATTTGATTTCAGCACACAGCACATCTTGCCATTAGCACCCATATTTTAGTCGTTGCGATTTGCTGATTAAGAGCATTCAGTGGAAGCGAATCGAAAAGAAACTGATGCTCAGAATGCCCCGGCGTGCGCCGTGACTTCCGTCGTGGAAATTGCCGGCTCGAACGGGCTATAATTTGGCCGATGACGCGACTCCTCCAGACGACCGACGCGGGGCTGTACTGCCCGCCGGGGAACTTTTACATCGACCCGTGGCGGCCGGTCGAGCGGGCCGTCATCACGCACGCCCACGCCGACCACGCCCGGCCGGGGAGTGCGGCCTACCTGGCGGCGACGCCGGGCGAGCACCTGATGCGGACGCGGCTCGGGGCCGACATCGACTTGCAGTGCCTCGACTACGGCGAATCGATCACCGAGAACGGCGTGACCGTGTCGCTGCACCCCGCCGGGCACGTGCTGGGGTCGGCGCAGATTCGCCTGGAATACCAGGGCGAAATCGCCGTCGTCGCGGGGGACTACAAGGTCACGCCCGACCCGACGTGCGCGACCTTTGAGCCGGTCAAGTGCCACACGTTCGTGACCGAATCGACCTTCGGCTTGCCGATTTACCGCTGGGAGACGAGCGAAGAAATCTTCGCCGGGGTCGATCGCTGGTGGCGGGCCAACCGCGACGCCAAGAAGACGAGCGTGATCTTCGCTTACGCCCTCGGCAAGGCGCAGCGGGTCATGGCCGGGGTCGATGCGAGCATCGGGCCGATCTACTTGCACGGGGCGACCGAGGTCGTGACGCGGGCCTACCGGGCCTCTGGCGTGGCGCTGCCGGAGACGAAGCCGGTGAGCGCCGAGTCGCGCAAGCACGAGTTCGCCGGGTCATTGGTGATCGCGCCGCCGTCGGCCGCGGGGACGCCGTGGATGCGCAAGTTCGAGCCGTACTCCGACGCGATGGCGAGCGGGTGGATGCGCGTCCGCGGCACGCGGCGGCGGCGGGCGCTGGACCGCGGCTTCGTGCTCTCGGACCACGCCGACTGGCCGGGGTTGTTGTGGGCTATTGAGGCGACCGGGGCCGACAACGTCCTGGTGACGCACGGCTCGACGCACGAGTTGGCGCGGTACTTGCGGGAGCGGGGCAAGAACGCGGACGTGCTGGCGACCCACTTCCAGGGCGAGGCCGACGAGCCGACGGTGAACGGCGCGGAGGCCGTCGAATGAGGGACTTCGCCCGGCTCTTCACGGCCCTCGACGAGACGACCAAGACCACCGAAAAGGTGGACGCACTGGTCGCGTACTTCCGCACCGCGCCGCCGGCCGACGCGGCGTGGGCCGTCTACTTTCTCACCGGCCGCAAGCCGCGCCAGGCGGTCGCCGCGGCCAAGTTGCGGGCCTGGGCCGGCGAGATCGCCAACGTCCCGACGTGGCTGCTCGACGAGTGCTACGAGGCCGTCGGCGACGCCGCCGAGGTCGTCGCACTGCTGATCCCGAGCGCGCAAAGTACGACCGAACTCGGCCTCGCCGGCTGGGTCGAGACGCGGCTGTTGCCGCTGCGGGCACTGGCCGACGACGAGCAGAAGGGGGCGATTCTCGCTGCGTGGCGGGAACTCGACCTGGCCGAGTGCTTCGTCTGGAACAAGCTGATTACTGGGGGTTTTCGCGTCGGCGTGTCGCAACTGCTCGTGACGCGGGCGCTGGCCAAGGTCGCCGCGCTGCCGCAAGACGTGATCGCGCACCGGCTCATGGGCACCTGGGAACCGACCCCGGCGTTCGCCGCGGAGTTGGTCGCCCCGGACTCCGGCGCGAGCGACGCCAGCCGGCCGTACCCGTTCTTCCTGGCGCACCAACTCGACGGCGAACCGGCGGCCCTGGGTGAACCCTCGGAGTGGCAGGCCGAGTGGAAGTGGGACGGCATCCGCTCGCAGTTGATCCGCCGCGCCGGCCAGACCTTTCTGTGGAGCCGCGGCGAAGAACTCGTCACCGAGCGCTACCCCGAACTCGCCGCGCTGGGCGACAAGTTGCCCGACGGTACGGCGCTCGACGGCGAGATTCTGCCGTGGTCCGGGGCGGGGATCATGCCCTTCGCGCAGTTGCAAAAACGCATCGGCCGCAAGACGGTCGGCAAGAAACTGCTCGCCGACATCCCCGTCGTGCTGATGGCCTACGACCTGCTCGAACTCGCCGGCACCGACCTCCGGCCGTCCCCCTTGAGTGACCGCCGGGCCAAGCTCGACGCGCTCATTCCGCAAGTCAGTGACGCGCGCTTGCAGCCGTCGGCGGTGGTGCCGTTCGCGTCGTGGGAGGACCTCACGGTGGTTCGGCGCGAGAGCCGCGCGCGGCAGGTCGAGGGGCTGATGCTGAAGCGGCTGGCGTCGCCGTACCGGGTCGGCCGCGTGACGGGGGACTGGTGGAAGTGGAAGGTCGAGCCGTACACCGTCGATGCCGTGCTGATCTACGCGCAGAAGGGCCACGGCAAGCGGGCCAACCTGTACACCGACTACACCTTCGGGGTATGGGAGGGCGGGCGGTTGGTGCCGATTGCGAAGGCGTACAGCGGGCTGACGGACGCCGAGATTCGGGAGGTCGATGCGTTCATCCGACGCAACACGACGGAGACCTTCGGGCCGGTCCGCACGGTGAAACCGGAGTTGGTGTTCGAGTTGGGCTTCGAGGGGATTCAACTGTCGCCGCGGCACAAGTCCGGCATCGCCACGCGGTTCCCGCGGGTGCTGCGCCGCCGCGCCGACAAGCCCGCCGCCGAGGCCGACACGCTCGAAAACGTGCGGCGACTGCTCACCCCCGGCGCGCCGTCGTGAGCAAGACCCGCGTCAAGAAAGTCGTCGCCCCCGTTGAACCGGTCGTGTCGCCGATGGCGTGGTTCGCCGGCCGCGGGTGGACGCCGTTCGACTTCCAGCACGAGGCGTGGACATGCTACGCCGACGGCGAGTCGGGCCTGATCCACGCCTCGACCGGCACCGGCAAAACCTACGCCGCGTACTTCGGCCCGCTGCTCGAAGCCTTGGGCGAAGAGCAACCTACCGAGCCGCCGCCGTTGCGGGTGCTGTGGCTCACCCCACTACGGGCGCTGTCCAGTGACACCGCGGCGTCACTGGCCGCGCCACTGGCAGCCCTGGGGTTGAACTGGGACGTGGGCCTGCGCACCGGCGACACCAAGGCGTCGGCCCGCAAGAAGCAGAAGGAGCGCTTGCCGACGGTGCTCGTGACCACGCCCGAGAGTCTGTCGCTGCTGCTGACGCACGCCGACGCGCGGGAGAAGTTCGCCGGCCTGCGGTCGGTCGTCGTGGACGAGTGGCACGAACTCCTCTCGTCGAAGCGCGGCGTGCTGACCGAGTTAGCGCTGGCCCGGCTGCGGACGTGGTCGCCGGGGCTGCGCGTCTGGGGCTTGTCCGCGACGCTGGGCAACACGGCGACTGCCGCGAGCGTCCTGCTCGGCGTCGGCCGCACGCCGAAGCTGATCCGCGGCCGGCTGCCAAAGCAAACGGTCATCGACAGCGTCATCCCGCCGAAGGTCGAGCGCTTCCCGTGGGCCGGGCACCTCGGGCTGACGCTGCTACCGCAAGTCGTCGCGGCCATCGACTCGGGCCGCTCGGCCCTCGTGTTCACGAACACGCGGTCGCAGACGGAGATCTGGTACCAGGCGATTTTGAGCGCCAAGCCGGCGTGGGCGGGGCAGATGGCGCTGCACCACGGCTCGCTCGACCGCGAGGTCCGCGACTGGGTCGAGGACCAACTGCGCGCGGGCACGATGCGGTGCGTGGTCTGCACGTCGAGCCTCGACCTGGGCGTCGATTTCTCGCCGGTGGACCGCGTGATTCAGGTCGGCTCGCCCAAAGGGGTCGCCCGGCTGATGCAGCGCGCCGGCCGCAGCGGGCACCAGCCCGGCGGGGTCAGCCGCGTCACCTGCGTGCCGACGAACGCGCTCGAACTCGTCGAGGTCGCGGCGGCGCGAATGGCGGCGAATCGGGGGGCGATCGAGGCGCGCGAGCCGTACTCGAAGCCGCTCGACGTGCTGGCCCAACACGTCGTCAGCACCGCGCTGGCCGGCGGTTTCTTCCCGGACGAACTGCTGCGCGAAGTGCGCACGACGCACGCTTACCAGGCCCTCACCGACGACGAGTGGGGCTGGGTGCTCGACTTCGCAGTTCGCGGCGGCGAGAGCCTGCGGGCCTACCCCGACTTCCGCCGCGTCGAGGTGATCGACGGCCTGTACGTCGTGAACGACAAGCGCACGGCGATGCGGCACCGCATGAGCGTCGGCACGATTGCGAGCGAAGCGTCGGTGCAGGTGCGCTTCCTCAAGGGCGGGCGTTTGGGCAGCGTCGAGGAGACGTTCGCGGCGCGGCTCAAGGCCGGCGACCGCTTCACCTTCGCCGGGCGGGTGCTCGAATTTATCCGCGTCCACGACATGACGGCGTGGGTCAAGCTCTCGAAGAAGCCGGCGAACACGGTGCCCCGGTGGGCCGGCGGGCGGATGCCGCTCTCGACGGAGTTGGCGTCGGCGGTGCGCGAGCAACTCGACCTGGCGAGCCGCGGCGAACTCGACTCGCCGGAGTTGGCGGCCCTGGCCCCGGTGCTGCACTTGCAGGCGAAGTGGTCGCGCGTGCCCACCCCGGGCCAGTTCCTCGTCGAGCGCTTGGAGACCCGCGAAGGCTTCCACCACTTCCTCTTCCCGTTCGAGGGCCGGCTCGCCCACGAGGGCCTGGCCGCGCTCGTCGCCCACCGGTTGAGCCTGAAAATGCCGGTGACGCTGACGATGGCCGTCAACGATTACGGCTTCGAGTTGCTGGCCCCGACGGCGCTGTCCCTGAGCGAGAGCGACCTGCGCGAACTGCTCGACCCGGCGAATCTCGAAGCCGACATCCTGGCGTCCTTGAACACGGCCGAGCTGGCGAAGCGGCAGTTCCGCGAGGTGGCCCGCGTCGCCGGGCTGGTCTCGACCGGCTACCCCGGCGCGTCCAAAAGTGCCAAGCAGGTGCAGGCGTCGAGCGGCCTGTTCTACGACGTGTTCGCCGAGTACGACCCCGGCAACCTGCTTCTCAAGCAAGCCCGCCGCGAAGTGCTCGAACGCCAGTTCGAGCAGGCGCGCTTGCTGGCCGCGCTCGAGCGCCTGCGGGCCGCCGAGTTCGTCATCACGACGCCGCCCCGGCCGACGCCGTTGGCCTTCCCGCTGCTGGTCGAGCGCATCCGCGGCACGCTGTCGTCCGAGTCGCTGGCCGACCGCGTCAAGCGGATGACGGCCGAGTTCGAGCGGGCCGCCGACGGCAACGCCGTGAAGAAGCCGCGGGGGCGGTGATGGACCTGCTCGGCCAAACCCTGACGCTGCTGCCGCAACGGGCGGCGTACTGGCACGAGCGGGAAACGCTGCTCATCGCCGACCCGCACTTCGGCAAGCCCGAGGCGTTCCGGGCACAGTCCCTGCCGGTGCCGACGGGGACAACGTCCGCCGCACTGGCGCGACTGGACGCCGCGTTCGCCGCCGTCCGGGTCCGTCGGCTGGTCGTGCTGGGCGACTTCTGGCACGCCAGTACCAGCCGGACCGAGGAAGTCTTGGCGGAGTTGGTCGCCTGGCGTGCGCGGCACGACGAGTTGGCGATTGAACTGGTGCTGGGCAACCACGACCGCGGCGTCGGGCGGCTGCCGCAAGAGTGGGACGCGGTGTCACACGGCGGGCCGGTCGCCGACTTCCCGTTCGTCTTCGCGCACTTCCCCGACCCGAGTGACGACGGGTACGTGCTGTGCGGGCACTTGCACCCGGCCGTCGTGCTGACGGGGCGCGGGCGGCAGCGGTTGAAGTTGCCGGGGTTCTGGTTCGGGCCGCGGGTCGGGGTGCTGCCGGCGTTCGGCGAGTTCACCGGCGGGGCGGTCGTGTCGCCAATGCCGGGGGACCGGGTGTTCGTCGTCGCGGGGGATCAGGTCGTCCCGGTGCCGTGAAGTAGGGCGGCGGCGACGGACCGGCCGGACAGGTACGCGCCCTCGACGCGCGGCCCGCCGAAGGCGTCGCCGGCGAAGAACACCCGCCCGGCCGGGGCGGCGGGCCACTCGGCGTGCCGGTGCGGGTAGACGACGGTCGGCAGGCTGTACCGCCAGCGGTGCAGGGTCGTGGCGGCGACGGTCGAGCCGAGCCAGTCCTTCGCCCCGTCGAGCAGCGCGGCGGTCACGTCGGCCTCGGGCGTCGCGTAGTGGGCGCGGCTGAACTCGGGGCCGGCGTGGATCGTCACCGCCGCGTGGCCGATGGGCGACAGGCCCTTCTGTGTGTTGTCCGCGACCCAGCCGACCGGCTCCGGGCCGGCGAACATTCCGCCCGGGTCGGGCACGCCGCTCGGCCCGTCGAGGGTCGCCAGCAGGGCCAGGCACGGGGCGTACTCGACCTTTTGCAAGTCGGCGAGCAACGTCGCGTCGAGCGTCAGGCCGCTGTCCGCGAGCAGGGCCAACAACTGCGGCACGGGGGCCGTAAGGACGAGGTTGGTGGCGTGAAATCGCTCGCCGGTGTCGCACTCGACGAGCCACCCGCCGGCCTCGACGCTCAGTTTGACGACGCGCAGGCCGCACTCGACTTCGAGGCCGTCGGCCAGGTGCTTGGCGATGCCGGTCATGCCGTCGGTGCCGCGGTAGCGGGGGTAGGGGTCGCGTTTCGCCGCGGCCCGGCCCGGGGTGGCGGGGAAGTCGTCGGCCCACTCGTCGGCGACCCCGGCGGCCTGCCACGCCGCGACGGCGTGCCGGAAGTCAGGGTCGCGGGCCGTAAAGTACTGCGCCCCGTGGTCGAACCGGAAGGTCTCGCCGGCGAGTTCGACGCGCTTCGTGGCCAGTCGGCCGCCGACCCCGCGGCCCTTGTCGAGGACGAGCACGCGGTGCCCGGCGTCGGCCAGGGTGCGGGCCGCGGCCAGCCCGCTCAGGCCGGCCCCGACGATCAGTGTCAACGGGGTGTCGGTCATTTCTGGAACTTCTTCCCGCCCTTGGGCGCGTAGCCGAGGACTTGCCCCGCGGACTTGTCCCAGTACCGGGAAAAGCGCCGCGGCTCCTCAGTATATTCGGCCAGCACCGGCCGGGCGTAGTCGGTCACCGCGAACGACTTGCGCAGGGTCGCGGTCGTCTCGCGGACCCACGGGTTCGGGTGGTCGGTCGCGTGGACGGTCGCCGCCCCGAGCTGCTTCGCCGCCGCCGCGAGGTCCGTGGCCGGGTCGCCGATGGTCACGAGTTTCACCGGGTTCGGCAGGCCGCGCATCAACTCGACGACGCCGTCGAAGACGAACGCCAGGCGGTGGAAGGCCCACGGCTCGCGGCGCAGGGAGCGCTCGTCGAAGGCGAACACCACCGCCGCGGTCGGGTTCGCCTTCAAGGCCGCGTCGTCCGGCGACATCGCCGCGTCGTGGACCCAGACGACGGACGCGCACGGCACCGCCGCGGGGGCGACGGTCCGGACCGGGTCGCGGACGACCGGCGGCTTCGGCGGCTCGTGGCGACCGACCATTTGCAGCGGGGCGCGGCGGGCGTTGAACAGCTTCTCTTGCAGGTCGTCGTAACTCGCGCGGAACGGGCAGACGACGCGGCACGTGCGGCAGTACTCGCCGCCGGAGAACTTGTCGATGTTCTCCTGGTTCATGAAGTACGGCTTCGACGCGAAGGTGCTCTCGACCCACTGCCAGCTCGAATTGTTGCTGGCCACGTCGCCGTCGAGGAGGTACTGGCGGAACAGCCGCGCGCCCTCTTTCCACGAGACGCCGCGGTAGTGGCACAGGTAGGCCGCGAACCACAGCCGCTGGTGGTTGTGCAAGTACCCGTCGTCGAAGAGTTGGTGCAGAATGCCGTCCATGCAGGGCAACCCGGTCGAGCCTGCGGCGACATCCGCGGGCAAGCCGCGGACGCGCTCGACGGGGTGCTTGGCGTTCTCGAGGTTGTCGTCGAGGCCGCGGCCGTGCCAGTCGAGGACCTTGTCGAAGAAGTCGCGCCAGGCGAGTTGCCGCAGGAACTCTTCGCTCCGGGCCGGCTCCGTGGCGTACCGGGTCTTGATCGCGTCGCGGACTTCGGTCACCGACACCATGCCGTGCCGCAAGTACGGGGACAGCCGGGAGACGGCCCCGGCGGTAAAGTTGCGCGACCGGCCGTAATCGGCGAGGTCGTACCCGGCGAGGTGCTTGAGTGCCGCCGAGCGACCGCCGGGGGCGGGGCCGCGGACCGGTTCGCCGGGGTAGCACCCGGGCAGGGCGTCGGCCAGGAAGCGGTCGCGCTCGGCCGGGGCCATGTCGAGGGCGGGGGACCAGTGCCAGTTCATTGCGGTTCCCGGGGCCGTCGGGTTTACGAGACGCGCGGGGTTACGGTTCCCGTCGGGTTGGGTAACTGCCGACGCTTCCGCTATGATAACTGGAACGGCACGCGGGAAAGGAACGGTCGATGAAGCTCATTCTGGCGAACCCCCGCGGCTTCTGCGCGGGCGTGAACATGGCGATCGAGAGCCTCGAAACGGCCATCGCGCACTTCGGCACGCCGATCTACGTCTTCCACGAGATCGTCCACAACCGGCCGATCGTCGAGAAATTCCGCCGCCGCGGGGTCGTCTTCGTGGACGGCCTGGGCGAAGTGCCGAACGGCCAGACGGTCCTGTTCAGCGCGCACGGGGTGTCGCCGGCGATCCGCCAGGAGGCCGCCGCGCGGGACTTACGGGCGATCGACGCGACCTGCCCGCTCGTCACGAAGGTCCACATGGAGGCGATCAAGTACGCCCGGGACGGATTCACGATCGTCCTCATCGGCCACGAGGGGCACGACGAGGTCATCGGCACGATGGGCGAAGCCCCGGCGGCCATCGTCCTCGTCGAGGACCTCGCCGACGTGGACGCGCTGGTCTTCCCGCCCGGCACGAAGCTCGCCTTCCTGACGCAGACGACGCTGAGCGTGGACGAGACCCGCGGCATCATCGCGGCCCTCCGGGCGAAGTTCCCCCAGGTCGTCGGGCCGAACAAGGACGACATCTGTTACGCGACGCAGAACCGCCAGGAGGCCGTCAAGGACCTGGTGCCGGAGGCCGACGTGGTCGTCGTCCTCGGGTCGCAGAACTCGTCGAACAGCAACCGCCTGGCCGAGATCGCCAAGCAGAACGGCAAGTCGGCGTACCTGATCGACGCGGCCTCGGAGTTGCAACGGGGCTGGTTCCACCCGACCGACACCGTGCTGGTGACGGCCGGGGCGAGCGCGCCGGAGGACCACGTGCAAGACGTGGTCGCGTGGCTCCAGGCGACCTTCGAGACGACGGTCGAGCACCGGACGGTCCGCGAGGAGCACGTCAACTTCCCGCTGCCCCGCGAGCTGCGCCTGCTGGTCCGGTAACCCCCCTTCCTCGAGACTTCGGCATGTCGGCTGACCGCCCGCAATCGACCCCCGGCGGGAGCCGCGAGCTGCTGGCGTTGGCCGTGCCGCTGGTCCTGAGCAACGGGTTCCTGACGGCGCAGATCACGCTCGACCGGCTGATGCTGAGCTGGTACGGGCCGAGCGAGGTGGCCGCGTCGTTCCCCGCCGCGATGCTGTTCTGGCTGCCGTTCGCGCTGTTCCAGGGGACGGCGCTGTACGTGACCACGTTCGTCGCGCAGTACACCGGGGCCGGCCGCCCGCACCGCGTCGGCCCGGCCGTGTGGCAGGGGCTGCACTTCTCGCTCGCCACCGGCTTGCTCTTCACGCTGCTGTACCCGCTGGCCCCGGCTTACGTCGCCGCCGGCGGGCACGAGGCGTCCCTGCAGGCCCTCGAATCGGCGTACCTGCGGCCGCTCTGCTTCGCCGCCCTGCCGATGCTGATTACGGCGACGGTCGGCAGCTTCTTCGCCGGCCGCGGCTCGCCCTGGACGGTGCTCCTCATCAACGGCGTCGGCACGGTCGTCAACGCGGCCCTCGCGTACCTGCTCATCTTCGGCCATCACGGCTGTCCGCGGCTGGGCATCGAGGGGGCCGGGTGGGCGACGGTCGTCGGGTCGTGGGCCGCGGCGGTCACGGCCCTGGCGATGTTCTGGCGGCCGAAGTTCCGCCGCGCGTTCAACACCCTGGCCGGCTGGCACCCCGAGCGCGAACTGTTCGCCCGGCTCATGAAGTACGGCGGACCCGCCGGCTTGCAGATGGCCCTCGACGTGTTCACGTTCACCATCTTCACCATGCTCGTCGGCCAGATCGGCCCGGCGACGGCGGCCGCGGTGAGCATCGCCATCACCTTCAACTTGCTCACCTTCCTGCCGATGTACGGCATGGGCCAGGCCGTGGCGATCATGGTCGGCCAGCGCCTCGGCGAGGGCCGCGCCGACCTGGCCGAACGCTCGACCCACCTCGGCATGCGGTGGGCCCTCGGGTACATGGCGGTCGTCGCCGTCATCTTCGTCGCGTACCCCGGCCCGCTGATCGAACTGTTCCGGTCGAACCCCGACCTGGCGGACGGCGGCGCGGCCCCGGTGCCCTGGGAGGACGTCGCCGTCCTCATCCCGCCGCTGCTGGTGCTGATCGCCGTCTACTCCCTGGCCGACGCCGCGAACGTCGTGTACGCGTGCGCCTTGCGCGGGGCCGGGGACACCCGGTTCGTCACCTGGCTGACCTTCGCCCTGGCCTGGCCGCTGATGGTGCTGCCGACCTACGTCGTCGTCCGGGCGGGCGGGTCGGTCCTGCTGGCGTGGTGCTTCATCAGCTTCTACGTCCTGGTCATCGCGGTCTGCTTCTGGCTCCGGTTCCGCGCCGGCCACTGGAAGTCGATGCGCGTCATCGAGGCCGTCGTCGTCGAATCGGACTCCGTCGAACGCGACGAACCGGCCGAACTGGGGCAAGTCTCGACGGCCCGGTAACCGATGACAAAGGCGATGCTCACCGCGATGACTGCCGACGTGACCCCCGCCCCGAAGTCGGCCCGGACTCCGCCCCCGGCGCGAGCCGGCACCGCCGCCGGCCCGCTCTACCGCTTCGAGCGCGGCGGGCTGGCCCTGCTCGCGGCGACGATGCTCGCCTTCGGCGGCCTCGTCCTGTTGCGCTCGGCCTTCCAGGAGTCCCGCAAGACGGACTTCGGCGTCTACTGCCGGGCGGCCCACGCCGTCCGCGTCGGCACGGACATCTACGGCCCGAACACGTGCGACGACAACGGCTGGCACTACTGCTACCCGCCGCCGTTCGCCGTGGCGATGGTGCCGTTCGCCGACCCGTTCGCCTTCCAGGACCACGCCGGCTACCTGCCCTTCTGGGCGTCCGTGACCGCGTGGTATCTCCTGAGCGTCGGCCTGATCGCCTGGTCCCTGCACCGCTTCGCCGCCGCGGTTCTGCCCGCCGAGGTGCCGTACTCGCGGCGGTGGTGGTACGCCCGGACCGTGCCGTTCTACGTCTGCATCGGCGGCCTGACGTACACGCTGGCCCGCGGCCAGGTCAACAGCGTCGTCGTGGCGATGATCGCCGGCGCGTTCACCGCGACGTGCCGCCGGCAACCGGTCGGCGCCGGGCTGTGGCTGGCCGGGGCGGTGGCCGTGAAGGTCATCCCCGTCTACTTGCTGCTCGACTCGCTCGTCCGCAAGGACTGGCGGAGTGTCGGCGGCCTGGCGCTCGGCCTGGCACTCTTCCTCGTCGCGGTGCCGGCGGCCGTCTGGGGCTGGCAGGGGATGATCGACAACAACGTCACCTTCCTCGACGCCGTGCTCGCCCCCGGCGCGCTCGGCACCGGCGACCAGATGCGCGCCAAGGAGTTGACCAACACCGCCTCGACGGACAGCCAGTCGTTCCAGGCGGCGCTGCACAACCTGCGGCACCCCGACCCCGCGACGCGGCCGGTCAACGCCGACGCGTCCACCAAGCTGGTCCACGTCGCCGTCTCCGGGTTCTTGACGCTGACCATGCTCGGCGTCGCCGTCGTCCGCGGCGTCCGCCCGGGCCCGGCGGAGCGACTCATCTTTCTCGGCTGCGTCACGATCGCCATGCTGCACGTCACCCCCGTGTCGCACATGCACTACTACGCCCTCGGCCTGCCGCTCGTCGCCGGCTTGTGGCTGCAGGGCCTGCGCGACCGGCCCGGCCGCGTGACCTGCGACCCGGTGACGCTCGCGCTGCTCATCGGCTGGGGCGGCCTCGTCCTGGTCATGCTGTTGCCGCACGACGTGCCGTCGAGGATGCGCGAGTGCGGCGTCGGCCCCCTGGCGTCGGTGGTCCTGTGGGCCTGCGGCCTCCGCCGCGCGGCCAACTGACGCGGCGCGAGAACGCCAAAGCCCGAGGCGGGTCGTTGACCGGTGCGCCGGGGCCGGTTAAACTCGGACGTTCGCACATCCGGGGACCGACTCATGCGCCGTCACTTGCTGCTGCCCGCGGCACTCCTGGTCCTCGCCCTCGGCACCGCCCCGGCGCAACCGCCGCCGCCCGCCCCGGCCCCGTCACCGGTCAAGCCGACGCCGAAGGCCGACGACAAGCCGGCCCCCGCCGGACCGAAGGGGCCGACGGTCCCGGAGTTCGACGTGGGCTTCGTGGACGGCAGCAACGTCAAGGTCGTCGTCCTCGAAGCGGCGGTGGGCGTGACGACGAAGTACGGCAAGCTGACCGTGCCACTCGCCGACTTGAAGCGCGTCGAACTCGGCTTCCGGTACCCCGACGGGGTCGAGGCCAAGCTCGAATCGGCCGTCGAACGGCTCGCCGCCCCGGCCTACGCCGACCGCGAGGAGGCCGCCAAGCAGGTCCTCGAATTGAAGCAGTACGCCGGCGCGATCCTCAAGCGGGCCGCCCAGGACGACGACGCCGAACGCCGGCGGCGCGCGGCCGCCCTGCTCGCGACCGTCCGCAAGGACGTACCGGCCGAGCGGGTGGACGCCAAGGACTACGACACCGTCGAGACGACCGACTTCACCGTCCGCGGCCGGCTCGACTCGCCGTCGTTCAAGGTCCGCACCAAGCAGTTCGGCGAGGCCGTCGTGCGCATCGCCGAGGTCCGCCAGGTCCGGGCCGTGGCCGTCGCCGCGGTCGGCGGGGAGATCACACTGGACGCGGCGGTGTACAGCAAGTTGAACTGGTCCGCGTGGCTGGACACAGAAGTCGATGTGACCGCGAACGCCGCCCTGGACATCGCCTGTACCGGCACCATCGACCAGTGGCCGCAAGAGCCGGGCCGGTACATGAGCGGCCCGGCCGGGAACGGCAACATGTCGCAGAACCAACAGGGGAACATCCGCGTCATAGTGCCCGGCCAGCAGTTCAACCCGAACCGGGGGGTGCAACAGGGCGTCGTGATGTCCGGGTCGGTCGTCGGCAAGATCGGCCCGAACGGCCCGCCGTTCGCCGTCGGGGCCGCCTTCCGCCTGCCGAAGTCGCAAGAAGCCGGCCGCCTGTACCTGCAAATCGCCCCCAGCCACTGGGGCAACGACACCGGCACCGGCGCGTACAAAGTCAAAGTCAAAACCGGCGAGTAACGGCGACCGGCGCGCCGACGAACAACGACCGGCGAGCCAGGAGCGTGAGCGACTGGAGGTCTTTCGATCTCCAGTCGCTCACACTCCT
>JANYHV010000155.1 GCA_025362195.1 Fimbriiglobus sp. | reverse complement strand
CTGAGGTGACGACTGTGACCGACAACCCGAACCGCCTCGGCGGCATCATCCACACGTACCAGAAGTACGACCCGCTGCACTTCCCCAGCCCCACCACACCCCCGCCGGACCTCGTGACGCCCGCGTTTGAACACATGCTCGAGTACGGCAGCCTCGACGGCCTCACCGACGAGGAACTGGCGAATGCCGTCGAGATCGACCCCAGTCAAATTATGAACCTGGGGCCGAGCCTCGCCGCGATGATGGCGATGTTGGAGGAGCGCAAGCGGAAGATTCTCGAAACCTACGAGACCAAGCAGGTCGTCAAGGACGCCAAGAAGGCGTTCGACGACAAGGTCGCCAAGTCCAACCCGCCGGCGAAGTTGAAGAAGGCGTTCGACAAGGCGGCCAAGGGCGAACAACTTTACGACCTCGAGAACCTGTACTACCAGGCCGGCGGCGACAACACGCCGTTCGCCAAGGAGATCGTCAAGCTCGTCGACGTGCTCGGCGAAAAGTATCAGATCGACGAGTTGGCGGGGAAGTACGACTTCACCGGCCGGCAAAGTATGGACGTGCCCAAGGCGCTCGAAGTCAAGGAGGAGTTGGAAACGCTCGACAACCTCATCAAGCAGTTGAAGGAAGCCAAGAAGAACGCCAAGATCGGCATCATCGACTTGCAAGAACTCTCGAAGTTCGCCAGCGAAGCCGACATCGAACAGTTGCGCGACTTCCAGAAGCAGGTCGAGGAGTACATCAAGGAGCAGGCCCGGCAACAAGGACTCGACGGCGACGCCCGCAAGGGCTTCCAGATTACGCCCAAGGCGATGCGGTTGTTCCAGTCGAAGGTGTTGACGCAAATCTTCAGCGACTTGAAGGCGAGCCGCACCGGCCGGCACGCCGAGGCGGTCCCCGGCGACGGGGCGACCGAGTCGCCGCGCACCAAGGAGTACGAGTTCGGCGACTCCGTGACGCACATGGACATCCCCGGCAGCTTCACGAATGCCATGATTCGCGGCGGCACCGGCCTGCCGATCCGGTTGAAGGCCGAGGACATCATCATCCACCAGACCCGCAACACGCCCAAGGCCGCCACGTCGGTCATCATGGACATGTCGGGGTCGATGCGCTACGAATCGATGTACGTCAACGTCAAGCGCATGGGCCTGGCGCTCGACGGCCTGATCCGCTCGGAGTTCCCCGGCGACTTCTTACAGTTCATCGAGATGTACACCTTCGCCAAGGCCCGGCCGATTGCCGAAGTGCCGTCGCTCATGGCGAAGCCGGTGACGATCTTCAACCCCGTCGTCCGCATCGTCGTGGACATGGCCGACCCGAAGCGGTCCGAGTACGACGTGCCCTGGCACTTCACGAACATCCAACACGCCCTCATGACGGCGCGGCGGAACCTGGCCAACCAACCGACGCCGAACCGGCAGATCATGCTCATCACCGACGGCTTACCGACGGCGCACTTCGAGGGCAGCGACCTGTACTTGCTGTACCCGCCGCACCCGCGCACCGAGGAGGCGACGATGCGCGAGGCGAAGTTGTGCGCGAAGGAGGGGATCACGATCAACATCTTCTTGTTGAGCAGTTGGAACCAGAGCCGCGAGGACATCCGCTTCGCGTACCGCATGGCCGAGACGACCAAGGGCCGCGTGATTTTCACGGCCGGCAAAGAACTCGACCGCTACGTCATCTGGGACTACATCAAGCGCCGCAAAATGATCGTGTCGTAGGATTTACGGGTTGACGACAGCGAGGAAGTTCACGCGACGGATGCGGCAAGGTTCGGTCTCGCGGCCAACGCAGGTGAAAAACGGATGTTTCCCCGTATCCTCGGAGGCGTGTAACACTTGCATCGGGCTTGTCCCCGCGGCGACAACTTCCCCGTCGGCGAACCCGACCCACTGGCCGCTGTACTGTGACATCAGTTGTTGCCGCGCGGCCCAATACTCCGTCTCGTTCCTGAGACGATCCGGGTGGAGTTGCCGAGCGATCTCCGGCGGCAGTTTGGAGCTAATACTTTCCACGTCACAAGCCCTGTTCAAACAAAGTCGGGCCGCGTCATCTTCACAGCCGGCAAGGAACTCGACCGCTACGTCATCAATCGCTGCAAAATGATCGTGTCGTAGCAATTAATGGCTGCCTTTCGACTGGTCCGGCCCCGAACCGGCGGTCACCGGGGGCAGCACTTCGACCCGGACGATGTGAATCAGGGCGATGTGATCGACCCTCTCCACGACCCCGTCCGGACTCGCCCCGCGGCCGACATCGACCCTCCCCCGCGAAACGATGACCTGTTCGGGGTGACTGATGTCGTAGGTCTTGCCGGCGGTCATGAAGACCCGCAAAGGCCCGGACGGATTCGCAGGATTTTCATGAATTCTTTTGATCGCATGATACCCTGCTGCTGCTATATTTTCTCAGTAGTCCCATCTGACGGTACATGTATTACTGCAGACTGAGGGTGATATTCGGTAACTTTAAAATAATCTACTGGCGATAGTCTTGATCCCGAACAACGCGTATACATGTGCAAGGCAACCGCTGTTGGTGTCACTTCTAAATTCACGGTATCGGAATCGTTAAATCCGCTTGACGGCGTAATCAACCCAAGGTGCCTAAGCTGGTCGATCTCTAGATCGAGACGTTGTATGTCTATTTCGTCAGCGAGTGATGTCAAATCAGAAGCAATCACAATCAGGTCTTTGGATACGATCAAGCCATTCCGAAACTTGCATTTGACGGAAATTTCACAAATATACCTAATGATTAATGCTTGTATTTTAGTTAATTGACTGATAATATTAACGAATATAAGGTTACTGTCATCAGTGCCGGCTTCGCTGCATGATGATGCTATTAATCCTGCCCATAGATCTTGCACCATTGGGTCTTCTGCCCATGAGCAGTTTTCGATGATTTCATGTATGATTCTCGGATTGGCGCATGCATTGTCTTCGACGTTATTTTGAAATCTTTTGCGCTCGAACTTTTCGATCGTGTTAATGATATTATATGACCGGTATAGTTTCATTTTATCTCTTAACCAGAGGCCAATCTCCTTGGCTACCGGTAGGCAAATTCGGCCTAATACCGTACTAGTACCCTGAATAGTCGCATCAGTGATATTTTCCGCGATCTTACCCACCGAGTCGATGCCGATACCTTCGATCGCAATCGTTTTTTTGTTTTCGGTCATCACTTGCCTCTGGTCTATATAAAGGTGCTCAGTGCCTTGCTATGGCATGAGCAAATTAAACTATCAACAATCGTTGGGCCTCAGCGCAACCACCCGCGACGACTGTTGCTAATTGTCTCGGGATAATTCTATGCGAAACGGCCAGTTCCTCCAACGTCGCCAGAGGATTTCCCTGGAAACATGGTCTCAGATGAACGGCATCGCAGGTTCTTGATCGGCGGCGGATACGGTAATTCCCACAGGCCGTAGATACGCCATCTTCGGCTCTCTGCCGGACGAAGGCAAGCGGCTCACACGCCGCCGATGACGACGGGCGGGGTGGTCTTCCACTTGCCGCGGGTGAAGTCGGGGCAATCGACGGGGCGGCTGCGGTCGGCGACCGACTTCTCGCTCAAGGCCGCGATCACGCTCCACGTCGCGGCGTCGTACACGTCGAAGTCCGGGGCGGTGCCGGCCAGGTGGGCTTCGACCAGGCGGTAGTCTTCGAGGAAGTCGCCGCCCTTCAACTCGTTCGGCGGGTCGTACGCCCAGGTCGCGCCGGGCAGGATCGGGCCGTAGTCCTTGTCGATGCGCGGCAGCGCCTTCTGCAACGCGACGCCCCGCGTCCACAGCGCGCTCTCGTGCTTGGCCCGGTGCTTGTCGCCCGGCTCCCAACTCGGGTGCGGGTTGCCGGCTTCGAGGCTGACCTGGAACGGGAACCCGGTGACCAGGCCCTTCGTCCCCTGGACGTGGTTCACCCGGCTGTACGGCCGCGGCAAGTCGGTGTCGTGGGTCAGGGTGATCGTCAGCCCGTTGACCGTGCGGATCAGGCACGTGTTCACGTCCCCGTTGACGTACTTCCGCTTCCGCTTCGGGTGATCGACGGGCATGTGCTCGGCGGCGTACAGGTCGAGGCCGCGGGCCTTGGTGCTCATCGACACGAGGTAATCGACCCGGTCGCCGCGGTTGATATTCATGTACCAGGCGAGCGGGCCGAACCCGTGCGTCGGGTACAGGTTGCCGTTCCGGGTGGCGTGCTCGTCGCCCAGCCACAGGCCGTCGGCGTGGTCGAGCATCTTCAGGTGCCGGGTGTCGTGCAGGTACCCCGCGACGCCGTGGACGAGTTCGCCGAGCACCCCGCGGCGGACCATGTTGTAGATCGTCAACTCGTCCCGCTGGTAGTTGACGTTCTCCATCATCGAGCAGTGCTTGCCGGTCTTCTCGAAGGCCTCGACGAGTTGCCAGCACTCCTCGACGGTCAGTGCCGCGGGGACTTCGGTCGCGGCGTGCTTGCCGTGGGCCATCGCCGCCAGGCAGACGGGGACGTGCCACCGCCACGGGGTCGCCGTGTACACCAGGTCGAGGTCCTCTTCGGCGCACATGCGCTCGAAGTCGCGGTCGCCGCGGGCGTACACCGCCGGCGGCTTCTTGCCGAGCCGCTTGGCCTGCTCTTGCGCTTCCTTGCACTGGATCTCGCGCACGTCGCACACGGCCCGCAGATCGACGCCCTCCAGGCGGAGCAGGGTGCCGACGTGGGACGAGCCTTTGACGCCGACGCCGACGAAGCCGACCTTGAGCGTCTTCTTGGCCGCGGGCTTGGCCGGCTCGTCCGCGATCAGGCGGGTGCCGAGGGCAGTCGCGGCGGCACTGGCGGCCCCCGCGTGCTTGAGGAATTGACGGCGGTCGGTGGTCATCGCGAGTTCCTGGAGAGGGGTCGGCGGGGCGGGCGTGCCCAGGATAGCCGATGCCCGGCCGAAATCGCAGCGAATTCGACCCCGGGCCGTCGGGGTCGGCGGTAAGATCGGCCGCGGGCCACTTCTCCCCGGAGTCACGTCATGGCAGGCACGCGGCCGAAATCGCCGTTCACGCTGGTCGAGTTGTTGGTCATCGTCGCAATCATTGCCGTCCTCATCGGGCTACTGCTGCCCGCGGTCTCGAAGGTGCGCCCCGTCGTGCCCCCGGCCGAAACGCCGCCGACTGCGCGGGAATGACGACGCTTCGACAACCCATTCACGGGCGACCCCGCGCGATGCCGATCGCGTCGGAGGTCTCACGCAGGAACTGCATCAGCCTGCCGCGCAGTTCGGGCGGCATCGCGGCGAGCACTGCGAACACCACCACAAAAACGCCCGCCCCGATCAGGTCTGTGTGGACGACCTCCCGCCAGGACGGGTCGGGCTGACCTTGCTACACCTCCAGCGCTCCTCCGAACTGCTCGCGCAACGCGGCCACCAAATCCTTGTTCTTCGGCTTGGGAAAGCAGCCCCGCAGTTCGACGTGCTCCAAACCCGCCAGCGTGTGCGACTCCAGGACCGCCCGCGCCCCGTCGGCCCCGACCCGGCAGGAATTGAGCGTCAAGTACCGCAGCCCGCCGAGGTGTGGGGACCGGGCGAGGGCGGCGGCCCCGGCCGGCCCGACCTTGCTGGCGAAGAAGCTGAGCGCCCGCAGCCGGGCCGCGTGCGGCGAAGCGGCCAGCGCGGCCGCCCCGGCGTCCCCGACTTTGCCGTAGATCATGCTCTAATCGTGCACCCGGGCCAGGTGGGGGGAGCCGGCGACCGCGGCCACGCCCTCATCGTCGGCGTCGTCGAACCGCACCTCGGTGACCGGCGCGGCCGCGAACACCTCGCCCATCCGGGAACAGAAAGTGTCCGCGTCCGCGACGTGGACGCGCGTCATGAACCCGCGCTCGAACCCGTGGTGCGGGCCGCCGCCCCACTGCACGCCGGAAACCTCAGGCATCCCCGGATACCAGGCGTGTTCGGCCAGCAACTCCTCGGCCCGCTCGTACAGCCGATCCTCTTCCGGGGTCGGGTCGGCGTCGGGTTCGGCTGCCTCTTCGAGGCGGGCGAGTTCGATCTGGACGCGGATCAGTTCGGCGCGTTCGGGTTGGTCGTTCGCCGCAAACCAGTCGGCGTATTCGAGGCGCGGCGCGTCGTCGTCGGGCGCGGCGAGGACGGCCTTCAGTCGCTTCCGCTCCGCCATCCCGATGCCCCCCGCAGCCGAACGACTCGGCTTGGCCCGCTTCGAGATCGGTGCCGGCTGCGGCGCTCGGTTCGGCGTCAGCGGTTCACTCCGGTTGAACTCTGCGACCGACTCCAGGGCGTACCGCTCGTGGTCGGCCAACGACTTGCTCTGCTTGCTGAAAACCCCCTCCTCGTGGTCGAAGAACCAGACCGCCTTACTCCGCCCGGCCAGTTTGATGCACCAGCAGTTGCCGCCCCCGTCCTTACCGACGATGAGGTAACCTTCCGGCCACGGCCCGGTTTCGCCATCGGTGACGAGCAGGCCCGGCTTCCGCACGGCCCGGTTGGCGTCGATCACCGCCCGCGGGGCGTCGAAGAGGAACGAGTCGGACGCGGGCCGCTGCTCCGAGCCGAAGTCCATCTTGGCGTCCCGGAGTCGCTGCGGGTACGCCAGGACGAACTCCCGGTAGTGAACCGGGAGTGTCACTCCCAGTTCCGCCTCGATGCGGGCAACATTAGCCTCGGTCATCCGCTCACCCTCATTGCCGCCGAACGACCCAGCTCAGCCGCAGCCGCGGAAGAACCGATGACCCGCGTGAAAACTACCCGCCCTCGTCGTCGGCCGCAGCGCCCGGTTCGGCGATGACGATGAACGATTGTGACGCGAACAGTGGTCGCAACTCCTCCGCGCGTTGCGTCTCAGCCGGGAGGTACAGCGTCACTGCGCTATCCCGCGGATCGTCGCCGATCACCGCTTGGACGATCCGCAGTTCCTCTGGCAACGTCAGCTCGAGCCACGCGCGGGCCGTTCGCTTCAAGTCCGTGACCACGATGTGCGGCCACGGCGGCCATCGCAACGACCCGACGTCCATTCCACCCCCGAAGTCGCACAGGTGGAACAGCCCCGCCTGGGAGAAGTCGCAATCGCTGACGGCCCCGGCGTCTTCCGCGTCCCAGTTGCCGAACCGACACCCGTTGTACTTACCTAAGAACGTGCAGCCGCGGAATGTCATGCCGGTGAACCGCATGTTCTTGAACTCGCGGCGCGGGCGGAACGTACACCGCTCGAACGACGACCGGAACAGGTTGACCGAAAACGCCCCGCACAAAATGCGGAGATCGCATCCAATCAGTGTGGAGTCGATGATGAAATCCTGGCACGGACCTTTGCCGATCTCGACACATTTCTGCTCGACACGCTCGCCCCGCCGTTGGTGGAACCCCTTCGGGTTGTTGGGGGGCAGAATCTCTAGCTTCGATCGCGTTGCCACACCCAAGTCCTCCGCCGCTGTCTGAGGCGTTCACCGGAATCGGTTGACGAATCATGCCCCGCCGTCGGCGGCATCGCCCGGTTCGGCGTCTGCGGCTCGCCCGGCGTCTACTCGTCGGCCGGGTCGTTGAGGGCTGCGTACAGGGCGTCCGGCGTGTCGCACACCAGCACTCGCGGCCAGTCGGTCGAGACCAACGACCGCTGCTCCTCGTCGGTCAGGATGACGGACTGAGGGTCGGCGTCCGACCCGATGGTGAACCGGCCAGCGCGGGCCAAGTCCAGAACCAGCCGGCACACCCCAGAGTCGATGCCCGATGGCTCCAGGTTGGCGTGGTCGAACACGTCGTCAGTGTCTAGCCCGTCGGCGTACACGTCCACACCGACCTCAGACTCGGTGGCTATTTGATACGGGCTGCCTTCGGTCCCGTCCCACCCCCAACGGCGAAGTGCGTCGCGGAAGGCGGCCCGCTCGGTCACGCCGTCCCCCGGCGCGTCGCGGTGCAGGTTGATACCGATGCTCATCAGTCGCCCTCCTGCCGCCGAACTGGTAGTAGGCAGAACCGGTTCTGGCGAATCCACGCACTTCTACGCTGGATACCCTGGGCCGGTATCGCCGCCCCAGGGTAATTGAGACCTCAGTGGGGTGCAAACGCAAAGTTCACCCCGCACCCGACTCTCACCTACCGCGGGTTCACTCGACCGCGAAGTCGAACGTGTTCGGGCCGCCCTTGGTCACCTCGACGCGGAACGGGGTCGCGTTCAGGGTGCGGTACTTCTCGGGGACCGGGTTGTCGGGCTTCGCGGCCGTCGCGTCGATGATGAGGTTCTCGGACGGCGCGAAGGTGACCGCGTACCGGCCGGGGCGGAGGCCGGCGGTGCCGCGGTTGCCGTAAATGGTGTACCCGCCGTCCGACCCGATCCGGCTGGACCCGGTGACCGGGGCGGGGACGGCCACCGGCACGTCGGCGGGGTTCTCCTTCTTCGGCTCGTCGGCCTTCGGCTCGTCGGCCTTCTTCGGCTCGGGGATCAGCGTGTAGATCACGTTCAACCCGTAGGCCGGCTTACCCTTCAGCGTGACGGTGCCGGTCACGAGCGGCAGGCCGACGGCCGGGAGGACGCTGCCGTCCTCGTCGGTCTCGTCGGCCCGCAGGTCGTCACCGTACAGGCCGTTCAGCAGCACGTTGGCCATGACCGGGCCGTCCTTCTTCATCGTCACCCAGGCGAGCTGGTCGAACTCGCCGTACTCGACGCCGCGGAGGGCACTGCCGCCGCCGGTCGTGGCGAGCTGGTAGTACGCGGTGCCGTTGCGCAGGAACTTGCGGTAGTTGTGGACGTGCCCGCAGTACACGTGGTGCTTGCGGCCGGCCATCAGTTGCTCGAATTCGAGCCAGCCGTTGAGCGTCAAGTCGCGGGCCGTCCAGAGCGGGTGGTGCAGGAAGACGAAGGTGTGCCGGACGCCGGCGTTGGCCCGAACCGTCGCGGCCAGTTCGTCGAGCTGCGTGCGGCCGAGGCGCGGCCCCCGCGCGCCCGGGCCGATCGCGGGGACGCCCGCGACCGACGGCTCCTGGTTGTTCGTGTTGAGGACCAGGAACAGGGAGTTCTTGTACACGAAGTGGTAGTTCGCCCGGCCGAGCCGCGCGGCCCAGACTTCCATCTTCAGGGGGCTGTCGGCGTCGTGGTTGCCGGGGGCGTAGAAGAACGGCATCTGGAACTGCTTCAGGTACGCCTGGAAGTTGTCCCACTCGGCGTTCATCTTGGCCGCGTCCCGGCCGCCCTCGATCAGGTCGCCGACGGACATGACGAACTCGGGCTGGAGCAAATTGATCTGCCGCACGGCCTTCGAGAACACGCCCTTGCGGTGGCCGCCGGTGCGGTCGGACACGATGGCGAACTGGAACTGGTCGCCGTCCGTGTTCGGGGTCAGGTCGGTCCACGGGTTCTTCTCGGCCACGGCGACCGCGAACGCCCCGTTTCGGTCAGTCTGGGCCGGCGGGGCGTCTTGCCGCGCCGCCGAAAACATCGCCACCAGCCCCAAAACGCCGGCCGTCGCCGTCAGTACGAGAAAACGCTTCATGGCCCGGACCTCGTCGAGAAGGGAACATCCGCGGAGGTGTTAGTCTCGCGGGTTGACGTGTAAGTCGTGTGAAGCTCGCCCCCCGAATCACGCTTTTCGGCCAAAATGAGAACTGCGGTCGGCCGGCCGCCGTCCCGCCCGGGAGAAATTCGCCGGCATCTGCTTGCGTCACTCGCCCGGTCGCGGTTACGATGGCCGCTCAACTCTCGCGCCCCGGGGAATGACGATGGCCGTATTCGAGATTGGCTGTCCGGCGTGCCGGGCGCGGTTCGACTGTCCGACGGAGCGCGCCGGTCGGGCCGTCCGGTGCGGGGCGTGCGCGAACGTGTTCCCGGCCCCGGCCGTCGTCCCGCCGGCGATCCCGGTCGCCGTCGCCCTGCCGGTCGCGGTCGCCCTCCCGAAGCCGGCGGTGCGGGTCGTCGCGGCCGTGGCCCGCCAGGCGACACCGAGCGCGGCGCGGCGCGACCGGGACGACGACTTCGACGACGAACCCCGGCCGCGGCGGAAACCGGCCCCGGACGCGGCGGAGCCGAAGACCTCTCCGCTGGTGTACGTGCTGGGCGGGGTCGGCGGGGTGCTGGTCCTCGGGCTGCTCGCCTTCGTCGCGGTCATGGTCAAGAAGGGGTCGGACGGGCCGGCCGTCGCCGTCGCGCTCCCGGCGGTCGAGGTCCTCGTGCCCGCCGCGGCCGTCCCCGCGCCCCCGCCGACTGCTCCCGGGCCGCTCGCCCCGGTCGGCACGCCCGGCCAGCCGGCCCCGGCCCCGAAGGTCGCGGTCCCGCTGCCCAACGGCACCCCGGCGCAGGCGATCCAAATGGTCAAGGGGTCCACGGCGTACATCCGCACGCACTCGAAGAACCGGCTCGGCATGGGCAGCGGGTTCTTCGCCGGCCCGCCCGGGTACGTCGTCACGAACGCCCACGTCATCGGCTTCGGGCCGAAGGACTTGCACGTGCCGACCCGGGTCGAGATCGTCGTCCACAGCGGCGAGAGCGACCAGAAGGTGTACGCCGCGCGGATCGTCGGGGTGAGCGTCGAGGAGGACCTCGCGATCCTCTGGGTGAACGGGGCCGACCACCCCGCGCCCCTGCCCGCGCCGCTCACCTTCGGCCGCACGGCCGACCTCGTCGAGACCCAGGAGGTCATGATCTTCGGCTTCCCCCTCGGCGAGCAACTCGGCCTGAACATCTCCGTGAACAAGACGACCGTGTCCAGTTTGCGCAAGGAAAAGGGCGTCGTCGAAATGGTCCAGGTCGCCGACGGCATGACGAACGGCAACTCCGGCGGGCCGGTGACGAACACGCGGGGCGAAGTCATCGGCGTGGTCGTCGCCGTGATTAAGGGCACGCCGATCAACTTCGCCATCCCGAGCGACAAGGCGGCCGCGTTCGTGACCCGGCAGATCGCCAGCGGCGGCACCTTCGACATGGGCCGGCACGCCGCGATCTGGAAAGGCCTCGGCCGGTAGGGCCTTCACCCCGCGAGGCCCGGGCTTGACCTCAGTCGCCGCGGTTCCAGTAGATGCGGCAATTCCCCGTGGCCCGGCCGACGGCGACGATGTCCGGCCGGCCGTCGCCGTTCAAGTCGGCGACGACCAGGTCTTCGACCGCGACCCCGCCGTCGTCGAGGATGTGGCGCTCCCATGTGAATCCGTCGGCCGCACGGCGGTAGAGTCGGACGCCACGGCGTTCGGTGAACGTGTCGCCCGCTTTGGGGTTCGGGTCGTCCCGAACCCCGACGGCGAGGAGCGCGGGCAGTGGCGAGAGGAACTTGACCGCGTGGCCCCAACGCAGGTGGTCGTCCAGGATCACACGCTTGCCGTGTTCGTAAACGACGACTTGGTGACCGTGCCACGGCTCGACGGCCGCGACGGTCACGTTCGGCGGACCCGAGAACCAGGCCGCAAGCTCACTCGACCCGCGGTTGCCCTGCGGCTTCGACTGGTCGCCTAACCGTGGGGTGCTCGCGTCGATCCGCCAGGCCGCTCGCGCCCCGCCCAAGGTCAGCGTCCGCTTTCGGAACCTCGTCACCCCCTCGTAACTCGCCGTGAACAAGTCCTCGCCGCTGAACACGAAGTTGTGAACGACGTGCAAGTCTTCGTTGAGCGCGACCGGCACCCACGGCCCTTTGACCGGGTCGGCCGGCACCGGGTACGCCAGGATGCGGCACGGTCGGCCGTCGGTCCAGTTCCCCTTCGCCGTCGCCCCGCGGCCCATCAGCGGGGCCATTACGACGTGCGGCTTGCCGTCGATCGCCGTGACGGTCACGCGGTGGACCATCGGCTCGTCGCACGGGATGGCGTGCATCGTCCACTCGTCGTCGAGCGTCTTGCCGCGCTTCAGCCATTGCAGCGTGCCCGGCGTGGCCGTGTCGAACGGCTTCCAGCCGGCCCCGACGACGAGTTCCAGGTCGCCACCGCCGTCGAGGTCCAAGGCCGCGACGCAGACGTTGTCGGGCCGGGTCTTGCCGGTCAGGATCGTCCGCATTTTCCAGGTCGGGTTCTGGTACCAGACGACGCGGTGCTTGTCCACGACGACGAGGTCGGGGTTGCCGTCGCCGTCGATGTCGGCCGCGACGACGGCGTACCCGATGCTCAAGTCGGTGGCGATCTCCTGCACGTCGAACTTCGGGAACCCCGCCTTCACCGGCGCGGGCTTCAGCACCGGGTCGGCGGCGGAACTCACGGCGTGGAGGCCGAACGCGGCGAACAGGACGGCGGCGAATCGCATGGCGGCACCCCGGGGCGAGGGACGGACGAACCCCGGCACGTTACGGAATCCCCGCCGCCGCGGCCCGGCCCGACTTTTGCTAACACTTCGCACACCTCACGAACGAAGGCGGCGGCGATGGAATGGTTGCAGTGGTACGACGCCCTGGCGAAGCCGAGTTGGACGCCCGATCCGGAGACGATCCGCACCGTTTGGGCGTTCCTGTACCCGGTCATCGGCGTGAGTTTCGGCACCGTCTTCGTGCAGTACCTGCGCGGCAAACTGCCCGCCCGCGTGGCCCTGCCGTTCGCGCTCAACTTGATCGCCAACCTGGCCTTCATGCCGCTCTTCGTGGGCCTGCGTAGCGTCCCGGTTTCCGCCGCCGACATCGTCGCCGTCTGGGTCACGCTCGTCTGGGCGATGGCCGCCGCCTGGCCGCACCTGCGCTGGGTGACCCTGTCGCAAGTGCCGTACCTCGTCTGGGTGACGATCGCGTCCACGCTACAACTGTCGATCCTGGCCCTGAACTCCTCCACCGAATGACCGAGGCGATTCCGATGGCGACGCTGACCAACCGACAGATTCGCCTGGCCCGCCGGCCGGAGGGCTTTCCGAAGCCGGGCGACTTTCGACTCGCGTCGGAGCCGGTCGCGGACTTGCAAGCGGGGCAATTGCTCGTGCGGATCGCGTACCTGTCGGTCGATCCGTACATGCGCGGGCGGATGAGCGACGCGAAGTCGTACGTCCCGCCGATCCCGCTCGACGGCGTCATGGGCGGGTTCGCCGTCGGCAAGGTCGTCGAGTCGAAGAACCCGGCGTTCGCCGTCGGCAGTTACGTCGGCGCGGACTTCGGCTGGCAGGAGTACGCGGTCAGCGACGGCAAGGGGCTGCGCACGATCGACCCCGCGGTTGCCCCACTGACGACGGCGCTGGGCGTCTTGGGCATGACCGGGATGACGGCGTACTTCGGCCTCCTGCGCGTCGGCGAAGCGAAGGCGGGTCAAACCGTCGTCGTGTCCGGGGCGGCGGGGGCGGTGGGGTCGGTCGTCGGCCAGATCGCCAAGATCAAGGGCTGCATAGTCGTCGGCAGCGCCGGAACGGACGACAAGGTCGAGTACCTGACGAAAGAACTCGGCTTCGACGCCGCGTTCAATTACAAGACGACGCCCGACCTGACCGCCAAGTTGCGCGAGCTGGCCCCGGCCGGCATCGACGTGTACTTCGACAACGTCGGCGGGAGCTTTACGGACGCCGTGATCCCGCTGTTGAACGTCCACGCCCGGGTCACGGTGTGCGGGCAGATTTCGCAGTACAACCTCGAAAAACCCGAACCCGGGCCGCGCTGGTTGCACCAACTCATCGTCAAGCGCGCCCGCTTCGAGGGGATGCTGATCTCGGACTTCGCCCCGCACTTCCCCGAGGCGTTGCGCGACCTGACCGGGTGGTACCGGGAGGGCAAGTTGAAGTTCGCCGAGCAGATCGCCACGGGCGGCATCGAAGCCGCGCCGGCGGCGTTCATCGGCATGTTGAACGGCAAGAACCTGGGCAAGCAACTCGTGCAGATTTCCGACGCCTGACGCCCATTCCGCCTGGAGGCGATCCGATGGAACGCGTCCTCGACGTGCCCCGCCTGCCGCCACGCCGCGGCGATTCGCACAAGGGCGACTACGGCCGCGTGCTGGTCGTCGCCGGCAGTCGTGGCTTCAGCGGGGCGGCGGTGCTGTGCGGTCGCGGGGCCTTGCGCGGCGGCGCGGGCCTGGTCACGGTCGCGTGCCCCCGGGACGTTCAAGACGTGGTCGCCGCCGGCGACCCGTGCTACATGACCTTCGCCCTGACCGACCGCGCCGCGGACTTGCCGAAGGCGGACGTGATCGCCGTCGGTCCGGGCCTGGGCTTGCCCGCTGGCGACTTCGTGCGCGACTTGCTGGCCCACTTCGCCGGCCCGGTCGTGATCGACGCCGACGCCCTCGCGGCCCTCGCGCCGGGGAGTTTCGCGCGGAGTGTCCCCGCCGTATTGACCCCGCACCCCGGCGAGTTCGCGCGGCTCGTCGGCCGGCCGGTGACCGACGTGCAGGCCGACCGTGAGGCGTCGGCCGTCGCCTTCGCCCGGGCTGAAGGCGTCGTGCTCCTGCTCAAGGGTTCAGGGACCGTCGTCACCGACGGCGTGCGGGTTTACGTCAACACCACCGGCAACCCTGGCATGGCGACCGGCGGGTGCGGCGACGTGCTCACCGGCCTGATCGCCGCGCTGCTGGGGCAGGGCTTGCCGCCGTTTGAAGCCGCCGCGCTCGGGGCGTGGGCGCACGGCCGCGCCGGCGACCTGGCCGCGGTGCGCGTCGGCGAAGTGTCGCTGACCGCCGCCGATCTGCTCGACCACTTGCCCGCCGCCCTGATCGCGTCGCACCGCTAAGATGTCCGCCCGGCCACGACCCCAGGCGAGACTCCCGGCATGACCGCTCCCCCCGTCGAGTACCGCACCGACGCGCCACTTCCCGCCGCCGCGCTGGCCGACCTGTTCACGCGGGCGGGCATCCGCCGGCCGACGGACGACTTGCCGCGCCTGGCCCGCATGATCGCCAACGCGAACCTGACGATCACCGCCTGGCACGCCGACGCCCTCGTCGGCGTCGCCCGCGCGCTGACCGATTTCAGCTACTGTTGCTACCTCTCGGACCTGGCCGTCGATCGCGCCTACCAGCACGCCGGCATCGGCCGGGAACTGGTCCGGCGCGTCCAAGTCGCCGCCGGCGACGAGTCGATGCTGCTCCTCCTGTCGGCCCCCGAGGCAATGGCGTACTACCCGAAACTCGGCTTCGACGCCGTCGAGAACGGCTTCACGTTGAAGCGCGGCCGCTGACGGCGATAAACTGAGCCTGGCGCTCTTGACCGCAACACGCCGACCTCCGAGACCCCGACTGATGGCGACGATTCACGAACCGACCGCACGGCGACCGCTGGCGCGGCGGGTCATGCACCGGGTGCGGCGGCTGCACCTGTACCTCGGGCTGTTCCTCTTCCCGTGGGCGATTCTGTACGGCGTGACGGCGTTCTTGTTCAACCACCCGACGGCGTTCTCGGACGTGCCGATGGTCAACTTCGGCCGGTCGGCGGGCGCGGGCACGCCGCTCGAAAGCCTGCCGTCGCCGGACGAGCAGGCGGCCGCCGTGATCGCCGCGCTGAACGAGCGGTCGAAGCCGGCGACGCCGTACGCGCTCGGGGAAGGGGGGGCGAGGTACGCCGGGCGGGACTTCCTGTTCGCCACGGCCAAAGCCGGCGACCGCACCTTCGGCCTGCTCTACGACCCGGTCACCGCCACCGGCACCGTCCGCGAAACGACCGCCCCGCCCCCGCCCCCACCACCTGCCCCGGCCCCGTTCGCCCTCGGCAAGGCGACGGCCCCGCGGCCACCGGTCCCGGTCCCGGCCGACGGTTTGAAACTGCCCGGGTCGCTCGTCGAACGCTTTCACGCCGCCGGGCCGACGGTCCTCGACCGCGCCGGCTTCCCGGCGGGCGACGTGACCGTCACGTCCACGCCCGATTTGTGCTTCCCCGTCGTCGCCGGCGGCACGACCTGGACGGCGACGTACAACCCCTTCACCGGCACCCTGACCGGCGTCCCGGCCGGCAGTGAACCGCACGCCCCGGACCTGTCCGCCCGCCGCTTCCTGCTGCGCCTGCACCTGAACCACGGCTACCCCGGCGCATTCAACGTCAAGTGGGCGTGGGCCGTCGGCGTGGACGCGATGGCCTTCGCCCTCGTCTTCTGGGGCGTGTCCGGCCTGTTCATGTGGACGCAACTCAAAGCCACCCGCACCCCCGGCCTCGTCGTCCTCGCCCTCAGCGCGACCGCCGCCACAGCCCTCGCCGTCGCCATGTACCGCGCCCTCAGTTGACGGCTCCGTCACGCCGACCGCTCTGGAGGCGCACGCGGTGGAGTTGGTGGGGTGACACTCGATTTGGATGGCTAACCAGCATCCTTGGCCGGAATATGGTTGTTACATCAATCACTTCCGGGAGGAGAATGCTCGTTACGACTCGGCTAGCGTCTGGAAGTCCTCATCGGACTGGAGTTCGTCTCAATGACTTTCGGCGACTACGCACCGCCCCCTCGCCCCTCGGCGGGGCAACAGCGTGATGCACTCCGCAAAGGGTTGGGCCGGGCCGCGCAGTGGGCTACCGCCGGGCGACTCGACGAGGGACGGCTGCTGGCAGCGTGCCTGACGGATCAGCGCCAACACCGTGACTTCGACGACGTGCGGGGCGACTGGCTGTGGCGGATGGTCCAGGCCACGGGGGCTGTGGCGCGGTTTCGCGCGCCCATCCTTCAAGCCTTGCGCCGACTTGCCGACCCACGCAGTGCCGACCAGCTTTGCGGACTAGCTTGCTGTTACGCGCGGACCGGGGACGGTGAGTTCCGGGCGCGGATCGCGGAGATCGTCGAGCGGAAGCCGATCGCCGACCGGCCCTGGCTCGGCGAGGAGGAGATCGTCGCCCTCGACGGCGAGGCGGGGTTCGTACTCGTCGCCGGGGCGCGGGGGCGAATCCTGGCGCGGGACGAGTTGGCGTGGGACGAGCGTGTCACCCGCGTGGCCGAGGAGCGCTTCGGTGCGGCCCGCGTCGGCGAACTGTTGGCGGCCTCCGACGACGAGGGCGTGCGACAGTTCCGGAAGACGTGGGACGAGCAGAAGGCAGTGGCGGCCGTCGAAGACGCTGACCCCTCATACCAGGACGACCCGCGCTCGGCCACCCCCGCCCGCGTGCTTCAAGAGGCTGTCGGTGCCGGCCGCGTTCACTGGTTCCGCTTCTGGGGGCGGCAGGCCACGCCGGGCGAATTGGCGACTGTTCTCGATCACCTCTGGGGACGCGCGGGAACCGAAAATCATTGCCAACCTGTTGGGCGTCTTGAGTGACCGCGCCTTGCCGGAGTTTGACACGCGGCTGGTCGGGCTCGGTCGGCACGCCGACGCCGCGGTGCGCGAGCGGGCCATCACTGCGCTAGCCCAGAACTCGCACCCGCTCGTCCGCGAATTCGCCCTCACCGAACTCGCCAAGGGAACGTCCGTCCTTTTGTTCGTGAAGAACTTTGAGCCTGGCGACGAGGAGCGGCTTCTGGCGGGATTGAAGCTCCCTTCCGAGAACGACGGGCTTCACTGGTTGCTCCGCGACATCGTGAGGGTGCTCGAAGCCCACCCCGAGACCGACGCCTCGCGGTTAGGCGTCTTCGCCTACGCGAAGACAACTTGCGGGGAGTGCCGCTTCTACGCCGCTGAAGTCCTCGACGACCGAGACGCCGCCCCTGATTGGCTGCGAAAGGAGTGCCGACACGACGCGGGCAAGAAATGCCGGGAGGCATTCGGGAGTTGAGTTAAGCCCGTGAAAAAACCCTGGTGGGCGGCAGCCGAAGCCGTCGCACACCAGGGCCGGAACAGAGAAGAGGCCGATGGGATATGTGGCCCATTTTGATCGGGAAAAATCGAAAGTCAACCCCAACCGCGCCCCGCGAGCTTTCGGCCCGCGATTGCCTTGACCGTCACCGCCCCGGTCGTACCTGTAACCCCATGAAGTACCGCGAATTCGGCAACGCCGCTGTGGAAGTCTCCGAAGTCGGGCTGGGCTGCTGGCAGCTCGGGGGCGACCAGTGGGGGGATGTTTCGGACGACGACGCCCTGGGCACGCTCCGCGCCGCCGTGGAGTCGGGGACGACGTTCCTCGACACGGCCGACGTGTACGGCGCGGGCCGCAGTGAAACCCTCGTCGGCCGGTTCCTCCAAGAGTCGGGGCGGAAGGACCTGTTCGTCGCCACCAAGCTCGGCCGGTTCGGCGTGCCGGGACTGCCCGACAACGCGACTCCTGCCAACATGCGGGCGCACACCGAGGCGAGCTTGCGGCGGCTCGGCGTCGAGACGCTCGACCTGACGCAGTTGCACTGCGTGCCGCTGCCGATCCTGGAACGCGGCGAGGTCTTCGAGACCCTGCGGACGCTGCAAAACGAGGGCAAGATTCGCCGCTGGGGTGCGAGCGTCGAATCGACCGCCGAGGCGAAACTGTGCCTGGCGCAACCGGGGCTGGCGTCGCTGCAAATCATCTTCAACGTCTACCGCCAGACGCCGATCCACGCCATCTTCAAAGAGTGCGAGGCGAAGGGCGTCGCGGTCATCGTCCGGCTGCCGTTGGCGTCCGGGCTGCTGGCCGGGAAGTACCACCCGGGCACGACCTTCGCGGCCAACGACCACCGCACGTTCAACCGCAACGGCGAGAAGTTCAACGTCGGCGAGACCTTCGCCGGCCTCGGGTTCGAGACCGGGGTCGCCGTCACCGAAAAGCTCCGGCCGTTCGTCCCGGTCGAGTACACGATGCCGCAGTTCGCGCTCAAGTGGTGCCTCGGCTTCTCGACCGTGACGGTCATCATCCCTGGGGCACGGAACCCGGAGCAGGCCCGGGGCAACGCGGCCGTCAGCGACCTGCCGGGCCTGCCGGCCGACCTCGAAGTCCTGCTCGAAGACTTCTACCGCGCCGAAGTCGCCCCGCACGTCCGCGGGCCGGACTAAATCGGGGATTGAAGATTGAAGATTGAAGATTGAAGATTGAAGATTGAAGATTGAAGATTGAAGATTGAAGATTGAAGACCGCTCCGCCTTTCCGGGGTCGTCTTGCTTGCGTTGCAGTCTTCAATCTTCATTCTTCGATTCCAAATCCGCAATCCGGAGCGGGCGGTTCGGGTGAATAGAATGGGTCGCGTTGCGGTTCACTATCTGCACGCTCAGTTTCCAAATCCGCAATGGGAAGAGTATGACTCCGCCCGAACCCCACGCCGTCCCCAGATTGGGCTTCGTCGGCCGCGTCGTGTTGGTCGTCGTGCCCGTCACCCTGGCGGCCTTCGCTTGGGGAACGCCGGCGCGGTTCTTCCCCGAACTGCGCGACGGCCTCAACGGCACCGTCGCCCAGGTGGCCCACCCTCCGGCCGACGGGGTCCGGTTGTTCGCCCAGCATTGTGCGTCGTGCCACGGGCCGCAGGGCGAGGGGGACGGGGTCGCGCACCTGACCACGAAGGCCCGCTACTTCGGGGCCGAGCCGTTCAAGTTCACCAGCACCACCGGCACCCGCATTCCGACGGACGCCGACCTTGTGGCCACGCTGAAGCGGGGCATTCTCGGGTCGTCGATGCCGAGCTTCGCCCAACTCCGCGACGACGAGCTGGCGGCCCTCGTCGGCCACGTCCGAATCCTCACCCGGCAGGGCCTGTACGCCCAACTCACGCGGAAGGCTCTCAAGGACTTCGACGACGGCGGCGACGAGGTCGATCCCGTCAAAGTCACGGCGGTTGCCGACGCCCAGGTCCACGTCGGCACGCCGCTGCCGATCCCGGCCGCGTTCAAGCCGACTTCGCCGCAGTCGGTCGCGGCCGGCAAGGTCGTGTTCGCGGGGTCGTGCGCGTCGTGCCACGGCCCCGCCGGCCGCGGCGACGGCCCGCAAACGGTGGACCCCAAGTTCGTCAACGACAACGGCACCAAGGCCGTCCCGCGTAACCTGACGGCCGGGGTTTACAAGGGCGGCGGCGAGAAGGCGAACCTGTACGCCCGGCTCATGATCGGCATCCCCGGCACGCCGATGCCCGCCGGCACGACGCTCACCCCCGAGCAACTCGACGACCTGCTGAACTACGTCCTGTCGATGTCCCCCCCGCCCGCCCCGACTGTCGTAGCCAGCGGCACGAAGTAACCGGATTCACCGAGTCGGTCGAATAGAACCATTCACCGCAGAGGGCGCGAGAGGGCGCGGAGAAAGGGAAAACTGAGAGGGCTAATAACCGAGTCGGTTTTCCGTGCAGCCTGTCCACAGCGGTCGTAGCCGGTCGCCGAAGGGTTTTTAGCACGGGTTGTTGCCTTTCTCGCCTTTGGCCTTTCTCCGTGCCCTCTGCGGTGAGTCGTTTTCTTCATCTCAAGCCAGCCCTTCGGCCGCCATCCACTCGATGGCCGTTTGCATCGCCCCGCTCGTCACGGAGATGTCGGCGGTCGAGTGGGCGCAACTCGTCATCGCGGCGGTGCCCCACCAGTCGATGCCTTGCAGTAACATCGCCTGGCGTAAGGCGTGGACTTGCTTCGCGTTCTTCGGGCCGTCGAGGCGGTTCACGTCGCCGTCGAACGGGACGGGGGCTTCGTTGTCGGCCATCTCGGGCAGCGGCCGCGGGCCGGCGTAGTTCGGCAGCACGCGGACCATGCTGAAGTCGCAATAGGCGAGCCACTTCGCGCCCGAGGCGTTGAAGCGGGCGTTGATCTGGTTGCGCAACATGCGGGCCGACTCGTTGGCCGCCTCGCAGACGCCGCCGGCTTTGATGCGCTTCAGCGTGGCGATGCCGGCCGACGCCGAGAGGGGGTTGGCGTTGTACGTGCCGGGGTGCTTCATCTTCGGCTTGCCCGGCCGCGGTTCGAGGTACGCCAGGATGTCCGCGCGGCCGGCCACGCAACCCCCCGGCAGGCCGCCGGCGAGGATTTTCGCCAGGGCCGTGAGGTCGGGCGTCACCCTGTAGAACTCTTGCGCGCCGCCGGGCGCGACGCGGAAGCCGGTGATGACCTCGTCGAAGATCAGCACGACGTTGCGGCGGGTGCAGAGGTCGCGCAGTCCCGTCAAGAACTCGCCGCGGATCGGCACCGCCCCCCAGTGCCCGCCGGTCGGCTCCAGGATGACCGCGCCGATGTCGGGGTCGCGGGTCAACGCGGCCTCGACGAGGTTCAGGTCGTTGGGCGCCACCGCGACGCAGACGTGCGCAAGCTCTTCCGGCACGCCGGGCACCGTCGCCGCGTCGTAGGGCGGGTCACTGGCCACGGTCACGGCGTCGTGCCAGCCGTGGAAGTGGCCCTGGAACTTCAGGAACTTGGGCTTACCGCTGGCCAGGCGGGCGAGCCGCAGGGCCATCATCGTCGCCTCCGTGCCGCTGCCAGTGAACCGCACCCGCTCGGCGCTCGGGATCATCTCGGTGACGAGCGTCGCCCACTCCAGTTCGAGGTCGTGGCACGCCCCGGGGTGCGTGCCCTTCGCCATTTGCGCCTGCACGGCGGCGACGACTTCGGGCGCGGAGTGACCCAAGATGTGCGACCCGTGGCCGACGAAGTAGTCGATCAGGTCGTGCCCGTCCACGTCCCACTTGTGCGCCCCGGCGCACCGCTCGACGTACACCGGGAACGGGTCCATCATCCGCGTGTCGTGCGTCACGCCGGTCGGGAACAGCGTCTTGGCCCGCTCGAAGCGGGCGCGCGACTGGGGGAACTCGTTGGCGTAGCGCTCGGCCAAACTGGGCATGGGTCGGACTCATGAAGAGTGCAGAGTGCGGAGTGCAAAGTGCAGAATAGCAGAACGGAGGCCGGGGTGGGAGGACGCCGCCGGCGGGTTTCGCTCCGCATTTAGCACTCTGCACTCTGCACTTTGCACTCTTCGGTAGAAGCCGCCCCCCGACACATCGCTATCATGGGCGACACTGCCGTCACCCGCCGCGAGCGCCGCGATGTCGAACCCGCCGGTCTGCAAAGTCTCCTACCGCCGCTCGCGGTTCTCCACGCGCCTGCCGGACGATCGGGTGTACACCGCGTCGCACTTCTGGCTGCTTTCGCTGGGCGACAACGTCTACCGCGTCGGGTTCACGCAGTTCGCCACGCGGATGCTCGGCGACCTCGTCGAACACGGCTACGAGGTCAAGCCGGGGGCGGCCGTGGGCCTCGGCGACACGGTCGGCTGGGTCGAAGCGTTCAAGGCGACGACCGACCTGTACTGCCCCGGCACCGGCACCTTTGTCGCCGCGAACCCTGCCCTGGAAACCGACCCGACGCTCTTCGACAGCGACCCCTACGGCCGCGGCTGGCTGTACACGTTTTCCGGCGTGCCCGACCCCGACGCGACCGACGTGGCCGGGTACGTCGCGCAACTCGACAAGGCCATCGATAAGATCATGGGCAAACCCCACGGAGAAGAATGATGGCGAAGGCCCGGTACATCATGGTCGGCGGCTTCCTCGGGGCCGGCAAGACGACGGCAATCCTGCGCCTCGCGGAGATGTTGCGCGACGACGGCCGCAGCGTCGGCCTCATCACCAACGACCAGAGCGTCAACCTCGTCGATACGGCGCTGCTCGCCTCGCACGGCTTCCCGGTCGAGGAGATCACCGGCGGGTGCTTCTGTTGCCGCTTCGACTCGCTGACCGACGCGGCGGACAAGCTCAGTGCCGTCGAACGGCCGGACGTGTTCCTCGCCGAGCCGGTCGGCAGTTGCACCGACTTGACGGCGACCGTGAGTTACCCGCTCCGCCGCCTGTACGGCGACGCCTTCTCGATCGCGCCGTACTCGGTGCTGATCGACCCCGTGCGGGCCGAGCGCATCCTGGGCCTGGCCGCGGGCAATTCGTTCTCGCCGAAGGTCGCGTACATCTACGTCAAGCAGCTCGAAGAAGCCGACATCATCGTCGTCAACAAGCTCGACACGCTCACCCCCGACCGGCTCGCCGCCCTGACGGCGACCCTGGGCGAACGCTTCCCGGACGCGAAAGTTCTCACCGTCTCCGCGCGGGACGGCACTAACATGGCCGCGTGGCTCGCCGCATTGCAAGCCGACGACATGCCGGCCGGGGACGCGATGGAGATCGACTACGACACCTACGCCGAGGGCGAGGCCCTCCTCGGCTGGTTGAACGCGACCGTCGCCCTCGACTCGGCGACCGCGTTCGACGGCAACGCCATCCTCGTGACCCTGGCCGACGACTTGCACCGCCGGCTCGCCGACCTCGACATCGAAGTCGCGCACTTGAAAATGACCCTGACGCCCGACACCGGGACCGACCTGGCCGTCGTCAACCTCGTCCGCAACGGCGGCCGGCCCGAGGCGTCTCATACGCTGAACGAGCCGCTGACCGCCGGCGAGTGCGTCGTGAACCTGCGGGCCGAGGGCGACCCGGAGACGCTCAAGGGCGTGCTGGCGGAGGCGCTGGCGTCGTTGACCGTGGCCGCGACGATCGAACACCAGGAAGCCTTCCGCCCCGGCCGGCCGGTACCGACGCACCGCATGGTTCACGGGTGAAAGGCGAGCCGGAAGCGTCAGCGCCCGGACTCTTCCGTGCGCTCGAAGCGCGAACTCCGGGCGCTGACGCTTCCGGCTCGCCGGTCGCGGATTATTCACACGACTCGCCTCGGAGGATTTCGCCGCATGACGACGCCGCTCGACGTAATCGCCCCGCGGGTGCTGTACTGCCACTGCGCCTACGCCGCCGTCGTCCCGAAGGCGACCAAGGAGGCCGTGCTGCGCGGGCTGACCGACGCCGGGGTCGCCTTCGACGCCGTGCCGGACTTGTGCGAGTTGTCCGCGCGGCGCGACCCGGTGCTGGGCGACCTGACCGGCGACGGGCCGACGAAGTTGGTGGCCTGTTACCCGCGCGCGGTCAAGTGGCTGTTCCACGCCGCGGGGGTCGAGTTGTCGCAAAACATCGAGGTCTTGAACATGCGCACCGACACGCCCGACGCGATCCTCGCCGACGTGCTGGGCACGCCCCGCCCCTTAGTGGAGGTGACGGCGTGAGTGCCCTCCCGATGGCCGACGCGAAAGCCGCGACGGTCACCCGCTTCCGCGTGGCCGTGTACGAATCGACCGGGGCCGAGCCGCTCGACGCCGGCGTGCGCGGCGACCTCGTCGCGGCGCTGCTCGCGAAGGGCTACGCGGTGACGGTGGTCCGCCCCGGCGCGACCCTGGCCCGCTTCACCGCCGGCACACTCGTGGTACTCGGCCGCTTCACCGAGGCCAAGCCGCTCGAAGCGGCCGACGGCCCCGTGGCGATCCACTTCCGCGACGTGGCCACGTTGACTGCGGCGCAGGCGGTCGAAGTCGTCGATGGCTTGCGGGGCGGCGAGGCGTTGACGAAGCCCGGCGCGTGGAAGCCGTGGTTCCCCGTGATCGACTACGACCGTTGCACGAACTGTATGCAGTGCCTGTCGTTCTGCCTGTTCGACGTGTACGCCGTGAGTGCGGACAAAAAGATTCAGGTTCAGAACCAGACGAAGTGCAAGACTGATTGCCCCGCCTGTTCGCGCGTCTGCCCCGAAGTCGCCATCCTGTTCCCGAAGTACCGCCACGGCCCCATCAACGGCGACGTGATCGGGGCCGACGACGTTCGCCGCGAGGTGATGAAGGTCGACATCTCCGCGCTGTTGGGCGGCGACATCTACCAGGCGTTGCGCGACCGCTCCGCGAAGTCGAAGTCACGCTTCGCCAAAGAGCGCGACGAGGACCGCGCCCTCGAAGAGCGGCAGAAGTGCCTCGTCGCCCTGGGCAAGTCGCTCGAAATCCCGCCGGAAGTCTTCGCCAGCTTGCCGAGCATTGACGAAATCCGCACGAAAGCCGACCAGGCCGCCGCGCGGGCCACGGCGGCACTGGCGGACCGTTAAGAAAAACGATTCACCGCAGAGGGCACATGAGGGCGCGGAGAAAGGCATTCGGAGAGTGAAAACCGAAAACCACCTCCCGCAAAGACACGAAGACGCCAAGTGAGTCTGAACTCCGGGTTTAACTCTCATAGGTTTTGCTTTCCTCTCGTGCCCTCCTGTGCCCTCTGCGGTAAATTGCTTTATTCTGTTCACCCCTGAGGTCATCCATGATCTTCACCCTGGCCCGCCGGATGATCTCGGAAGTCGAGCCGCGGCTCCTGTGGAAGTTCGCCTTCAACTTCGGCCTCAAGGGCATGGTCTCCGTCGAGCGCTTCAAGCGTCGGCTCAAGCAAGGTGTCCACTTCCCCCCGTTCTTGTACATCTCGGTCATCAACAGTTGTAACCTGAAGTGTCAAGGCTGCTGGGTGGACGTGCAAAGCCCGCGCAAGATGATCGACAAGGCGACCTTGAATCGCGTCATCCGCGAGGCCAAGCGCCGCGGCAACTCGTACTTCGGGATTCTGGGCGGCGAGCCGTTCCTGCACCCCGACCTTCTGGACGTGTTCGACGCCCACCCCGACTGCTACTTCCAGGTCTTCACCAACGGCCAACTCATCACCGACGCCGTGGCGCAACGGCTGCGCACCGCCGGCAACGTCACGCCGCTGATCTCCGTCGAAGGCTCTTCGACGGTCAGCGACGAACGGCGTGGCAAGTTGAACGTGCTGAACCGCACGATGGCGGGCCTCGAAGCGTGCAAGCGGGCCGGCCTCATCACGGGCGTGGCCACGAGCGTTTGCCGCACCAACATCGACGACCTGCTGAGCGAAGCCTGGCTGCGTCGGCTCATCGACCTCGGCATCCACTACGCCTGGTTCCACACCTACCGCCCCGTCGGCCCGCAGCCGAACGAGGGCTTGGCGCTGTCGCCGGAGCAGATTTTGCAGGTCCGCCGCTTCGTCGTGACGATGCGCAGTAAACTCCCCCTCGCGATTGTCGATCCGTACTGGGACCACAACGGCGAGGCGCTGTGCCCGATGGCGACCGGCGTGAGCCACCACATCGGGCCGTCGGGCGACATCGAGCCGTGCCCGATCATCCAGTTCGCCAAGGAGAGCATCCACGACGACCGCGGCATCTACAACCTGCTCACGCAGTCGGCGTTCCTCAAGGACTTCCGCGAGGCGTCGGCCCAGGCGACCCGCGGCTGCGTCGTCCTCGAACGTCCCGACTTGGTGAAGGCGATCGTGTTGAAGCACGCCGCCTACGACACCACGAGCCGGCAAACGGCCCTGGAGGAACTCGATAAGATGACGCCGCGGACGAGCCAGCACAATCCGGGGAACGAGATTCCGGAGGAGAACTGGGCCTACCGCCTGGCGAAGCGCAACTGGTTCTTCGGCTTCGGCGCGTACTCTTAACGTGGTGAGTGTTGGCAAACCAAGAGATTTACCGCAGAGGGCACAGGAGGGCGCGGAGAAAGGCCAAAGGCGAGAAAGGCACCAAACCGTGCTCGAACCGCTCCGCCCCAGGTTGTAACCCGAGTGAGCAAGACTTGCGAATGAACTGCTCGGTATTAACTCTCCTAGGTTTTGGTATTCCTCTCGTGCCCTCACGTGCCCTCTGCGGTGAAAATTCTGAGTCTTCGCTTCTGTGCCCGGAGTCCCCTTGATGTTGTTGCCGCTGCTCACGCTCCCGCGGGCGATGCCCGTCGCCTCGAAGCGCCCGACCCAGGCCGGCGTGCCGCCGACGCGCGAGGACCGCGAGCGCGTCCGCACCCTCGCCGCCCGCTACGTCGCCACCGTGAAGCCCGTCATCCCCATCTCGCTCGAAGAGCTGCGGACGCACGCCGAGACGTTGACCGCCGCCGAGGGGCTGAGCGAGGCGTTCCAGAATTACGTCGGGGTCGTCATCAACAGCGAGGCCAACCGCGAGGCCCTCGCCGGGGTGCCGTTCGAGCGGCGGTTGTTGCTGTTGCCCAAATGTTTGCGGGTCGAAGACCGCTGCCCCGCGCCGTTCGACGAATTCGGCTTGCTGTGTAAGCAATGCGGGTTATGTACCATTCAGGATTTGCAGGCCGAGGCCGAGAAACTGGGTTACGCGGTGTTGGTGGCCGAGGGGTCGGCACTCGTCATGGCGATCATTCAGACGGGCAAGATCGACGCGATCATCGGCGTGAGCTGCCTGTCGGTACTCGAAAAAGCCTTCCCGTACATGGAGGCCGCGGCGATCCCCGGCGTCGCCATCCCGCTGCTGCAAGACGACTGCAAGGACACGGCGATCGATGTCGAGTGGGTCTGGGACTTCATCCACCTGAGCAGCGACGACCGCACCTTCCGCCTCGACCTCGACGGCGTGCGGGCGGAAGTTGACACCTGGTTCATGCCGGCGGCGCTACGTGACATCTTGGCCGACGGCGACACGCCAAGTGAGCGCATCGCCCGCGAGTGGCTGGCCCGCGCCGGCAAGCGCTGGCGGCCGTTCCTCGTGGCGTGCGTCTGGAAAGCCCTGCAAGACGACCCGACGACGCCGTTCCCCGACGACCTGAAGAAGCTGGCCGTCGCGGTCGAGTGCTTCCACAAGGCGTCGCTGGTCCACGACGACATCGAGGATTCTGACGACCTGCGCTACGGCGAAAAGACCCTGCACGCCCAGCACGGCATCCCCGTGGCGCTCAACGTCGGCGACCTGCTGTTGGGCGACGGCTACCGCCTCATCGCCGAGACCGACGCCCCGGCCAGTGTGCGGGCGCAGATGTTGCGCATCGCCGCCGAGGGCCACCGCACACTGTGTTTGGGCCAGGGCAACGAACTGACCTGGGCCAACGATCCGACGCCGCTCACGCCGCTCGAAGTCGTCGGCATCCACCGGCAGAAGACCGCCCCGGCGTTCGAGGTCGCGCTGCGAATCGGCGCGGCTTTCGGCGCGGCCGACGCTGAGTTGCACGCGACCCTCACCGCCTACAGCGAGGCACTGGGCATCGCCTACCAAATCCGCGACGACATCGACGACCTGACCAACCCCGACGGCGACGACCTCACGTTAACCCGCCCCGCCTTCCCACTCGCGGCCGCCTACGAGCGTGCCAAGGGCGAGGACCGCGAACTGCTCGAACGCGCCTGGCGACGCGCCGCCGACGCCCCGGACGCGGCGACGTTGCGCGAAGTGATCGACCGCCTCGGGGCCGGCGAGCGAGCCGAGCAGATGCTCGACAGCTACAAGGAGCAGGCCGTCCGCGTGCTGCTCGACGTGCAGAACCCTAGCCTCAAGGGCCTCCTCAGGCGGGTCGTGGGCAAAATCTTCAGCGTCGAGATTCGGAGCTGGTGCCGTGAGTTTGAGACTCGAAATGCTGCAAGTCGCCCGCTTGGCACCGAAGCTGTTGGGTGACTCGGCCGACCTCGTCCGCGGCTTCCTGTTGAGCCAACAGCACCCCGGCGGCGGCTTCACCGACCGCGCCGGCAACCCCGACCTCTACTACACCGTCTTCGGCCTCGAAGGGTTGCTTGCCCTCCGCGCCGACCTGCCGATCACGGCCACCGCCGCGTACCTCACCGCTTTCGGCGACGGCCGCGACCTCGACTTCGTCCACCTCGCCTGCCTCGCCCGCAGTTGGGCCGCGCTCCCCAAAGAACTGCGTTCCAGTGTCCCCGCCGACGCGATCCTCGGCCACGTCGAAACGTACCGCAGCGGCGACGGCGGCTACGCGGTGACCGCCGGGCAGGCCGACGGCACCCTCTACGGCTGTTTCCTGGCACTCGGTACCTACCAAGACCTCGGTCGCAGTCTCCCCGACCCCGCCGGGATGCTGACGTGTGCCACGCGCCTGCGGGCGGCCGACGGCGGCTACGCCAACCAACTCGACGTGCCGCAGGGCTTGACGCCCAGCACGGCCGCCGCGGTGACGTTGTTCCGCACGCTCGACGGCCCGGCGCACCCGGAACTCGCCGCCTGGCTGTTCGCCCGCTGTCGCCCCGAGGGCGGCTTCTTCGCCACGCCGATGGCCCCGCTGCCCGACTTGCTCTCGACGGCGACCGCACTGCACGCGCTCAGTGGCCTGCACGCCGACCTCGACGCCATCCGCGAGCCGTGCCTCGACTTTCTCGACACGCTGTGGACGGCGAAGGGCGCGTTCCACGGCCACTGGGCCGACGACGCGATCGACTGCGAGTACACGTACTACGGCCTGCTGGCGCTGGGCCATTTGGGGGTGTGACAGCCGGCCCGCCCCTTACTTGCGGTCTTGCAAGCCCAGCGCGTGGCCGGCGAGGCCGTAGGGGCGGAAGGTGCCGCGGCCCCACGGCTCGAAGCCGTCCGGTCGCTTCTCGCCGGAGGCGGCGTTATTGCGCGCGATCCAGAGGCGGCCCCAGGCCGTACCGCTGCGGGCGTCCTTCGAGTCGGCCGGCAGTTCGAGCAGCGTGTCGGGGGCCGGCTTGGGGACGCCGGTGGTGAACTGGCCGCGTAAGCCCTCGGCCCGCGCCCAGGCGCGGGCGTCGTCGCGGGCGGTGGCCTTGGCGAACTGCTCGACGCGCTCCGGCTGGTTCGCGCGGCCGGCCTGGAACGCCAGCCGCACGAAGAGTGCGTCGGGCACCTCGCCGGCCTCGCGCTTGCGGCCGTCGGCGGCGTAGATTTCGCCGGCCGCGCTCACCGCCGGGCCAGGCTCCGGCGACAGCTCCGCGACGAGCGCGAGCAGCTTCAGGCGGCCGTCGGTGCGGCCGGGGCGCTTGGCCAGTTCGATCGCCTCGCCCGGCCGGTTCTGCAACACCATCAGCATGCCGTAGACGGCCCGCGGCGTCTCGTCGATGGGGCCGGTGCCGGGCACGTACGGCGGCTGCTTGAGCGCCGCGGGGACCGGCTCGAGCGTCTGCGCCACGGCGAGGAGCGGCGCGGGCGGGGCGCGGCCGGCGGTGAACGTCGGCAGGAGCGCGGCGACCGACGCCCCCACTCGCGCGGGGTCGGGGCTGGCCTTAGCCGCCTCGTAAATCGCCAGGGCCGTCGCCTCGGGGTGCTCGGCGTCGTTGAAGAGCGTCGGCACGAGCCGCTCCATCAGGTCGGGTTGCTGGGCCTTCGCCAGCTCGCGGGTCAGCCGGCGGACCGCCCCGGAGCGGGCCTCCAGGGCGACGGGGCGCTCGCGGTTGAGCATGGCCGTGAAGGTCTGCTTCAACTCGCCCTGCACGTCGTGCGACTTCTCGCTGATGCGGGCCTGGCTCGCCCCGACCGCCTGCGGCACGTAGCGCAGCCGCTGCCCGGCGTCGGCCTGCTCCTGGGTGCCGCCGAGGGCCAGCTGCGCCGCCGCGAGTTCCACGAACAGGGCGTCGCGGCCGAAGGAACTCGGCTGGGCCTCGAGCTCCTGGCGGGCGCGGCCGAAGTGCGTCAGCGCCTCGGCGAGTTGCTTCGGCGTCTTGTCCTCCCGGCGGGCCGCGTACTCGCCCGCCGCGAGGTAGACCCCCGCGCGGAACAGCGGCGACTCGCCCTTCGGCAGCGGCGAGTCGTCGGTCGGCAAGTCCGCCAGCGCGCGACTCATCGTCTCGAGTTCCTTGCTGTCCGTGCGCGACCGCAGCAAGGCGGCGACCGCGACCGCCCCGAACACGAACGCGGCGAGGGGGATGCCGAAGGCGGCGAGCTTCTGCCACAGCGGCCGCGGCTCCAGTTCGGCGCGGCCCAGCCCGGCGGCCCGCAGCGACTCGCCGGTGACGTAGCCGGCGTCGGTGGACGACGTGACCCCCTCGAGCTTCTCGATCTTGCGGCCGGCCGGCATGCCGTCGGTGCGCCAGTCGGTCTTGCCGCCCTTAGCCGCGGGCACCGGCACGCGCTGCCGACTGCGGCACTCGGGGCAGAGCGCGTTCTTGCCCTGCTTCTCCCACGGCTCCGACCACTGGTGGTCGCAGTTCGAGCACTTGACGCCGACGACGCGCGTCTCGGCGACGACCTCGTCGGGGTCGTCGTTCAGCGCGGTGAGCGCCGCGGTCTCCACGTCGATGGCCGGCGGGGGCGGCGCGGCGACGCGGGCCGGGGCCTTCGCCGCCGGCTTGGCGGGCGACTTGCCGGCCGTCGCCTTGAGCGCGGCCAGCGTCGGGGCGGTGCCGGTGCCGGGCTTCACGGGGACGGCGAAGACGGTGCGGCACTCGGCGTTGGCGCACGTCACCTTCTTCCCGGCGAGTTCGTCCTTGAGCCGGTACGCCTTCTTGCAAGCCGGGCACTGCATCTCGATGGCCATGCGGGCAACTCGCGAGTTCTGAGGGAGAGAGGTGTCCGCACTATTATGAAGCCGCGCCCCCCCGCCGGCAATCGCCGCGCGGCTATTCGGCCCGCGCCGCGTACAGCCCCCGCTCGCGGACGAACTCCTCGACGGCTCGCGGCAACAGGTAGCGGACGCTCTTGCCCTCGCCGATCCGCCGCCGCAAGTCCCGGCTGGCGACCTCCATCAACGGGCAGGCGACGACCCGCAACCGCACCGCGCCGGCCTCGACCCCCAGGCTCGCCGCGAGGGCCTCGGCGGTGACGAGTTCGACCCCCGGCCGCGGCACGACGATGAGTTCGGCAAGCTCCAGCAGTTCGCGCGGCTCGTACCACGTCGGCAGGTCGTGCAGCGAGTCCGCGCCGATGATCAGGCTGAACTCGTCACCGGGGTGCCGCGCCGCGAGTTCGCGCAGGGTGTTGACCGAATAGCTCGGCGGCGGCAGTTCTTTTTCGATGGCGTCGAGGGCGAACGCCGGCTGCCCGGTCGTGGCGAGGGTGACCATGTCGCAGCGCGTCTCGAAGCGCGTGAGTTGCCGGTCGGCCTTGTGCGGCGGCTTGTAACTCGGCAGGAAGCGCACGAGGTCCAGCCCCGCCTCGTCGCGCACGCGCTCGGCAAGGATGAGGTGGCCGACGTGAATGGGGTCGAACGCCCCGCCGAAAATCCCGACACGCATCAAGTGGCTCCGAACTGGTTCGGCCATTGTATCGCGTTCGCCGCAGGCGGTTCCCGGCGAGCGGGGGACGACAGTCCTCCGAGGAGGCTCCCACGCGGTGTGAACTTTGTCGCCTCCGAGTACCTCGGGGGACTATCGTCCCCCGCTCGCCGGGGACCGCCTGCGGCGCGGCCGCCACAAAGGGGGGTTGTCAAGTGGCGAAAAGCCGTCATAATCACGCTTTGGTCCAACACACACCCGGTCGGGGTGCGAGGGTAGCG
>JANYHV010000215.1 GCA_025362195.1 Fimbriiglobus sp. | reverse complement strand
GCGTGAGCGCCCGGAGTTCGGACCGTCAGAACTGCGGACCGTCAGAACTCCGGACCGTCAGAACTGCGGACCGTCAGAACTCCGGGCGCTCACGCTTCCGGCTCGCCAGATTCTCAAGTGTGGTCGCCGCGAACTCGGCGTAGCGGCGCTCCCGGATGGCGGCGCGGGCGTGCGCCATCAGGTCGAGGTAGAAGGTGAGGTTGTGCAAGCTCAGGAGCGTCGGCCCGAGCATTTCGTCGGCCGCGAAGAGGTGGTGCAGGTAGGCGCGCGAGAAGTTGACGCAACAGTAACAGGGGCACCCGGGCATCAGCGGGGCCGGGTCGCGGCGGTGCCTCGCGTTGCGCAGCCGCACCGGGCCGTCCCACGTGAAGGCTTGAGCGTTCCGGCCGCTGCGGGTCGGCATGACGCAGTCGAACATGTCGATGCCGGCCCCGACGGCGATGAGCAGGTCTTCCGGCCGGCCGACGCCCATCAGGTAGCGCGGCTTGTCGGCCGGCAGCATCGCGGCGCACTCCGGCAACGCGGCGTGCATCGCCGCCGGGGCCTCGCCGACGCTGAAGCCGCCGAGCGCGTAGCCGGGGAAGTCCATCGGCACCAGCTCCGCGGCGCACTGCGCCCGCACGGCGATGTTGGTGCCGCCCTGGACGATGGCGAACAGCGCCTGCCCCGGCCGCGTGTGGTGCGTCTTGCAGCGCTCGGCCCACAGCAGCGAGCGGCGCACGGCCCGCTGCAGCGTCGGCTCGTCGGCGTCCCCCGGCGGGCACTCGTCGAGGACCATCGCGATGTCGCTGCCGAGGTTCTGCTGGATGTCGATGGCCTTTTCGGGCGTCAACTCCAGCAGTTTGCCGTCGATGTGCGAGCGGAACTTGGCTCCCGCGTCGGTGATCTTCCGCTGCGAGGCGAGGCTGAAGACCTGGTAGCCGCCGGAGTCGGTGAGGATGGGGCCGGGCCAGCGCATGAAGGCGTGCAGCCCGCCGAGTTCGGCGATCAGTTCGTCCCCCGGCCGCAGGGTCAGGTGGTACGTGTTGCCGAGGATGATCTTCGCGCCGCAGTCCCGCACCTGGTCCGGCGTCAGCCCCTTGACCGTCGCCTGCGTGCCGACCGGCATGAACATCGGCGTGTCGAACGCCCCGTGCGGCGTGGTCACCCGGCCACAGCGGGCCAATCCGTCCGTGGCGAGCAGGTCGTACATTGGTGGGCGGCGTCCGGCGGGAGGGTCACGGGCCGAGTTTGGGCGGGCCGACCCCGAAGAGGTCGTCGAGGAGGCGTTCGGCCGGCACGGTTCCGAACAGGGCGAACACCCCGAAAGCGGTCGCGACCACTGCGATGCCGAAAACCTCCCGGGGCGTCCGCGGGTCTCCGGTCAACAGCAGTCCGGCGAAAGCGGGTGCCAGAAACCCGGCCAGCACACGAAACACCCGGGTACGCATGGCAACGGCCCATCAGGAACACGACCGGCGGGCGTCGCGGCGTCAGTCGCCGCGGAGCTTCAGGTTCATGCCGGTGAGCTTTTCTTTCACTTCGGTCAGGGACGTGACGCCGAAGTTCTTCGCCTCCATCAACTCGTCCTGGCTGCGGGACACGAGTTCGCCGATGGTCGTGATGTTCAGGCGGTTCATGCACTTGCGGGCGCGGACCGACAGGTTCAACTCGCTGACCGACTTGCCCATCATCGCCTGCTCCTCGGGGGACAGGTTCGACTGCGGCCGGGTGCGGAACTCGTACTGCTGGCCCTGGTCGAGCGACTGGCCGATGCGCAGGCTCTTCTGGTTCATGATGATCTTGATTTCTTCGAGAGACGTTTCGCCGAAGTTCTTGCTGGAGAGCAGTTGCTGCTCCGAGACGCGGGTCAGGTCGCCGAGCGTGCGGATGTTCATGCGCTTTAAGCAGTTGCGGCTACGGACGGACAACTCGAAGTCGGTGATCGGCACTTCCATGACCTGGCGGAACTGCACGCTGACCTGCTCGTCTTCCGGCGAGTAGTACATGGTCATCGAGTTTTCCGAGTCCTTGAGGAAGAGCTTGGCCCGCTCGTCCGTCGGGTCGGCCTTGTGCAGCCGGCGGTAGCAGTCGGTCGCCTTGTCGAACTGGCCGTTGTCCTCGTACAGGACGCCGAGGTTGTACAAAACGCCCTTGCCGACCGGCGGGTGCTTGAGGCACTTCTCGTAGTAGCCGATGGCGTCGAGGTCGTTGCCGACGAGGTCGTTCAAGAAGCCGAGGCGGAAGAGCGCGCCGGTGTGGGCGGGGTCGAGTTCGGCGGCCCGCTCGAACGACTTCGCGGCCCGCGGGGTGTCGCCCTCGGCCTCGGCGATGCCGCCCTCCTGGAAGTGGTACTCGGCGTTGTGCGCGGCCATGTCCTTGAGCTTGGCGAGGATCGTCTTCGCCTCGCCGATGTTCTTTTGCAGCCGCAACACGCCGGCCTTTTGCAATTGCACCTGCTGCGCGGCGTACCCCGACTTCTCGGCCTTCTCGAACGACTTGAGGGCCTCGTCGTACTCGCCCCGCTGGGCGTGGGCGCGGCCGAGGAAGAACGCGGCGAGCGGGCCGTCCGAGAGCTTCAACTGCTCGATGGCCTGCGGCATGTGGCCGAGGTAGAAGTGGACGACGCCGAGCTTGAGGTGCAGTTTCTTGGCCTGGGCCGGCTGGGCGGTGGTGAGCTTTTTGGCGAGCGTGTCGTTGATTTCTTTGAGCGCCCGGACTTGCGGCCCGCCCTGGGCTAGCCCTTCGCGGAGCTTCGAGACCATGCTGCCTTCGAACTCCTCGCGCTCGACCAACAGGGAGCGGAGGTCGATCAACGTCTCGGTCATGGAAGTGGTATCCGTGTCGCGGACCGGGCCTTACCGCGCGTCGGCAAGCACGCGAGAACCGGAACGTCGGGAGTCGAGCCGAAGTGCAACAGTATATCCGGCAGAGCCGCCGGGGCAAGGCGGGGTCGCGGGGCGTTGACCGGTGTGTTAGCATTTGGCAAAGAGGCGATGAGTCTCGACCGAGGCCGTGTCACTGAGGAGGTTGAAGATGGGTGCGCCCCCGGACCCCTTGGACCCGCACGGCGTCCACGACCGCGACTCGTTTTTCGCGTTTGTTCAAGCGTTGGCGGCCGACCGGCGGGCCGCAGTCGATGGGAATGGTCGTGCCGAAGCTGGTCGAAGCGAGTCATAAAGGTGCTGCGGAGGGCCAACTGGCATCCGGCGGGACAAACCCCTGAGCTTCAAGCACGGCCAGGAAAGCGAACGGCAGATTGGTGCTGATCGCAGCGCCGGCATGAACTTGCGACAAGATCGCGGGCGAAAGTGGGTCGTCTAACTTAATAGTTTTGCTGACCTCAAGTCCGTCCAGGTGGGCGAGGGTGTGGAGCCTCGCTCTGGCAAAGGCGACATACGATGGTTTCGTGAGTCGCGGGTGGTCGCCAGGTTCGACAACGCAAGAGTGGTCTTCAAACCTCACGCCGCGGACCGTCGTAAAGTTTACGATCAGAACTTGCGCCGCGTTCTGATCCGGGTCGGACGCCACGACCCAAAGGTGCCCGCCGTCGCTCCCGGACCGGAACGTGAACGTGTCGCGGTAGACCACGGGTCAGCCCCCAAAAGCCGCATCGACGAGTTCTCGGTCTCTGATGTCGGCTTCGACTTCGTCGATCAAGTCCCCGGCGTTTTGCGCAACGAGAACCTCATCCCAGGTGATCGGGTACGACGCCGGTGGCCGGTCGGGCTTGTAGTTGTCGATCCACTCCGCGAACCCGTGGGTCAGTTTGGACAAGTCCTCCGTGTCGGTGTCTCGGTATCGCTCGCACAATTCCTCGGCTTTCGAGAGTTCGGCTTTCGTCAAGTTGCCGAAGCCCGTGGCTTGCGCTAAAGCGACTTGGGAACCGTCGCTCGGGACTACGGCCTGCCAGGCACCGGCGTCCGCCCCTTGGCCCTTGATGAGGTCGTAAACCGTGCGCAAGACCGGACCTTTCTCCATAGCGTCCACGCGGTCGCCGGTGAGAGTGCGTCCGGTCTCGGCGAGAAGTTCCCGGTCGGCAATGTACAGCAGCCTCAACAGCCGCATCCGGTCCATGCGGTCGCCGTGTTGACGCAGGAGGGCCGCCGACGCCTGGATTGTCTTGGGCAGGTTGAATTTGAAAGTGAGCACGAACTCCCCCCAGTGAGAGATCTTATCCGCAGTTCCGACGTTATACTATCGGCCATCGTAGCCACGCCCTAGTGTACAAACAATGTCAACCCCGCCCTGGCTGTTGAGATTCGGAAGCTCGACCACTCCTCCTGCCCCGAACACCTTCCGCACCGCGTCGGCCTTGAGCGTTTGTGTCTGGTCTTGAAAGCGCCGGCGCTCCTCGGCACGGCTGGGTCATCACTCCGTCGATAACCCACAGGTCTACGCCCCTCGCCGGGAGAACGGTTGGTTTCGCCGCGGGGTCGTGATACGATGACGCTCGCCTGCCCCACTCTCCTCGTGTTGGACCGAATCATGCGCCTCCTCGCTTCGCTGCTCGCCGTCGCCGTCGTCGGACCCGCCTTCGCCCAGAAACCGGACGCCCCGGTCGTCGCCCCGCTCAAGGGGGAGTCGAAGACGGTCGAACTCTTCGACGGCAAGACCCTCGCCGGGTGGGAGGGGTACGAAGACCTGTGGTCCGTTAAGGACGGCGTCATCGTCGCCAAGAACACCGCCCCGCTCACGTTCAGCACCTACCTGCTGACCAAGGACAAGTACACCGACTTCCGCCTGACCTTCTCGGCCAAACTCGTCGAGTCCGAAATGCACTCGGGCGTGGCCTTCTGGGGCAAGGTCAAGCCGGACGTGAGCAAGGACGCCGCGAAGGACCGCACGGCGCACACCTACGCCGGGCACCTCGTCATGTTCCCGTCCGGGTACGGCATGTACGACCTGTTCGGCCGCTACGGCCTGCCGGTGGACGGCAAGCCGGCCATGAAGGTCGGCAAGCAACACGACTGGAACGAGGTCGAAGTGCTGGCCCAGGGCAACCGCGTCCGCGTCGCGGTCAACGGCACGGCCGTCGTCGATTGGCGCGACCCCAAGCCCGAGACGATCAAGGAAGCCCCCATCGGCCTGCAACTGCACTCGAACACCGTCAAGCAAGAGATCCACTTCAAGGGCCTGACCGTCGAAACCTTCCCCAAAGCCGACAAGCTGCTGACGGTGAAGTAACGCCGCCTGCCTGCGGGCTAAATCAGTACGCGGCACCGTCGAAATTCGCCCGGCGAGCCAGGAGCGTGAGCGACTGGAGGTCTTTCGATCTCCAGTCGCTCACACTCCTGTCCCGGATGCTGCCAATCAAGGGTGGGGTGACCGGCTTCTGGGTCGAGACCACCGGCGCGGTGGGCGACATCGCACTGAGCGTGAGCACCACGCGCCTGGGCACGCAGCGCCTGTCGCTGCGCGCCGAGTGATCGGGGAGCA
>JANYHV010000212.1 GCA_025362195.1 Fimbriiglobus sp. | reverse complement strand
GGAGTTTGACCCACGTCGCGGCGAGCGTCAAACTCCGGGCGCTGACGCTTCCGGCTCGCCGGCCGCATTGACATTGCCGGATTTCGGCCGGGACCCCCCTACTGGGAATCCCGCCGTCAATGTTTGGCGTCAGTTGTTCGGGTGCGTGGCCCGGTCGGCGAACAGGTCGGTGATGACCCGGCGGAGGATTTGGCCGGTCGTCATCCCGCGGGACTGGGCGGCGGCTTCCAGCGCGGCGGCCTGCCAGCGCGGCAGCAGGAGTTGCAGCTCGACGACTTCGTGGTCGGAGCGGGTCGGGTCGGCGGAAGCGAGCGGTGGCATGGGGGGTTCCGGCCATCCTGGGTCGGCATCCGGGGGGGCCACCGGGCGCGCGAACAATGTCATGGGGTTAGTTTCCGCAGCGTTGGCCGTCCTGGCGAACCGCGAGGGGAGGTTGACGGTTAGGTGTATGCAACCACGGTGCCGAAGCCGAGGCCGGCGGGCAAACGAGCGCGGAATGCCACAAATACGAACGCGCACACCGGCGTTTCGCGCCCGCACTCGCCGGGCGAGTGCCCACATGTCCCGCACCGGGTGCTGGATTTCCGACACGGCCGCACCTTCAAACCCGCCCCGAGTCGTGGTGCGCCCGGTTGGCCGCGCCGGCGGGCCGGAAAGTCGAAAAATTGTTGCGGATCGGGGGGAAACCGGGACAATACGAACGTAGGCTTTGCCCAATCGGTTTATTTTGGTGCCTGTCCAGGCGACACCGGTCCTTCGACGGGCCGGGCAACTGCGGAGCCGTTCTCATGGCGAAGACCCCCTCGAACCCGAACGACCCCGTCCTCCCCGGCACCCCGCCCGAAACGCCCGCGCCGAAGCAGCGGCCAGGGTCGCTCGGGGACAGCGACTGGCTGTCGCTCATCCCGGAGTTGCCCCAGCCGGAAGCGGGCCAGTTGCCGATCCTCCCGTCGGACGTGGACCTCGACCTGGAGTCGATCTTCGGGGGCGCGACGGTCACGCCGTCGCAAGTCGGTTTGCCGCACCCGAACGTGACCACGCCGCCGCCGATCGGCCCGGCCTCCGGGTGGCTGACGCCGGCCCCGCGGGTGACCCCGGCCGCGCCGTCCGACGACGCCGAAGGGTCGGACATCTTTTCGACCGGCCGGCGGAAGGCGGGGGCCGGGTCGGACGGGGTGCGGGGCCGGTCCAGCGACGACGCGACCGGGCACTCGAACATCTTCGACTCGCCCCCCCCGGAGTTGGACCAACTGCTCGGCGGGAGCGTCGATTTCAACTTCCCCGCCGCGGCCGGGTCCCGGTCCGGGGACGCGTCCAACAGCCAGGCCACGGGGTTGAGCGACGACGACATGTTCCTGGCGTTCGACCAGCCGCCGAGCGAACTGTTCGCGCGCGAAGACCCGCTGGCCGGGCCGCCGGACGACGGGGCGAAGGCGGTGAACAACCTGATGGACGAGTTGCACCTGCCGTTCACCAAGGCGGGCGGCCCCAAGTACCCCCGGCCGGCCCCGTACCCGGGCACCGGGCCGACCCCGGCCATGGGGCCGATCACCCCGAACTCGGGCCTCGACTTCAACGAGACGGAGACCGGCGCGTCCAGCTCGAACCTGTTCGCCGACCTGACCGAACTGAACAATTTCGCCATGAACTCGGGCGTGGACCTGCTCAACCCGGACGGCGACGGGGTGAGTTTCAGCCCCCGCCCGGAGGCGGCCGACGGGCCGGAGTCGAGCATCTTCCACAAGCGGACGCAGGGCAGTTCGCTGGTCAACATGGACCAGATCCCGCTCATGGGCTCGAGCGACGAGCCGACCGAGGCGATGCGGTACACCGGGCCGGACGTGGACGGGTCGTCGAGCATCTTCCAGCGGGGCACGCACCCCGACCCGCGCGGCGACTTCGGGTCCGGGACCGACTCGGGGGACCGGAGCGGGGTGTCGTTCGGCAGCCCGTCCCGGCACGGCAAGATCGTCAGCCTGAGCACCGACCAGGCCGGGGCACTCTCGGACGACGCCCACGCGGCCATCGACTGGTCCCTGCCCGGCGAACTCCCCGCCATGCCCCGCCCCGGCGCGGCCCGCGACCCCGACGACTCCGGGGACAGCGACGCCGACCTGACCGGCCGGGACGACGGGGACGTCCACACGACCGCCCGGATGGCCCCGTCGTCCGGCATTTTCGACGTGGACATGACCAAGGAAATGCCGCTCGGCACGCTCTCCGGGTCGTACCCGGCCGGCCTGGCCCAGGGGTCGAAGTCCGGCTTCCTGACCCCGCCGAAATCGACGGCGAGCGCGCCGCGGTCGGCCGTCCGGACGCCCCGCCCGGTCACCCCGCCGTCGAAGACCACGACCAAAGTCGTCGCCGCGACCGCGCCGGCCCGCAAGTCCCGCGGCGGGCTGCCCTGGTTGGGGGGCACGGCCGTCGGCCTCATGGCCGGCGTCGGCGTCTGCTCGGCCCTGTACATCGCCGAAGTCATCCCGTCCAACTCCACGACGGGCAACCCGATCGTCCGCACGGCCCCGGCCGGTCCGTCGGCGGTCCCGCCGGCGGCGACGGCGGCCGACCTGGGCGACGCCCGCAAGCTGCTGGCCGCCGGGCAGGCCGAACTCGCCCTGCCCGCCTTCGAAGCCGTCGGCGACAACGCCAGCCCGATCGACCTGGCCGGCCGCGGGTTGGCCCGCTGGCAGGTCCGCGTCCGCGAGATGGGCCGGACCGGCAAGAAGGTCGAAGTCGGCGACAAGTTCTTGCAGCCCGCGCTCGCCGACCTCGAACGCACCGTCGCCGCCGCCGACCAGTTCAAGACGCCCGACGAGCGGCGGACCTTACACCAGGCCGTCCTGGGCATCGGGGTGACGAAGGAGTTGACCGGCGACCTGGCCGGGGCCGGGGCGTACTACGCCGCCGCGGCGGTCAAGTACCCGCAAGCGAAGGGCCTGTTCGAGTCGGCCGCGACCCGGGTGAAACTGATGCGGGCCGGGGGCAAGGTCGCTCTCGCCCCGCGCGACGCCGCCGGGTTGGCCGAAGCCCTGGTGATCGCCGTCACCCTGCTCCAAACCGACGGCCCCGCTGCGGCCGCCGGGACCGACGAGCCGGGCCTGCTGTTCTGGGACGCCGCCAACCGCGCGGCCGCCGGCGACTACCCCGGGGCGATCGCCGCGATCCGCAAAGCGCGGACCGTCCACGAGGCCCGCCGGCTCGCCGTGACCGGCCGCGGGGTGAACCCGCTGACCGACCCGGTCGAGCAGATTTTCTTGAAGTGCTGCGACGAACTCGCGGCCGGGTGGACGCTCCGGCAGCAACTGTACACCGACCCCGTCGCCGGCCCGGTGTTCGCCAAGTCGGGCGTCGCCACCGGCTTGCGGGCGTTGGCCGCCGCCGCCAAGCCCGACCCCAAGGTCGCCGAACAACTCGCCGCGGCGCAGGCCACTTTGAAGGCCAAGGAAACCGCGCTCGCCGCCGCGACCGCCAAGGAAGTGGACCTCGGCGGCAAGCTGACCGCCGCGACGACGGACGCCGCCGCGAACGCCAAGGCCGCGAAGGACAAACTGGCCGCCGCCGATGCCGACCTGACCGCCGCGAACGACGCCGTGGCCAAGGTCGTCGCCGGCTTGAAGGCCGGCAAGCTCGTCGCCCCGGACGCCGACGCCGCGACCGTGTTGAAGACCCTGCCGGAGATTTTGAAGAAGGTCGCTAGCGCCAGCGACACTGCCGACGCGAAGAAGGCCGCGGAGGCGGTCGCCGCTGCGAACGCCCAGCGGGACGCGGCGCTGGTCGCGTCCAAGCAGGCCGACGACAAGGTCAAGGCCGTGTCGGCGCAAATGGACGCCGCACAGGGCGAGACGCAGAAGCAACTCGCCGCCGCCAAGGTCGAAGCCGAGCAACTCCGCGCGACGGTGGCGGCCGAGCGCAAGAAGGCGGCCGACGCCGCGACGCTGACGGCGAAGGCCGAACTCGACGACCAGAAGGCGGCTTACGAGGCGAAACTCGACGCCGTCACCCGCGACGCGAAGCGGCAGGCCGAGGACGCCCGCGTCCAGATGGCGAACGCGCGGGCCGGGGTCGCGGTGCCGCTGATGACCACCGAGTTGATCGCCCAGGGCCAGGCCAGCGGACTGTACACGCGGGCCATCGACCTGTACTTCACCGGCCGGTACGCCGACGCCGAGGCGGTGCTCACGAAGGTGACGCAACAGGACCCGGCCGACGCCCGGTACTGGTACTTCCTGGGCCTGTCCCGGCTCGCGCAGGAGAAGCCCGGCGCGGCCGAGGCGTTCCAGAAAGGGGCCGAGCAAGAGGCCCGCAGCCTGCCGCCGGCCCGCGAACTCAACGCCGCGCTGGAGAAAGTCCAGGGCAACGCCCGGCGGACGCTCAACGGCTTCCGCCCGTAGGATGCCCCGGTCCCCGTCCGCCCCGACACGGAGAGTCCCCCCATGCGACGATTGGTCCTCGCGGCGTTCACCGCCGCCGTGCTGTCCGCCCCCGCCCCGGCCGCCGACCCCAAGTTGAGTCCGGCCGACGCCGAGTTCAAGGTAGTCGTGGACAAGGCTTACGAGGCGATGAAGGCGAAGCAGAACGCCGACGGCAGTTTCGCCCCCAAGCTCGGCGGCCCCGGCGTCACCGCCCTGATGGCCGCCGCGTTCTTGAAGGCCGGCAAGTCGCCCGACGACCCGGTCGTGGTTAAGTGCCTGGCCTACCTCGAAGCCAGCATCCAGAAGGACGGCGGCGTCTACGACAAGGGCCTCGCCAACTACACGACCTGCCTGGCCGTCATGACCTTCAAGGAGGCCAACGCCGGCGGCAAGTACGACAAGGTGATCGCCAACGCGACCAAGTTCCTGCGCGGCCTCCAGGACGCCACGGCCGACCCGGGCGAGTTGAAGTTCGGCGGCATGGGGTACGACGGCAAGGGCCGGCCGGACCTGTCGAACACGCAGTTCTTCGTCGAAGCCCTGCTCGCGTCCGGGGCGACCAAGGACGACCCGGCCGTCAAAAAGGCCCTCGCCTTCGTCGGCCGCAGCCAGAACCTGCCGGGCGAGTTCAACGACCAGCCGTTCGCCGCCAAGGCGACCGACGACGACCGCGGCGGCTTCGTGTACAACCCGACCGACCAGACCAACGCCAAGAGCGACAAGCGGACCCCGGAAGGCGGCCTGCGCAGCGAAGGCGGCATGACCTACGCGGGCCTGAAGAGCTTCCTGTACGCCGGCCTGTCGAAGGACGACCCGCGGGTGAAAGCGGCCGTGGCGTGGATCCGCCGGCACTACACCGTGGACGAGAACCCGGGCCAGGGCCAGGCCGGCCTGTTCTACTACTACACGACCTTCGCCAAGGCGATGACCGCACTCGGCGAGGACGAGTTCGCCGACGCCAAGGGCACCAAACACCCCTGGCGGCTCGAACTTTTCACGAAGTTGCAATCGGCCCAGCAGCCCGACGGCAGTTGGGCGAACGCGAACAAGTCCTTCCTGGAAAACCAGCCCGAACTCGCCACCGCCTTCGCCGTCCTGGCCCTCGGCTACTGCAAGTAACCGCGATCCCACTCGTTGCCGCGTCGGTCACTGGAAGTTGCGCTGCTTGACGACGCCGCCGATGGCTTCGAGGACGGGCAGGATGACGAGGAAGGCGGCGGGGTCTTGCGCCCGCACGACGGCCTCGAACCGGGTGATTTCGAGCCGCGTCACGACGCAGAACAG
>JANYHV010000160.1 GCA_025362195.1 Fimbriiglobus sp. | reverse complement strand
TCCTCGCGGAGTGCCAGGCCCGCGAGCACCCGGCCGTCGGTCAGCGCCAGGACCGTCGTGCGGAACTCGGCATCGACGTTGCGGCTGGGGTCGAGCGTGTCTTCGAGGAGGCGGTCGAGGCCGCGGTTGCCGACGCCGTCGAGTTGCGGGCCGACCTTCGCCCCCGCGCCGCCGAGTTGGTGGCAGTTGGCGCAGTGCGTCGTGAACACCGCCTTGCCCTTCTCGATCGACGGCTTCGCGGCGACATACCCGGCTTGCCGCTCGCGCATCAGTTGCGCCGTCTTGGCGTCGGCGGACGGCAGGCCTTGCGTCAACTCGGCGACGCGCGGCTTGAACTTGCCACCGTCGAGGTCGTTGAGTTTGCCGAGGACGGCCCGCTCTTGCAGCAACCGCGGCGACGCCTTGCCGGCCTTCATGGCGGTCAAGAGCGCGTCGGCCCCCTGGGGCGTGCGGGCCAGGCACTCGGCGATGCCGGCAGCGAGTTGCGCGGGCGCGGTTTGCAGCGCCTTCAAGACCGGCTCCCGGGTCGCCGGACTGTTCGCCCCCGCCAACAGGCTGGCCATGTGGACGCGCAAGCTCGGCGTTGCCGCGGCGTCGGCCAGGGTCGCGGCCAAGACCGGCGTCGCCTTGGCCGCGTCGATGGTCAACAGCGCCTGGAAGGCGGCGGCCCGCAACGGCTCCGGGCGGGCGGGCTGGGTCGTCAGCTTGACCAGCGCCGCGAAGGTGCCGGCGAGCTTGAGGTTCGCGGCCAGGTCGGTCGATTGCTGGGCCGTCGCGTCGTCGCCGGCCAGGCCCTCGTCGCACTTCCGCTCGATCTGGGCGGCGGCGTCCTTGGGCAACGCCCCGCCCCGGACCTGGACCCCTTGCGCGAGGGCCTTGAGTGCCGGCACCGGGCGGGCGACGTGCATCAGCGACGGCACGATCGTCCCGGCCATGCCGTCGTCGCCGTGCCGGCCGATGGCTTCGCAGAAGCGCGGCTCGGGGCGGCCGGCCATGACGTGGAACACCAGGAAGCGGGCCGCCTCCTTGGACGCGATCCCGGCGGCCGCGTCGGTCAACTGGGCCGCGGACTGGCCGGGGTCGAACTTGCGGGTCGCCTCCCAGCCGCCGGGCGACGCGAGGCAGTTCCGCAAGGCGATCCGCGCGGCGTGCTTCAAGTGCGTGTCGTCCGCCGGGCACTTCGCCAGCACGTCGAGCAGCCCGGCCATCGCCGCCGGCGACGGGTGCAGGCCGACGACCTCGACGGCCGCGCGCCGCAGGTGCGGGTTCTCGTGCGCGAGGAGATTCAACGCCTTGGTCGTGGCCACGGCCGCCGTCGCCGGGTCGTTCGCTTCGGTGCGCAGGGCGGTCGCCTCGGCGGCGAAGGGGTTCGCGTTCGGCGTAACGACCGGCTTGCCGGTCGAGACGACGCGCCAGATGCGGCCGCGGTCCTTGTCGCGCGCCGGGTGCTTCAAATCGACCTCGTAGTGCCCGATGACGCGGTTGTAGAAGTCGGCGAAGTAGACCGCGCCGTCCGGGCCGACCTTGAGGTCCGTCGGCCGGAACCACGGGTCGCTCGACGCCACCAGGTCGGGCAATTCTTCGGCGACCGGCGTCGAACCCGTCCAGACGATGTGGTCGGCGTTGATGCGGTTGGTCACGACGTTGCCCAGGAACATCGCCCCCTGGAACCGCGCGGGGAAGTTGCCGCCCTCGTACCAGACCAGGCCGCACAAGGCCGTGCTGCCGTGGTCGTGCCGGGTGACGTGCGGGCCGAAACCCAGGCCGTCGTCCGGCTTGCCGAAGCTCGAATAGTAGCTGCCGGGGATGAGTTGCGTGATCGGCTTGCTGTGGCAGTCGGCCGTGTACAGGTTGCCCCACGGATCGACCGCCAGGCCGAACGGGTTGACCTGCCCGCGGGTCCAGTGCTGGACCTTCGTGCCGTCCGGCCGGAAGCGGAAGGTGTTGCCCGAGACCATCGTGATGGTCGAGCCGTCGGTGCCGACGACCTTGCTCTCGTTCGAGAAGCCGTGGCAGGCGTACACCCAGCCGTCGGGCCGCAGGAGGAACGAGTTCATCATGCCGTGCGTGTCCTTGGTGCCGAAGCCGGTCAGCAGCACCTCGCGCTTGTCGGCCTTGCCGTCACCGTTCGTGTCGGTCAGCTTGATGATCTGGCCGACCTCCGAGAGGAGGCACGACTTGCCGTCCGGGAGCGGCAGCACCCCGAGCGGGATGTTCAAGTCGTCGGCGAAGGTGGTCACCGTCCGCGCGTGGCCGTCGGGGCCGAAGTCGCTCAGCACGAACAGCTTGTCGGTGGGCTTTTCACCCGGCGCGGCCGCGAACGGGTAGTGCCGCGAGGTCGTCGCCCAGAGCCGGCCTTTCGCGTCGAAGGCGATCTGGATCGGCTTGGCGATCTCCGGCTCCGCCGCGACGAGTTGGACCTCGAAGCCCGCCGGCACCTTGAACGTGCGCAACTCCTCGGCCGGCGTCTTGGCCTCCGTCGGGGCGATGTGGCTCTGGGCGAACGCGGCCGGCGCGAGGCCGGCGAAAACGAGCGCGGCGAGGGCGAGGCGCATGGAGGGCAACTCCGGGCGGGGCGGCGGGGCGAAGCGAGAATTTTTATGATACCACACCCCGGCGGCGCGAGCCACCCCCCCGCCGGGTCGATTCGCCGCCTTGGCCCTTGCCCCGGGCGAGGCCGCGGCGGTATGATCACGACTTCGGCGTCGCACTGATTCCCCAACCGATTCGGGGGATGGAATTTGGGCCAACGATCCAGACCCGGGCCGCGCCAGTGACCCGGAAGCCTGCCGCGTCGAATTGGCACGCTACGCAGCCGGGGCCGGCTTCGCCGGGGTGTACAACCTCGGTGCCGAATTATTCGTCCTCTGCCCGAGCGGCGACACGACCTACGCCGACGGCACTGTGCCGGACCCGCGGGTTGATCGGAGGGGCGGGCACGCGGTCGTCGAGGCGATTCTCGGCCGCTGTGTTGCCGACGGCGGCTCGGGCAACGTCGGGTTCGCGGTCGAAGTTCTTGCCGACGGATCGCTGACGGTGTGCTTTCGGTCGAGTATCGTCAACCTGCCCAGGTATGATGACTACGACGCCCCGAGGTGTTCGAGGGGCGGGCGATTCACCGACCGGTCGCGGCCGCGTTGGTCGCGTCGCCCGGTCGTGGTGGTGACTCTCCCGCGGAGGCTCTAGCATGGCAACTTTGACGCGGTTCCTCGCGGGCCGGGACGTGCGGATCGACGTGCCGACGGGCCGCGACTTCGAGTTCACTTGGGTCGAGCCGGGCGCGTTCACGATGCAAGGCCCCCCCACGAAGCCGAACGGCGAGTTGCGGGACGGCCCGTTCCGCGCCACCCTGACCCGCGGCTTCTGGCTGGGCCGCTATCCCGTCACCCAAGCCCAGTGGGACGCGGTGACCGGCACCCAGCCGAGTCGCTTCGACGGGTGCCCCGATTGCCCGGTGGAGCAAGTGAGCTGGTCGGACGCGGTCGCGTTCGCCGCCGAACTGGGGTCGGCTCACGGCGACGGCCTACCCGAACCGTACCGCTTCGGGCTGCCGACCGAGGCCCAGTGGGAGTACGCTTGCCGGTCCGGTACGACCACGGAGTTCTCGACCGGCGACGGCGAGGGCGCGCTCGCCGAGGCGGGCTGGTACTTCGCCAACAGCGGCGGCCGCACCCACCCCGTCGGCCAGAAGGCCCCGAACGCCTGGGGCTTCTACGACATGCACGGCAACGTCGGCGAGTGGTGCCGGGATTGGGCCGACGACTACCCGACCGAACCGCGGGTCGATTGGGCGGGGGCCGAAACCGGGACCGCGAAAATGATCCGCGGCGGGGGCTTCGGCGCTCGCTATGCTGGCGGGATGTCGTGTTCCGGCGGCCGGTGCCAGGTGCTCCCCGACACGCGTGCCCGCTCGGTCGGCGTCCGCCTCGCCATCGTGCGCGACTGTTAACGCCCCGGATCAGCCCTCAACCTCCGATGCAAAGGCCGGCCATGCCGTTTGAAACTCGTTGCCCGGAATGCACGGCGAAACTCAGCCTCGACGCGGCCCCCCCGGGCGGGACGCCGGTCGAGTGCCCCAAGTGCGGGTCGCTGTTCGTGCCGCCCCGCGCCGCCAAAAACAAAGTCGGTGCCGCGGCAAAGTCCGGGAAGACGGCCCGGCCCCGGGACGACGACGACGACGAAGCAGACGGGGACGACACGCCGCGGCCGGCCGGCAAAAAGTCCGGGGGCGGGATCAAGAAGCCGAAGTCCATCGCCATCACCAAGACCAGCAACCCGAACAACACGGGCAAGAAGCGCAAGGCCAAGAAGAAAGTCACCAACCCGGTCGTCGTACTCGTGGCCATCGCCTTCGGGTTCGGTGCCCTGACGGCCATCTTCGCCACGATGATTTACTTCCTGAACCGGGCCGGCAAGGTCCAGGAGATGCTCACCTACGTGCCCGCCGAGGTGAACTGGGTCCGGGGCGTGAACGTCAGCCTGCTCGCCAAGTACCCGGGGTACGCCGCCGAGGTGACCAAGTTCTACCGGTCGGACATCAAGGCCGCGGCCGACCACGTCGCCACGGCGGCCGGGAACGACACGGTCGCGTCCCTCGACTACCTCATCATCGCCAAGCACCGCCAGGACGCCTCGACGACGGGCACCATGTACGTCTTCCGCATGGCCAAGGCGATGAAGCCCGAGGCGCTCGCGGCCGGGCTGGGCGCGAGCAGTGCGGCCGTGAACGGCGAGACCGGGTTCAAGTTCGGCCCGGGTGCCCCCGGGATTCTGGCCAACGCGACCATGATCGTGCCGACCCCGCGGATCGTGGCCATCATCGCCCCCGGCCGCCTGCAAGGGGCGATGACCAGCGGGGCCACGGTCGGGAAGGGGGGCAAGGGCGACTCGTTCGCCGCCAAGCTGAACGCCACCAGCAAGGTCGTCATCCGCGGCAGCATCTGGCTGCTCATGCGCAACACCGGGCACTTCAGCAACTACCTGGAGAACTCCGTCAAGGTCGTCAAGGACGACTTCTCGATGATCGCCGACAAGTCCAAGGCGGCGGCGATGTTCGGCGTCTGGACTTCGCCCGGCGGCAGCGGCGTCCGCATCGGCGCGGCCTTCGAGTGCGCCGACAAGGCGACGGCGTCGGCGATCGTGAAGTCCATGTACGACGGGCCGCTCGGCAAGGGCGACGAGTCCGAGGCCCCCAACCAACTCAAGTCGGCCAGCCTGTCCTTCATCACGGACAAGAAGGTGTTCGGCGAGTTCATGCAGTACGTCGAGTTCAAGACGTCCCGGGAGTGCGTGTACGTCATTTCGTCCCTGACCGGCGAGAATGCCAAGCGCGTCCTGGACACGTTCAACTCGCCGACGATGGGATCGGACTGACCCCACCGCCTAGAATGGCGGCATGGCCACCGCCCCCCCATCGCCCGCCGCCTGGCCGCCGCCCGCCCGGGACGGTCGGCCGCTCGCCGTCCTGGTCAGCGGCGGCCTGGACTCGGCGATACTCCTGGCCGAAGCGGTGCGGTCGTTCGCGGTCGTTTACCCGGTCTACGTCGAAGTCGGGTCGTACTGGGAGCGCGTCGAGCAGGTCTACCTCCGCCGCTTCCTGGCCGCGATTGCCGCGCCCAACCTGCGGCCGTTGACCGTGCTGGCCCAGCCGATCGCGGACGTGTACGGGCCGCACTGGAGCCTGACCGGCGACGGCGTCCCGGCGTCGGACTCCGCGGACGACGCGGTCTTTCTGCCCGGCCGGAACGTCCTGCTGTTGGCCAAGCCGCTGCTCTGGTGCCACTTGAACCGCGTCCCGGCGCTCGCCACCGCCCCGCTCGCCACGAACCCGTTCCCGGACGCCGACGACGCCTTCTACGACGGGTTCGCCGGGGTCGTCAGCCGCGCCGTCGCCGGCCGCGTGCGGGTCCTCCGGCCCTACGCCGAGTTGGGCCTGGGCAAGGCCGACGTGCTCCGCCGGGGCGTCGGCCTGCCGCTCGAACACACCTTCTCGTGCCTCGACCCGGCGGGCGAGTTGCACTGCGGCCGGTGCAACAAGTGCGGCGAGCGGCGGCACGGGTTCCGCGCCGCCGGCCTGCCCGACCCCACGACCTACGCCGCCCGGAGTCCGACTCATGCCTGACGCCACCCCGATGACCCCCCTCGACTTCCGCCTCGGCCCGACGGCGACGGCCGCGCCGGCGGTTTACCGCGTCACGAAGGAGGTCCACTTCTGCTACGGCCACCGCCTGCTGAACTACGACGGCAAGTGCCGCAACCTGCACGGGCACAACGGCAAGGCGGTCATCACCCTCGAGATGCGCGGCCTCGACGCGCTGGGCATGGTCATCGACTTCGGCGACGTGAAGCGCGTCATCGGCCGGTGGATCGACGACAACCTCGACCACCGGATGCTGCTGCACGAGGACGACCCGGTGTTGCCCGAGCTGCGCCGCCTCGGCGAACCGGTCGTGACTTTGGACGTGAACCCGACGGCCGAGAACATCGCCCGGCTGATCTTCGCCCAGGGCAAGAAGCACGGCCTACCGGTCGTCGAAGTCACCCTGTGGGAGGCCGAGAACTCCTACGCGACCTACCGCCCGGCTGAGGGAATTGCGGATTCGGGATTTGGGAATGCGGATTGAAAACCGTGCTAAAGCCGGCTGCGTTCGCGGGCGTCCTCGGAGGTCGCCTCGAGTCGGCACGCAGAGCTACAATTGCCTCGGCGTTGCACCCCGCGCCACCGGCCCCTTGGGGTGCCTCGGGTCGTAAATCCGAAATCCCAAATCCGCCATCCGAAATTGCCCCATGGCCACTCTCGTTCAAGCCGTTCGCCTGGCCCTGCACTACGCCGAGACGCACCTCGGGGTGACCGACATCTTCGGCGAGGACGTCGGCCCGCCGCTGGGCGGAGTGTTCACGGCAACGCAGGGGCTGGCGAAGGCGTGGAACTCGCCGTTGGACGAGCGCGGCATCGTCGGCGTGGCCATGGGCATCGCCTACGCCGGGGGCAAGCCGGTGTGCGAGATTCAGTTCTGCGACTACGCCTTCAACACGATCGACCTGCTCAAAGTCGCCGGCAACCAGCGGTGGGCCGGGGCGGCGAACTACGCGCTGCCGATGGTCGTGATGACGCCGTCGGGGGCGGGCATTCGCGGCAGCCTGTACCACTCGCACAGTTTCGAGAGTTGGGCGTCCCGGCTGCCGGGCTGGAAGATCGTCGTGCCGTCGAACCCGCTCGACGCCTACGGCCTGATGCTGTCCGCAATCGAAGACCCGAACCCCGTGCTGGTGCTGCTGCCGAAGGCGCTACTGCGGGTCAAGGGGACGGCCGAGGAGCGCATCCCCGGCGAACCGATTGATGCGGACGACCTGTCGCGCGGCATCGACGCCCCGGTCGGCGACCGGTCGAAGTGGGTGCCCCAATGGCCGCCGGTCGAGCCGTACTTCGTGCCGATCGGCAAGGCGAGCGTCGTCCGCCGCGGGGACGGGGCGACGGTCGTGAGCTACGGCCGGCACCTGCCGATGTGCGCGCAAGCCGCGGACGAGTTGGCCGCGGCCGGGCTGGCCTTCGACGTGATCGACCTGCGGTCGATCTTCCCCTACGACTGGGCGACGATCTCCGAAAGCCTCCAGCGGACCGGCCGGCTGCTGATCGTCAACGAGGACACCGAGGTGACGAACTTCGGCGAGCACCTGTTGCGCCGCGCCATCGACGACCACTTTTACGACCTGGTGACGAAGCCGGTGCTCCTCATGGGCAAGCACGTCCCGGGCATCGGGCTGAACCAGGAGTACGAGCGGAACACCCTGCCGCAATACAACACCCTGCGGGACGCGATGCGCGCCCTCGCCACCGCCGACGCTTGAAAAGGGACCGCATGGATTTTCCGCTACCGCCCGTCGGCGAAGGCCTGTTCGAAGTCGAACTGCTGCGCTGGCTGGTCAAGCCGGGCGACGCCGTGGCCCGCGGCGAAAGCCTCCTGGAGGTCATGTCCGACAAGGCGACGATGGAAGTCCCGTCGCCGTTCGCCGGCACGGTGACCGAAACCCTCGGCAAGCCCGGCGAGAAGCTGAAAGTCGCCGCCGTGGTGCTGCGCTACCAGACCGCCGGCGAGCCGGGAGCGTTGACCGGCGAGCCAGAAGCGTTAGCGACTGGAGGTCTTGAAGCGCAGACTCCAGTCGCTTACGCTCCTGGCTCGCCGGTCGTTGCGGCGTTGGCGAAGGGCGTTGCCGCCGCGCCGTCGATCCGCTTGCTCGCGCGCAAGCTCGGCATCGACCTGGCGGCGGTGCGCGGCAGTGGCCCGGGGGGCCGCGTGTTGATCGGCGACGTGATGCCGCTGATTCCGTCCCGCAACGGCGACGCCCCGAAGGCCGCGCCGCCCGCCTTCGACTTCGGCACGCCGGGGACGCGGGTCAAGCTCACGGGCTTACGCCGCAAGATCGCCGAGCAGATGGTCGCCTCCGCGCGGGCGATCCCGCACTACACCTACGTGGACGAGTGCGACTTCACCGAACTCGTCCGGCTCCGGGCGCAGTTGAAAGACCCGCTGGCGAAGTTGGGCGTGAAGTTGACGTACCTGCCGTTCGTCCTGAAGGCCGTGGCGCTGGCGTTGAAGGAGGTGCCCATCGTCAACGCGACCCACGACGACGCGACCGGCGAGACGACCCTGCACGACCGCTATCACGTCGGCGTCGCCGTGGCCGCGCCGGCCGGGCTGTTCGTGCCCGTGGTCAAGGACGCCGACCGCCGGGATGTCGTCGGCCTGGCCCGCGAGATCGAGCGGCTGAGCGGCGACGTTCGCGCGGGCAAGTCGAAGCCCGACGACTTGAAGGGCGGCACGTTCACGGTCACGAGCATCGGCAGCGTCGGCGGGCTGATCGCCACCCCGATCATCAACCGGCCCGAGGTCGGCATCCTGGCCGTCGGCAAGATCGTCCGCCGGCCGGTGTACGACGACGCGGGCACCGTCCGCCCCGCCGACCTGGCGTACCTGTCGTTCTCGTTCGACCACCGCGTCATCGACGGCGCGGTCGGCGCGAGCTTCGGCAACGCCTTGATCCGCCGGCTGCAAGCCCCGGCGACGCTCCTACTGCCGGACTCGCCGTGAGGGCGAAACTCAAGCTGCCGCTGTTCCTGTTCGGCCTCGCGCTCGCCGGAGGCGTGTGGGCCACGGCGTCCGTCGGCAACGTGCAGGAAGACCTGTTCATCTACCGCGCCGGCGCGTCGCTGCCGTTGCGCGGCCTCAACCCTTACGACGCGGAAGCCCTGCGGGCCGACGTGGCCGGGCAGTACTCCGGTTCGCCGCAACTGATCGCCAACTGCGGCTTCTTCCTGACCCCGCAGGCGGTCGCGGTGTTCACCCCGTTCGCGTTCCTGCCTTGGGATGCCGCTCGCGCCGCCTGGACGGGCCTGTCGTTCGCCGTGCTAATCGCGGGGTTGTGGTGGCTGCCGGTGCCGGCCGGGCGGGCGTGGTGGGGGCCGGTGCTGGCCGTCGTCGCGCTGGCCGACCCGCTCTTGCCGATGGTCGCGTCGCTGGGCCAAACGACGATCCTGATGGCGGGGCTGTTGCTGTTGGGCTACGGTGCGATCGCGCGGGGTCGGCCGGTCCTCGGGGCGTTGGCCTGGTCGGTCCTCTTCATGAAGCCGCACGTCGCCTTGCCACTGCTGCCGCTGGCCTTCGCCCTCGGCGGCCGGCGTTGCGGACTCGCGTTAATCGCCGCCGTGGTCGCCGGGAACCTGCTCGGCCTGGCCCTGTCGCCCGACCCGCTCGGCCTGCCGCTCGACTACCTGCGGCACGTCGCCGGCGGGCACAAGCTCGTCGACTACAACCGGGTCGAGTTCAACCCGCAACTGACGAGCTGGAACAACGCCCTGCTCGCCGGGGGTGGCCCGCTGATCGAACTCGGCATCGGCGGGATGCTCGCCGGTTACGCCGTGGTTGTCGCGGTCGGCGCGGCGCGGTGCCGGGGCGTGAAGCCCGATCCGGCGTGGCTGGTCGCCGTGGGCGTCGCGGCCGTGCCGGTCTGCTGCCAGGTCTGGGCGTACGAACTGCTGCTGGTCGTCGCGGTGTTGCCGTTGATCGCCGCGAGGTGGCCCGGGACGCCGTGGTGGAAACTCGCTGTCCTGGGCGGCTTTTGGGTGCTCAAGTCGGTCCCGGTCGAGACGGGGAACGCGCTCGCGGCGGCCGTCGGTCCCGGGCGGGTCGAACAACTCGTCCAGGCGTACCGCAGTTTCGCCGCGCTGGGCACCCTGGGCGTGGTGCTGGCACTCAGTCCCGGCGAGCGGCGGGTGTAATCCCGCTGTTTCCAACCTGCACGAAAGAGGGACTGCCGTGGGCGTGTCGGGAAGTCTGCTGCCCGATCTCTTCCGCAAGCCCGATGAGAATTCCTTCGGGGCCACGGGCGTAGCAGAGCCGGTACGACTCTCCGTACTGGACCACTCGATCGACGATCTCCGCGCCGCGTTTTCGCAGGCGGGCGAGTGTGTCGTCGACGTCCACTACGGTGAACATGACGCGCAAGTAGCCGAGAGAGTTGACCGGGGCGGTGCGGTGGTCGGCGACCACTGGCGGCGCGAGGAATCGGGACAACTCGACCCGGCTGTGCCCGTCCGGCGTGCGCATCATCGCAATCTCGACGCGCACGGCGGGCAATCCGGTGACGCCGTCTGCCCAGGTTCCTTCGACGGGGGCGCGCCCCTCGAGTTCGAGGCCGAGTTCGGTGAAGAACTCGATGGCCGCATCGATGTCTTCGACCACGATGCCGACATTGTCCATCCGCTTGACCGTCATGATCTCTCCTTGGCGTCGAACGAGTCACTGAGTCGCGCCGCCGGTCGGCGGCAACCGGCTTGAGTCGCCGACCGACGTGAGTGGGCTGTTCCGAACCCGGAATGGGAAGTCGCAGCCACCGGCGTGCGCCACGAACTTCGCCCGGGTCGCGTCTCGCCCGTGCAGGTCGGAACGGCCCAGTCGCGTGGTACCCCTTTCACGGTGCTCGCGCTGAGGTTACCCTCCCGGGGCGGTTGCCGCGACTGTCTCCGGGAGGCTGCGTTACGACTTCGGCCACACCCGTCGAGCGATTCGCCCGGCGGCCCCCGTCGCCCCCGCGGTCCGCGGACTCCTCGACTCCTGCTCCACCCCGCCCGTCCTCGACCCCCGCGCCGAGGCCCTCGGCCGGTCGTCCGACACCCGACGGATCGGCGACCGTACCCTGTCCATCCCGGCCCCGATGCCCGGCCAGGCCCTGGTCCTGCGCGAGCACGCCACCGGCCGAGCCGCGTCCGGCCCCACCCCGACGCCGACGCCGACGACGTGGGCCGCTCGCCGGGAGTTCGCCTGCGGCGGGAGCGTCGGCGTTACGCCGGCGGGGTGCCGCGGTGGAACTCTTTCACGCCCAGCCGGGTCTGGTGGCCGGTGAACGTGCCGGCGTCGGTCTTGCCCTGGAAGTAGTCCTTCTGCCAGCCCCGCTTCACCGTGTCCGGGTTGAGCGTCCGCAGGCCTTCCAGGAAGCCGCGGCGGCTGGCCTCCCATTCCAAATACTGGGCGTGGACGGCCGGGTGCTCGCTCAGGAGTTCGACGCCCGGGTCGAGGGACTCGGTCAGGCCGCGCGGGATCGGCACGATCAAACAAACCGGCTCGCCCCGGCGGAAGGTGATCCACTCGTTCGGCCGGGTCACCTTCCAGTTCATCGTGAACGTCGAGGTCGCCCAGTCGGTCTCGACGATCCCTTCGAGCGCGACGACCCCGTCCTTGGGCATGTTGGCCGGCCCCTTGACCCACAGGTTGATCCCCTCCGGGGTGCGGAACAGGTACGGGATCGAAAAGGTCAGCACGCCGCTGCCGAAGTGGCTCGTGACCGACGGGTCCTTGTGCCCGAGGAACTCGACGTCGAGGTCCTTCGCCGCGGCCCCGCCGTACCAGAAGACGCGGAAGTCCGTCGGGCAACTCAGGAACCAGCCGTTCTGGTTGGCGATGTTCAGCGGCAGGCACCGGTACGGGTGGCGTTGGTCGGCCGCGTCCATCCAGTCCCGGTCCACGCCCGCCGGGGTGAGGTCCATGTTCGAGTGCGGGTGGATTTGAAACGCGGTCAAGCGGCGGTCGTCCGACATCACACACCCAAAACGAGTCAAGAACGGTGTGGGCTGTTATAAGCCGTGGGGCCGAACCGAAGCGAAGAGATTTACCGCAGAGGGCACAGGAGGGCGCGGAGAAAGGCAAAACCCGAGAAAGGCACCGATCCGTGTTAAAACCACTCGGAGAAGCGCCGCCACCCGGAAACCAACTCGGCATTCGCTCTCCTCGGTTTTGTCTTTCTCCGCGCCCTCTCGTGCCGTCTGCGGTGAACGGTTTTGCCGACGCCTATACTGAGCGCTCCCCCCGCAGTTCGTGGGGGTACGTTGCCTGTTTGGAGTGGTTTCCCCATGACAGTGCGTTCCCGCGTACTCGCGGCCGTCGCCGCGGTTGGTGCCCTCATGCCGACCTCCCCCACCGTCCACGGCGACGAGGGCATGTGGCTCTTCAACGCCCCGCCCTTGAAGCAGCTCAAGGACAAGTACAACTTCGTGCCGGAGCCCGCGTGGCTTGACCACGTCCAGAAGTCGAGCGTCCGGTTCAACTCCGGCGGGTCCGGGTCGTTCGTCTCGAAGACCGGCCTGGTCATGACCAACCACCACGTCGGGGCGGACGACCTGCAGAAGCTCTCGACGGCCGAGAAGAACTACCTGCGCGACGGCTTCCACGCCAAGACGGCGGCCGAGGAGATCGCCTGCAAGGGCCTCGAACTCAACGTCCTGCAGTCGATCAAGGTCGTCACCGACGAGGTGACCGCGGCCGTGACGCCGGGCATGGCCCCGGCCGACGCCTTCAAGGCCCGGCAGGCGAAGATCGGCGAGATCGAGAAGGCCGCCGCCGACCCGGCCAAGGGCGTCCGGGCCGACGTGGTGACGCTGTTCGCCGGCGGCCAGTACCACCTGTACGTGTCGAAGAAGTACACCGACATCCGGCTCGTGTTCGCCCCCGAGAAGGGCATCGCGTTCTTCGGCGGGGACGCGGACAACTTCGAGTACCCGCGGTTCGACCTCGACGTCTGCTTCTTCCGCGTCTACGAGGACGGCAAGGCGATCACGCCGGAGCACTTCCTGAAGTGGAGCGAGGCCGGCAGCAAGGACGGCGAACTCATCTTCGTCAGCGGCCACCCCGGCCGGACGACCCGCCAGAACACCATCGCCGAACTCGAATACCAGCGCGACACCGGCTACCCGTACCTGCTGCAACGGCTCAACCGCCTCGAAGTGCTCATCAACTCGTGGGTGCAGCGCAGCGAGTCGAACCGGCAGAAGGGCGAGGAAGAACTGTTCGGCATTCAAAATAGCCGCAAGGCCCGCATCGGCGGCCTGGCCGGGCTGCTCGACCCGACGCTGATGGCCCGCAAGGTCGCCGACGAGGCGCGCCTGAAGAAGTTCCTCCTGGACACCCCGGCCACGTCCGAGACGGCCACGACCGCGAAGGCGTTCGACACGATCGCCGCCGCCGAGAAGCTGCGGGCGACGCTGGTGAAAGATGCCGGCTTCTACGCCAACGGCGGGGCCTTCAACACCGCGTACTTCGGCATGGCCCGCACCCTGGTCCGGGCCGGCGACGAGAAGCCGAAGGCGGCCGGCGAGCGGTTGCCCGAGTTCGGCGACGCCAAGGCGCAGAGCCTCGAATTCGCCCTGTTCTCGGACGCCCCGCACTACGACGACTTCGAGACGCTGAAGCTCGCCGACAGCCTGACGATGCTCGCCGGGCACTACGGCGCGGCCGACCCGCTCGTCCTGAAGATTCTCGCCGGCAAGTCGCCGCGCGACCGGGCGTTTGAACTCGTCAGCGGCACGAAGGTGAAGGACCCGGCGGTCCGCAAGAAGCTGTACGAGGGCGGCAAGGCGGCGGTGGACGCGGCCAACGACCCGATGATCGAGTTGGCGAAGCTCGTGGACGCCAAGTCCCGCGACATCCGCAAGGAGTTCGAGACGAAGATCGACGAGCCGAAGCGCGCCGCCTACGCCGCGCTCGCCAAGGCCCGCTACCAGATGGACGGCGACAAGACGTACCCGGACGCGACCTTCACCCTGCGGCTGAGCTACGGCACCGTGAAGGGGTACCAGGAGAACGGCCAGGCCGTGCCGGCGTTCACGGACTTCACGGGGCTGTACGAGCGGAGCAAGGGCCAGGGCAACAAGGACCCGTTCGAGTTGCCCAAGCGGTGGGAGGAGAAGAAGGCGAAGCTCGACCTGAAGACGCCGTTCAACTTCGTCAGCACGGCCGACATCATCGGCGGCAACAGCGGCTCCCCGGTCATCAACGCCAAGGGCGAAGTCGTCGGCCTGATCTTCGACGGCAACATCCAGAGCCTGGTGCTGGACTTCATCTACGACGCGACCGAGGCCCGCGCCCTGAGCGTTGACACCCGGGGCATCATCGAAGCCCTGCGCAAGGTGTACGAGGTGAACGACCTCGCCGACGAACTCCAGGGCAAGAAGTAACCCGACGGCGAATCCCGGCGGGCGGACGCACTGCCGCTCGCCGGGAACACTCGAAATCGCCCTGCGTCAGGTAGTGGTCGTCGCCGGGGCGGTGCTGGTCGGGGGCGTCGAAGGACAGTTTGAGCCGCCGCAACGCCGCGACGCCATC
>JANYHV010000131.1 GCA_025362195.1 Fimbriiglobus sp. | reverse complement strand
CCGCTGGGTGAAAGGCTTGGGCCCGGCGGCCCGGCAGCGCAGGCGTCTGCAAGGGCAGTGGCGGAGTGGAACGGAGCGGACCGACCCGGCTGAGGGTTGGCACGCCGTTGCCGACGCCGGAGCGGGGAGTCAAGACCGGTTTGATCCGCGGGCGAGTAACGTCGGGTGGAATTGTCGGGGTGAGCTTGGGTCGTCCGGGGCCTGGTCTGGGGGCGGGCACCCTTCGTCGCCGTCGGTCGCCGGTTGCGGTGTTCACCGGGGCTGACACCGCGGCCGTCGTCCGGCGGGGACTGCTTCGCCGTCCCGGGCACCCTTCTGAGCCGGAGGGAGTCGGGGCGGTGTCCGTCCGGCACTTGCTGAACGCCGTGGCGTTGCCGGTCGAGGGTCGGTTGAGGGCGGGGCTTGTCAGGACGCGGCGGTCAAGGCGTAACGGCTTCCCCGCGGGGCGGCTGCCGGCCGTGCATCCACTCGACCGCCTTCTGGGCGGAAGCGGCGGCCGTGAAGATCGCCCGCTTGTCCCCGTTGAGTACCTTGAGCCAGGTCTGCACGTAGGCGGCCGTCTCGCCCCGCGGTTCGGGGGCCAAGCCGAGGTCGGCGCACAGGAACGCCGCCCCGAGTTCGGCGACGAGTTCCTCGACGGCGTAGGCCTCCGACCCGAACCGCCGCGACTCGATGACGCGGTTCACGCGCGAGACGTGCGCGGTCCAGTGCGTCACCTCGTGCGCGAGTGTGGCGTAGTACGCGACGGCGTCCCGGAAGGCTTCGAGGGGTGGCATCCGGATCGAGTCGCTGGCCGTCGAGTAGGAGGCCTGGTTGCCGCCGTGCGCGACCGCCGGGCCCAGCGCCGCGAAGAACCCCTCGGCCTCGGGCAGGCGCTCGGGCCGCCGGTCCTGGCCGGGCACCGGCTTCAGGGCGTAGTAGCGCTCGGGCAGGTCCGCGGTCTGCTCGGCGTTGAAGACGGTGTACTCCTTTAAGAAGAACACCTCCTTGTCCTCTTTCGTCCCGTCGCCCTTCTCCTGCTCCTTGGTCAACTTGCCGGCGTAGACGACCGGCGTCCCCTTCTCGCCCTTCTTGACGTGGCCGCCGAGTTCGAGGGCCTGCTTGAAGGTGACCCAGAGGGGCGACGCGTACCCCCGCTCCTCGGCGGTCACCCAGAGGACCAGGACGTTGATGCCGCCGTAGGGCTCGCCCGAGTGCCGCAGCGGCCGGGAGACGCGCCCGGCGAGGTGCTCGGCGTGCCAGGGCTTGACCCACGGGAGCGGGCCGCCGGCTTCGAGGAGCGCGACGACCCGGTCGGTTACCCGGGCGTAGACGTCGGGCCGCCCGGCCGCGGGCCGCGGCGGCAGCGCGAGTGACTCGGCTTCGGCGGGGGGAGTGGTTCTGGCGGTCTGGTCTGGGTTCATAGTCCTCGTTTCAAAAGGTGCGACTCTGACTTCGAGTCACGCCCGGTCGGCGCGTCACGGGCAGGTCGGGCCGGCCGACGCGACGACTCGCAGTCACAAGCGTGTACTCGGACCGTTCAATAGATCGACCGGGCGAGAGTAGCAAGTCGTCGCCCTCGAGCCGCGGGCGGGGACGACTCGCGGGGTGGCGTCAGGTCAGGGCCACGCCGGCCTCGGCGGCGATGTCCTTGAAGAACTTCGTGAGCAGTCCCCCCGGGGTCCTCACGGCCCCGTTCCGGCGGGCCTCTTTGAGTAACCCCAGGCCCCGATCGACCGCCCCGCGGCCGAGTCGCTCGGCGCAGCGGGCCCACCAGACCCGGTCGTCCTCCCCGCCGACGGCCTCGACGATCCGATAGACCAACTCGGCCAGGGCCGGGCCGAGCGCCTCAGCGGGCCGCCAGGGCACGGAGTACGGGTCGGCGGGCGCGGTGCCGCGGCGGAACTCCGCGAGCCACTCCCCGGTCGCCGACGGCGTCAGCCGGAACGACCCCAGCGCCGGGAGCGCGGCGCGCAGCAGGCCGTCCGCGGCCCCCGACAGGATGCGGCGGCAGTCGCGGTCCCGCCCGGCCTCGATGGGCAGGACCCGCGCCAGGTCGCGCACGAAGCGGCGGTGCAGCGTCTGCGAGGTGAACTGCTTGGCCAGGTAGACGGCCAGCCGCTGCTCCAGGGGCTTGAGCCGGTAGAAGAAGGCGCGGCCGAAGCCGAGGCTGTACAAACCGCGGGACCGGGCGGCGGCCTGGAGCACCGGACTGACCTCGATGAAGCCGAAGGGCTGCCCGCCGGGGTCCGCCCCGGGACCCGCCTTGAAGTAGAAGACCGACCCGAACAGCCGCCAGTTCATGTCGGCGTAGGCCCGCCGGGCCGAGTCCCAGAAGGCGTTGACGCAGTGGATGTCGTAGCCGCGCAAGACGTCGAAGTCCCGGCGCAGGCGGTCGTAGTCGCGCTTCGACGGGTTGCGGTCGCCGCGGCGGGCCAGGAGCGAGCGGAGCGTGCCGAACTGGATCTGGGACCCGCGTGCCCCCTGCTCGGCGTAGAGTTGAAGCAGGTCGAAGAGGAGCACCTGGGTGCTCGGGCCGCCGAAGCCGGACGCGCCGGGGTGGACGGCCCACGACCGGCGAACGGGCCGGCCGTCGCGGCCGGTGATGGCGTCCTCGTAGCGGAGCGGCTCGCGGCCCGATCGGCCCGCGGCGAGTTTGTTGAGCCGGAACAGCGGGAACTCGCCCAGATCGAAGTCGTACCGGCTCGCCGGGGCGTCGGGCGGCTCGCGGGCGTCCGCGGGCGGAGCGCGGTCCGGTCCCGGAGAACATGGCTGCGTTGGGCCCGACCCTCCGCGAGGTTTTGCACCGGTGTCCGCGTCCGGGGAGAGTTTTGGTAGCCGGCTGAGGATGTCGCCGACGCGTTCGGGGGTCCGGGTCCGGTTCACAAGAGACCTGTCTCGCCAATGGCTTTAATCATTACCCTTTAAGATCATTCTCTTTACCCGCCGGATTCCCCTGTCCGGTCGCGGGCTTACCCCCACTCCGCGCGACCGAAAGCACGAAGGCTGCGGCCGCCGCCGCGACCGAAAGCACGAAGTCTTCCGCCCGGCCGCGACCGAAAGCACGAGGGCCGCGACCGAAAGCACGAACGCCCCCGCCTCCTCCTGGGGCCTTCGGCTTCGGCTCACACCGAAGCCGCGGACGTATGGGGACCAAGTGCGCGGCTCACTTGATCGGCCTGCCGCCAACCAGCTCGCCCTCGCGCTGGGGGTACACCCCGCCGTGGTCCTTCTCGACCTCCCGCAGGGCGAGCCGGATGCCCCGCTCAGCGATCCGCGCGATGGTCAGCCGCGGGTTCCAGTAGGCGGCGTTCTTCACCCGGTTGACGATGTCGGCCTCCAGGTGGACCGTCAGCTTCTGCCGGCCCTCCGGCGGAGCCGGCACCGGCAGCGGCGCGGGCGGGCTAGGCTCCAACCCCAACGTCTCGGCGGCCGCCGCTTCTTCCGCAGCGGGCTGCGCTTCTACCTTCAGCGGCATAGTCGGCGCTTCCGCCGGCGGGCGGGTCGGGATGACGCTCTCGAAGGGGTCGTTCTTGATGGTGCTCCTACTCGTTCGCGGCTGTGCCATGGTCCTCCGTGGTTGACTGTCCTTCCTGCCCGATCACCTCCTCGGCGAGCGCCCGGTAGTCCTGCGCGCCGTGGCTCGACGGGGCGTAGCTCAGGATCGACACGCCCATCGACGGGCACTCGGCGAGGCGGACGTTCTCGCGGATGGCCGTCTTGTAGGTCTCGGGGAACCGGCCGCGGAGCTTGGCCTCGACCTCGACGCCGTGGACGGTCCGCCGGTCCAGCCGGCACGCCAGGATGCCCGCGACGCGCAGGCCGGGATTCAGCCGCAGTCGGACCCGCTCAATTGTTTGCAGGATCTGCGCGAGCCCCTGCACGCCCATGACGTGGCAGGCGACCGGGACGAGGACCTCCGAGACGGCGGTCAGTGCGTTCACGGTCAGCACGCCTAGGGTCGGCGGGCAGTCGATGAGCATGTAGTCGAAGGCCCCGGGCGGCAGGCCCTCGACCTTGCCGCGGAGGATCGTCTCCGCCCCCGGCTCCGCGGCCAGCGCCTTCTCGGCCCCGACCAGCCAGGCGGACGAGCCGACCAGCGACAGGTTCGGGGCCTCGGTCGGTTCGGCGAGGCCCGCCAGCGTAGCCGAGTCCGGCCCTGCGAGGAGGTCGAACAGGCCCCGGCCCGCGTCGCGGGGCGAGAGCCACTGGGTGGCCGAGTGCTGCGGGTCGAAGTCGAGGAGGAGGACCCTCCGCCCCCGCCCGGCGAGCGACGCCCCCAGGTTGACCGCAGTGGTCGTTTTCCCCGAGCCGCCCTTCTGGTTGATGACGCAAATCGATCGCATAAGTCCCGCCGCCGCAACCCGGGAACCCGGGATCATCCCGGGCGCGGCCGTGCGGCAACGCCGACCATGCCACGGATGCAGCGATGCCGCAACCCCCCGATCACAGAGGGACAGCGTTTCGGTTACGCGGTTATGCAGGGAACTCGGCTCGGGCGGAACACGGGAACGCGGAAGTTGCCCCAGGCCCGCCAACCGGCTACGCCCCTGGTCATGCCATCCCGCAAAGCAGAAACGCCGGCGTTTCCGCAGGGGTGAGTACATTGAGGCCCGCAGGCAGGCGTAGCGGCGTTTTACCGCGGGCCCTCCCTGACCCCTCAATCACCCCCTGAAGATGTGCCCCGGACCCACGCAGGGGCCTTTAAGGCGGTCCCCACAGCGGCCCCGCGGGACGCCCGACGACCGCCCCGAGTCCGGCAGCAGCGGCCCGCCGGGCGCGGAGGTCGTCGGGTAAAATCATATTCATGAGAGTCTACGACACTAGTCTTCCATAAACAGGTTCTGTCCGACAGAGTTCGGCAGAGTACCCCGGCCACGGCTCAAAGGCGGCAAGCCGCAGACGCTCGCCTGCCCGATGACCGACGAGCAGCACGAGCTGCAGGCCAAGCAGGTCGAGCGGTACGAGAAAATCCGCACCAGCAAGGTCGATCCCCGCGTAGACAGCGCGCTGTCCATCACCACCGACGGCCACAAGCCCGCCCTCGACGGCCGGATGCTCGGGGCGGACTGCGACTTCCCCGACTCGAAGGTGAACGCGCTGGTGCGGAACGTCGTCCGCATCTGGAAGAAGACCAAGGACACGCGGGGCACTCAGATGGTGTTCTGCGACATGGGCGTTCACCCCAATCCGTTCTCGGTGTACGACGAGATTGCCTCCAAGCTCGCGGACCACGGCATCCCGTGCGGGCAGATCGCCTTTATCGGCGACGCCGACACCGACGCCAAGAAGAACGCCGTGTTCGAGAAGGTTCGGCAGGGCACGGTTCGGGTGCTGATCGGCACCACCTCGAAGATGGGCACCGGCACGAACGTGCAGAAGCACCTAGTCGCTCTCCACCACCTCGACGCGCCCTGGAAGCCGGCCGAAGTCGAGGAGCGGGAAGGCCGCATCCTCCGGCAGGGGAACACGTACGCGGAAGTCACCATCTACCGGTACGTCACGGAGGGTTCGTTCGACGCCTACATGTGGCAGGCGCTGGAAACGAAGGCGAAGTTCATCGCCCAGATCATGTCCGGCGACTGTGCGGTGCGGAAGGCGGAAGACATCGGCGGGCAGGAGCTCAGCTACGACGAGGTAAAGGCCATCGCGTCCGGCAACTCGACGGTGCTCACGCTGGCCGAGACCGACGCAGAGCTACAGCGGCTGGCCATCCTGCGGAAGAACCACCACGACGAGCAGTACCTCTCCCGACGGAACCTGAAGTAGCTTCCCGACCGCATCCGCAATCGACCGGCCGGATCGAAAAGCTGGGGCAGGACATGACCACGCTGGAAGCCCATCAAGGCGACCGGGTCACGGTCGGCACTCGCACGCTCTCGAACGCCGACGCGGTCGAGGCACTGACCGCACGGATGGAGCGGTTGCCGCAGCACGTCTGTGAGCACCGCACCGTTCCCGTCGGCACCTACCGCGGGCTTGCCTACCGCTTCGTCCTGCACCCGCTGGGCGACACGGAGACCTACCTCGACGGCCAAGTCATGCGGCGGGCCGAGCTGCGGGACGGAGCCGGGGCGAGGGCGCTGCTGAACGCATTGGAACGCATTGCCGCGAGTTACGGGCTGGAAAGGGAGAGTGCCGAACAAGACAAGGCCGTGGCGGAAGGGCAGCTCTCCGATTACCAGACCCGCATCGGGGCGGTGTTCCGGCACGCCGAGTACGGAAGGCAGCTAACTGACCTGCGGGACAAGTTGAAGGCTGGCCTTTCGGAGAAGGAACCGAAGGAGGGCGAGCCGACCGTGGCCGAATTGGACGCGCGGATCAAAACGCTGAGGGCGTCGAACGCGGTCGAAGCCGCCTCGGCGCGGGTCGGGAGCAAGCCGCAGGCGCGGGCGGAAAAGCCGGTGACGGCGCGAATCACGAGGCCAGAGCCGGTCGCCGAGCCGGTGCAGGAGGCCCCACCCGCTGACGACGAGTCCGACGACACGCCGGGAGGGAACGTCATCGCGCTGCCAAACCCGCCTAAGCCGCCAGCCCCGACGCACGCCGGGCAGGTGACGCATCGCCGAAAGCCGCAGCAACTCAGCCTGTTTTAAGGCGGCCCCTCCACCCACTCCCTCCGGTTCAAGGATGGCGTGTCAGGCACCGCCGCCTCTGGCCTTAGTTCGTCGGGGCCGCAGCCGGCGTGACGGCCCCGACGAAC
>JANYHV010000102.1 GCA_025362195.1 Fimbriiglobus sp. | reverse complement strand
CCTCTGTGAGGCCGGACCCGCTACCCATGATTGAAGGGGCCTCGGCTCGCGCCGGGGTCCGGCCTCACAGAGGCCAGCTCCCGAAGCCAAGACATGACAACCGATCCCGGCCGAGTGCTTCGAGCGGCTCTCGTGAAGGACCGCGGCCGACATCATGACCCACGCTTCCGACACCAGGGGCAAGAGCCAGCTGTCGCGCGAAGAGACGCGGGTGACGGTCGTCCGAACCGGGACCGACCTGGCCGCCCGCTACGCCGCGCTGCCGCCCGGACCGGCTGGAAGCCGGCCCCACCCTACCAAGACCGCTAGACCCGGCCCGAAAGCACGCTATGTGCCCGCCGGGCCTGGCGCATCGGCAGTTCCGGCCGGCCTTCGCCGGGATGTCATGGTGTCGCGGAGTAGCGCCGCCGCGCGTCGGACCCCGGCGCTGGGGTGGCCTTCCATCGCCTCCAGAATTCGGTCGCAGTCTTCGGGTTCGACGCGGTAGGTCCACAACAGTTGGTCAACGATTGCCGCCCCCCGCGCCTGCACCCCTTCGTCTTCGTCGCGGAGGAACTCGGCCGCCCAACCGATCCCCCTGCGGTCGGCGACTACCTGAAGCAACCCGACTGCCAGCCTTCGAGAGTCCGCGTCCGCGTCACTGCGGGCGATTTCCAGGCACCGCTCCATCGCTGACGACGGCTGCAGGAAGGCGAGCACCGAGTGGGCCAACTGACTCCCTGGGTCGCCCGCGATGTAATAGTCAACGGCGGACCGGAGGGCGTCCACGCCGACGATCAACTCGAGCGCCTGGCGGCCCAAGTCCGAGCCGCCCTTTTCGCCGTCGGGATATAAGGTGTCGAGCTTATGGGCCAAAGCGTGCCAATCGACTGTCCCCATCGCCGAAGCCCTCCCGATTCCGAGAGACCGCGCCCAGCGGCCGGCGGGGTCGAGACGCCGTCAACATACGGAAACCCCCACGACGCCCCCAGGGCTGCGGGGTCGCGAGTCACCGACGAGGCACGCGACGCGCTCAAGCGGCTGACCCCCGCGGCGAAGAAGTAGCGGTCACGCCTTCTCGACCGGCTGGCCCTTCGCGGCCCACGCGGTGAAGCCGCCGTCCATGCTGATGACGTTCGTGTAGCCCATCTTCTGCATCGTCTCGGCCGCGAGCGCCGAGCGGAAGCCGCCGCCGCAGTACAGGACGACCGGGGTCGCGGGGTCGGGGATTTTCACCTCGACGTCGCGCTCCAGCACGCCCTTGCCGATGTGCAGCGCGCCCGGGGCGTGGCCGGCCGCGAACTCGCTCTCCTCGCGCACGTCCACGACGACGACCGCCTCGCCGGCCTGCTGCCGTTTGACCACGTCCTCGACGGTACACTCCGTCACGCGGGCTTTCGCCTCGTGGGCGATCTTGAGGAAGCCCGGGCTGTGTTGCTTGGCCATCGTCGAATCTCCCTGAAAAAAGGCCTGGTCCGGGCGGCCGGGTTGTTCCGGCGGCCCCCACTCGTCCGTCCGTTGCGACCGTTGTGAAGTGCCCGAGTTTCGGCACCGCATCCCGTCAATGTTTCTTGTTCATTCCCGGGCGGGTGGCAAAGTTCAGCTCACCCGAGAAACTCTCCATGACGACGACCCGCCTGGCCGCATTCCTTGCCGCGTTCGTCGCGCTCGCCACCGGCACGGCGTCCGCCCAAACCGCGGTCCCGTGCGCCGACTGCCAGGCCGCGACCGCCACGCCCCACCACCCGCGCCTGTACCGGTTGCTCGAAGTCGTGACCGAGCCGTCGCTGTTGGTGCGGCCGTCGCCGTACCCCGGGTACGTGCCGTCGAACCACCCGCTGTTCGACGCCGCGCCGAACCTGGCGAACCTCGTCTTCCTGGCCCTACGCGGCGTCAACTCGACCCCGCTGACCGTGGCCAGTTTCGTCGTGCCCACGGCCCTACGGGCGTTGCGCGTCGGCCTGTACGGCCCGCCGTTCACGATGACCCGCCGCGAGACCGCCCTGTGGATCGTGCTGCCGGCCCTGGTCCACGTGAACCGCACCTACCAGGCGACCGGCTTCTATCTCGAACGCCCGCTGTACGCCCGCCTGGGCCGCTGCGGCCCGCTGTTCCCGCGGCTGCACATGCGGGGTCGCTAACGCTCCGGGTATGGGGTGTGGGGTATCGGGTATCGCAGAACCTCCGGCCCTCGCGCCCGCTTCGGTCCGACCATACCCCATACCCGAAGCGCTAGCGAAGATACCGGTTCACGATGTTCTCCAACAGCTCCTGCCGGCCGGACGTGTTCGGTGTGATGTCGCCCTTGGCGAGCATGTAGGCTTCGAGCGTGGCGAAATCGGCCTTGCCGGCTTCGATGGTCGCGCCGATGCCCGCGTCCCACGAGGCGTACCGCTTGGTCAGCATCTCCTTGACGACCCCGTCGGCCCGCATCGCCGCCGCGATCTTCAGGCCGTGGGCGAAGGCGTCCATGCCGCCGATGTGGGCGTAGAAGAGGTCGATCGGCTCGAAGCTCTCGCGGCGGACCTTGGCGTCGAAGTTCAGCCCGCCCGACCCGAGGCCGCCCTGGTTGAGGACCGCGAGCATCACTTGCGCGGTCTGGTACAGGTTGGTCGGGAACTGGTCGGTGTCCCAGCCGATGAGTTCGTCGCCGCGGTTGGCGTCGATGCTGCCGAGCATCCCGTAGCCGGACGCATACGTCAACTCGTGGGCCATCGTGTGCCCGGCGAGCGTGGCGTGGTTGGTCTCGACGTTGAACTTGAAGTCCTTGTCGAGGCCGTAGGTCTTGAGGAAGGCCATGCACGCCGCGCAGTCGCTGTCGTACTGGTGCGTCGTCGGCTCCTTCGGCTTCGGCTCAATGAGGAACTGCCCGGTGAAGCCGATCTTCTTCTTGTAATCGACGGCCAGGTGCAGGAACTTGGCCAGGTGGTCGAACTCGCGCCGCAAGTCGGTGTTGTTGAGCGTGTGGTAGCCCTCGCGGCCGCCCCAGAAGACGTAGTTGACGCCGCCGAGTTCCTTGGTCGCCTCGATCGCCTTCTTGACCTGCGCCGCCGCGAAGGCGAACACGTCGGCGTTGCAACTCGTCGAGGCCCCGTGGACGAAGCGCGGGTGGCTGAACAGGTTGGCCGTGCCCCAGAGGAGCTTGATCCCCGTCTCGGCCTGCTTCTCCTTCAACTACGCCACGACGGTGTCGAGCCGCTTGTTGGTCACGGCGAGGTTGGCCCCTTCGTCCGAGATGTCGCGGTCGTGCCAGCAGTAGTACGGCACGCCCAACTTGGTCATGAACTCGAAGGCGACGTCGACCCGCTTGAGGTCCATCGCCAGCGAGTGCGACCCGTCCTCCCACGGCCGCACGGCACACCCCGGCCCGAAGGGGTCGGCCCCGGTGCCCCGGAAGGTGTGCCAGTACGCCACGGCGAAGCGCAAGTGCTCCGCCATCGTCTTACCCTCGACGACCGCGGTGGCGTCGTAGTGGCGGAAGGCGAGAGGGTTGGTCGAGTCCGGGCCGTCGAAAGCGATCGTCGGCACGTCGGGGAAGAAGGCCATGTCTATCGACTCTGAGTGAGAGGGTGGGGTTAAGGTATTCAGGCGAGCCGGAAGCGTGAGCGCCCGGAGTCCGCAGTCAGCGCCCGGAGTTCTTCGCACGCAACCGCTGACGCGAAGAACTCCGGGCGCTGACGCTTCCGGCTCGCCAGGAGTCACTCCGCCACGCAGACGTTGCGCAAAACGCCGATCTGCGCGATCTCGACCTCGCACACGTCGCCGGCCTTGAGCAACACTTGCGGGGTCCGCGAGATGCCGACGCCCGGCGGGGTGCCGGTGAAGATCAGGTCGCCCGGTTCGAGCGTGATCACCTGCGAAATGAACGCCAGCATTTCCGGCACCTTGAAGATGAACTCCTTGGTGTTCGAGTTCTGCATCGTCACCCCGTTGAGCCGGAGTTGCACCTGCAGCGAGTGCGGGTCGGTCAGTTCGTCGGTGGTGACGATCACCGGGCCGACGGGGGCGAACGTGTCGAACGTCTTGCCGATCATCCACTGCTTCTCGGCCCCGCGGAACTGCCAGTCCCGCCCGGACACGTCGTGCCCGCAGGTGTACCCGGCGACGTAGCCGAACGCCGACGCGTCGTTGGGGATGTGCTTGCCCGTCTTGCCGATGACGATCACGAGTTCGGCCTCGTAATCGACCTGCTTCGAGACCTTCGGGATCTTGATCGCGTCGCCGTGGCCGATCAGCGTGTTGATGAACTTGCTGAACAGCACCGGCTCCGTGGGGATCGCCTTGCCGCCCTCGATGGCGTGGTCGCGGTAGTTCAGCCCGACGCAAATGAGCTTGCCCGGGTCGGGCACCGGCGGCAGGATTTTGACCGCGTTCGCCGGGTAAATCACGGCGTTCGGCGAACCCGCGCACTCCGCGGCCGCTCTCTTGACGAGCGGGGACGCGCCGAGCAAGTGCTTGACCGAAGTCGGCAGTCCGGGGTCGGTGGCGTGCAAGTCCACGAAGTGCCCGCCGTCAGGTCCGGGGACGTGAACGGCGGCACGGGGTCCGTGGGGGGTGAGGACGGTCGCCAGACGCATGGGGAACTCCGGGAGCGGTGGGGGAGAGCGTATTGAATGACTCCCCTTGCGTGCGGGCCAGTTCCCCCCTATAAATCTCGAAATGCGGGCGGTCCCGCAGCCATTCCCTGGTAGCTCAGCGGTAGAGCAGCCGACTGTTAATCGGCTGGTCGTTGGTTCGAATCCAACCCGGGGAGCTTGTGTCAGACGATGTTGATTGATGCAGATCGACGCTAAATGCTTTGTTTTCCAGCACTTCCGACGATTCGCCCGACGATCTAGTGACGGTGTCCGCTGTGT
>JANYHV010000098.1 GCA_025362195.1 Fimbriiglobus sp. | reverse complement strand
CTCCCCCACCCACTCGTCGAGGTGCTTGACCCGCAGCGCCTCTTCCTCCTCGTGCAACGCCCGCCGCTCCGCCTTCGGCAGCGTCTCGTCTTCGAGGGCGAGTTGGACGCGCATGAAGTCGCCGCGGGGTTCGCCCTGCTCGGTCAGGTAGTCGGCGTAGGCGCTCCACGCCGCCACGTCGTCCAAGTTGTCGAGCAGGTGACGCTCGAACGCGGCCACGGTCTCGGTCATCGGGTCTCCGGTTTGGGCCACAGAAAGCCGGCGGCGGCGGCGATCAGGGGGACGCAGCCGATGGCCAGGAACAGGGCGGCGTACTTGCCCGGGGCCGCGTACCCGCCGACGACCTTGGTGATGCCCGACACGGCCAGCCACGAGACGCAGCCGCAGATGCCGAGGATTTGGGCCGTGTGCCGCGCGGCGACATCTTGCACCAGCGCGAAGGCCACCGAGAAGCCGCCCATGACCGCCGCCGCGACGACGAAGAAGCAGGCCCAGCGCACCGGCTCGTCCGCGGTGAAAGCGTAGCACGCCGGGACGGTCCCCGCCAGGGCGAGCAGCGCGATCCCGACCATGACGATTTGCCGCGACCGCTCGACCGTGGACCCGGCGCGGGTCAGGGTGCGCGACAGCCGGCCGAAGGCGAGGCTGCCGAGGTCGGCGCTGACGTAGAAGCCGGCGAGGATCCACTGCTCTGCCCGGCCGGGGACCTGCACGTCTTGCGTCAGGAAGCGGGGGAACCACTGGTTGTAAAAGTGCCAGGTGACGTTCACGCAGACCAGCGTGACGAGTGCGACCCAGAAGGTCCGCGTGGCGAACACGGCGGCGAGCGCCGGGCCGGGGCCGTCGGGGCCGTCGCCGTCCTGCATCGGCGGGCCGTCGATCACAGCGGCCCGGACGCCGCGGGTGAACCCGAGCCATACGCCGACCCAGACGAAGCCGAGCACGCCGACGGCGACGAACAGTTCCCGCCACCCGGCCCCGGTGGCGGTATCGACGAGGAGCAGCACGAGGAACGGCATGGCGAGGGCACCCAGGCTCGCCCCGCTGTGGAAGATGCCGTTGGCCAGGCCGCGGGACTCGCGCGGGATGAGCTTGCGGACCCCGGCCACGGCGCACGGCCAGTTGAACGCCTCGCCGACGCCGAGCAGCACCCTGCACGCGATCAGCAGCCCGACCGCCCCGGCCGGGACGAACCCGGTCGCCACCCCGGCCGCCGACCAGACGACGATGGCCCCGAGGTACAGCCACCGCAGCGAGAAGCGGTCGATCAGAAACCCGGCCACGACCTGGAACAGCGCGAACGACAGGCCGAAAGCGAACTGCACGTCGGCGTAAACCGCGTTCTGCCTGGTCGGGTCCGGCTCGAACTCGGGCAGCAGGTACCGCTGCGTGTTGGCCAGCGCCTGCCGGTCCATGTAATTGATGAGCGTCGCCGCGAACAGCAGCCAGACGACGCCCCACCGCCACCGCTCGACGACCATACCGACCCCCGGGGCGAGTGCGCGACGAGTGCCAAGTGTCGGGCAAAGCGGCGCGGCCGCAAAGGGGAAAACTCGCATTCCCGGCCGGCGGGGGCGTTCGCGCGACCGGCTACAATGCCCCGGTGACCGACGATTGCCCCGTGCCGAGGAGTCCCCGATGCCCGACGCCGTGACCCTGGCCGACGTCCACGCCGCCGCCGACCGCCTGCGCGGGTTCGCCCACCGCACGCCGGTGCTGACGTGCGCGACGCTCGACGCGCTGGCCGGGCGGGCGGTCTGGTTCAAGTGCGAGAACTTGCAGAAGACCGGGTCGTTCAAGTACCGCGGGGCCACGAACGCCGTCCGCCGGCTCGACGATGCCACCGCCGCGCGGGGGGTCGTCACGCACAGTTCGGGCAACCACGCCCAGGCGCTGGCGCTGGCGGCGCGGGTCCGCGGCATCGCGGCAAGTATCGTCATGCCCCGCACGGCGGCGGCGGTCAAGAAGGCAGCCGTCCTCGGCTACGGCGGGACCGTCGTCGAGTGCGAGCCGACGCTGGCCGAGCGGGAGCGGGTGGCGGGCGAGATCGTCGCCCGGACCGGCGGCACGCTGATCCCGCCGTTCGACCACCCGGACGTGATCGCCGGCCAGGGCACCGCCTGCCTCGAACTGCTCGCCGACGTGCCGCACCTGGACGCCGTCGTCGCCCCGGTCGGCGGCGGCGGGATGCTCTCCGGGTTCGCCGTCGCCGCCAAGGGGACGCGGGAAGGCGTCCGCGTCTACGGGGCGGAACCGCAGGGGGCGGACGACGCGGCCCGGTCGTTCGCCTCGGGCGTCTGGCAGCCGCAAACGGCCCCGGACTCCATCGCCGACGGCCTGCTGACGAGCCTGGGCCGCCTCACCTGGCCGATCGTCCGCGACCGGGTGGACGGCATCTTCACCGTGAGCGAAGCGCAGATCGTCGCGGCGATGCGGCTCGTCTGGGAGCGGATGAAATTGGTGATCGAGCCGAGCGCGGCCGTCGGCGTCGCCGTCGTCTTGGGCGACGAGTTCCGCGCCCTCCCCGGCCTGCCGAACGTCGGCGTCGTCCTGTGCGGGGGCAACGTCGCCCTCGACAAACTGTACTGGCGCTAACGGCCGGCCGGCGCACCGGCCGGGGCTTCGAGCACTTGCCGCAGGGGCTTCGGGTAGCCGACCCACGCGTCCTGGTAGGCGTCGTCGAGGGGCAACAGGACGCACGCGGTCGGCGTCAGGTACAGCGGTAGGGACGGCAGCGCGGCCCCGACCTCGGACGACTGGAAGTTGACCAGGCACCCGCCCCCGGCCTTGGCCGCGAACGCCGCGTGCGTCCGCGAGAACTGCGGCGCGTACTCCGCTTTGACCCGCTCGACGCTCCGCCAGACGGCCCCGCCGAAGCCTTGCGGCAGCCGCGGCGAGTTCGGGAACACGTCCACGACGGTCAGGTGAATGCCGGTCTCGATCAGGGCCGCGGACTTCTCGACGAACTCGCGTTCTGCCTTCGTCTTGGCCTTGTTGCCCGGTGAAACGAGTTCGATCACGGCGACGAGCCGCTGGCCTTCGACGTGCCGCACGACGACGCGGCGGGCCGGCGGGTACGGCCGCCGCCGCCGCCCCGACAAGGTCAATTCCGCCTGGACTAGCGTCGCCGCGGCCGGCCCGCCCCCGCCCGCCGGCCAACTCGTCACCGAATCGCCATCGTCGCTACTGTCGAGGGTGAGCACGTCGGGCACGAAGGGTTCGGCCTTTTGCTCGGCCAGTGCGTAGTAGCCGTCCGGGAGTAGCCCGGTGTTCAGGCGGGTGCGGACCGCGGCGATCCAGCTCACGTGCATGTCGTGGAACTTGTTCGGCGACACGCGGGTCCAGTCGTGCAGCGGCATCGGGGTCACTCCGGAGGGGGGCGTGCGTCGATTATACCAGGCCGCACTTGCTCCCGCCGGGGGCGTCGCTAGGCTGACGGACTTGAACAGCGTGCCCCCCAGGTCGAGTGAGGTCGGGTGATGACAGCAACGCGCGGCGAGATTTTTGCGGGCGTTACCGTGGCCGTCGTCACCCCGTTCCGGGCCGGGGCCGTCGATTGGGACGCGCTCGGTGCCCTCGTCGATTGGCACGTCGGCCAGGGGACCAACGCCCTCGCCCCGTGCGGCACGACCGGCGAAAGCCCGACCCTCGACCACACCGAGAACGAGCGGGTCGTCGCGTTCGTCTGCGAGCGCGCGGCCGGTCGGATCAAGGTCATGGCCGGGACCGGGTCGAACAGCACGGCCGAGGCGGTCCGCATGACCAAGGCCGCGAAGGCCGCCGGGGCCACCGGCACCTTGCAGGTCGGCCCGTACTACAACAAACCGACGCAGGAGGGGTACTTCCGGCACTTCGGCGGCGTGGCCGAGGCGACCGACCTGCCGATCGTCGTCTACAACATCCCCGGCCGCACCGCGTCGAACATCCTGCCCGAGACGATCGCCCGCCTGGCCGAGGCGTACCCGACCATCGTCGCGGTGAAGGAGGCGACCGGGTCGCTCGACCAGGCGTCGCAGATCGCCGCGCTGACCGACCTGACCCTCCTGTCCGGCGACGACAGCCTGACCCTGCCGCTGATGAGTATCGGCGGGAAGGGCGTCGTCTCGGTCGTCGGCAACATCGTCCCCCGGGACATGATGGCCCTGGTGACCGCCTACGCCGCCGGCCGGCACGCCGAGGCCCTGGCCATGCACCGCAAGCTGTTCCCGCTGTGCCGCGACATGCTCGGCGTGGCGACCAACCCGATCCCCGTCAAGACAGCGATGAAACTGCTCGGCCGCGGCAACGGCGAACTCCGCTTGCCGATGTGCCCGATGGACGACGCCGGCGAAGCCAAAGTCCGCCAAACCCTCGTCAACTACGGCCTACTGAAATAGACGCGGGAGGTCACGGCCGCACGCGCCAAGGCAGCAAACCATTCCCGTCCGGCGGTGCTCGACGCAGAGTTGCTGGGCGAGAGGCACCCCGGCGGGTCCGGGTTACAGTTTCCGCGGGGCGACGGCTTTGCGAACCGGGAGGGCGTCACCCTGGTAGCTGACCGTGGGAGCCTTCTCCGTCGGGATTGCCTGCGCGTATGTGGCGAACCGTTGTTCGACTTGGGCGACGGACCAACTCGCGTTGGCCAGCAGTTCGTACATGAACCCCCGCAACCCATCGACCATGACCGAGTCGCCGCAGGACAAGGCGGCGATGTGTTGTAAGGTGTCGCGGGTCGTCAGGGTGTCCCGCTTGATCCGATCGACGAGGGTCATGTCCGCGCGGCGGAGGTCTACGCCGACGGCCAGTCCGAGGGCGCGGGCGTAAGCCTGGATGTCGCCGAACTTCAAGTCGGCGTCGGGACCGGCTTCCATCTTCGATACGCGACTCTGCGTGCAGCCCAACTCTCGAGCCATGTCTTGTTGGCTCAATCCCTGCGTGCAACGGATCGCGGTCAATTGCCGGATCAATGCCCGGCCGTTCAGTTCTGCTTCGACTCCCGCGGCGAACGCCTCGTCGTCGGAGAGGTCAGTCACCATCTCGGTCACGCTGCGGTGCCGGCCCGTTTTCGTCGGGCGGAGTGGGTCCAGTTTCTCGGCCATCGGGATCGCCCTCCTTGGGTTCCAGGTCGGCCGTCATTTCTCGGCAGGCCTGGAGGTCGCGTTTCTGAGTGTTCTTTTCGCCGATCGTCAACAGCCAAAGGACCTCGGACGCGGTCTCGGGGTACACGTACAGGCGGAGCTGAACGTGGCCCTTCCCGGTCGCCCCTTTTTGGTCCGTCGCGTACAGGCCTCGTCGCTCGTCGTGCCACCAGCCGTGGCGGACGTTCAGGGGCTTGGCACCCGCATTGAGTTCGGCGAGCAGGTCCTCGACGTGGCTCAGCGCGGCCCGGAGTTCGCGGGGCCGGGCTTTCAAAAACTGCTTCAATCGCCTGGCGAACGTCGGCGACGTTTCAATCGTTCATGACATCTCGATTATACCTCAGGGGAATAAAGCATCGCTCCTGAATCGCTTCGGAATCGATTTTAATCCCTTGAGGAATGACGATTGAGTCGTTTCGGCAGGAGTTCGCCAAAAAGACAATCGTTCGGTACGGCAATGCGGGCACTCGGCACAACCGGTCCATTTCCCTGGCCCGATCATGCCCGTCGGCTGGTAAACTGGCAGCGCCGCCGTGGTGATCGCGTTCCCCTCTCTAGCTGGCAGGCCCGCCGTGTTCGACCTGCCCGCCGGTCGCTTGTTCCTCGCCGCGACCCTGTTGCCGTTGGCCGGCACGCTCGTGCTGTTGGTCGCCGGGACGGTCCGCCGGCTGGCGTCGCCGCGGGCCGCGCCGACGCGACTGCCGGGGTTTTTCGCCGTCGGCGTGATGGGGCTGGCGACGGTCGCCGCGTTCGCCGGGCTGTTGCAAGGGGACTTCGCGGGGGACGCCTACGGCGAGTCGGTCGAGTGGGTGCGGGTGGGGTCGAAGCCCGACGGCGTGGCGCAACTGCGGTTCGGCTACCGCGTCGATGCCTTGACGGCCGTGATAGTGCCGATGGTCTGCCTCGTGACGACCCTGGTCATGCTCTTCTCGCTGGGCTACCTGCGCGACGAGGCCGGGCGGACGGTCACCGATCCCGTCACGCAGACGCAGCGCCGCGGCCGGTTCGGGCAATTCTTCCTCGAACTGTTGCTGTTCGCGTTCGCCATGCTCTTCCTGCTGATGGGCGACAACCTGCTGCACGTTTTCGTCGGCTGGGAACTCGTCGGCGTGTCGTCGTACCTACTCATCGGCTTCTACACCGAGCGCCCGGCCGCGATCGCCGCCGCGACCAAGGCATTCGTGATGAACCGGATCGGCGACGCCGGCTTCCTCGTCGGCATTTTCGCCGCCTGGCAACTCCGCGGCACCCTCGACCTCGACGCGCTGACCCACGCCGCCCCGGCCGACGGGTGGCTGCCGCTGGTGATGGGCCTGGGGATTTTCGCCGGGTGCGTCGGCAAGTCGGCGCAGTGGCCGTTGCACACCTGGCTGCCGGACGCGATGGAAGGCCCGACGCCGGTGTCGGCCCTCATCCACGCCGCAACGATGGTCGCCGCCGGCGTCTACCTCGTGGGCCGGTGCTACCCGCTGTTCACCTCCGAAGTGTTGCTCGTCATCGCCTACACGGGCGGGATCACGCTCTTCCTCGCCGCCTCCATCGCCATCGTCGTCA
>JANYHV010000091.1 GCA_025362195.1 Fimbriiglobus sp. | reverse complement strand
TGCCTGTTCGTCGCCCTGCGCGAGGGTATCCTGAAGCCGACTGACCCCTTCCGCTGGCACACCGACGAGTGGCTCCCGCTATGACCGAACGCTACCGGGTCCGCGTCGGGCACGACAACTTCATCTTCAGTTGCGGCCACTTCATCAGTTTCGCCGGGCACCAGTGCGAGAAGTTGCACGGGCACAACTACCGCGCCACCGTCGAAGTCGATGGGCCGCTCGGCGAGGACTGGTACGTCTTCGACTTCGTCGCGTTGAAACGGCTGACGCTGGCGATCACGAACGAACTCGACCACCACATGCTCGTCGCCACGAAGAACCCCGTGATTCACGTCACCGGCACCGGCGACGCCGTCGAGGTGAGCTACAAGGAGCGCCGCTGGGTTTTCCCCCGTGGCGACTGCGTGCTACTCGACATCGAGAACACGACGGCGGAGCTGCTGGCCAAGTTCATCGCCGGGCGATTGCTCGAAGCGATCGCCCGCGAGTTCGGGCTGACCCCGGTGCGGTTGAGCGTCGAGGTCGAGGAGAACGTGGGCCAGTCGGCGGTGTATGAATGGCGGCAGGATTACGTGTAACGGTTGCTCACGCGGTCGGGGTCGAAGAAGGTCGGCAGGTAGCGGTCGATTTGTAGGAAGCCGTCGGCGGTCAGCGACACGCCGGTGTCGTCGAGGGTGAGCAAGCCGAGGTCGCGCAACTTCTCGTAGCCGGCGTGGAACTCGGCGAAGATGTCCGCCCCGAACTTTGCCCAGAAGTAGTGGGCGCTCAGCCGGCCGGTCTTGAGTTGCAGAATCATCTCGCGGACGAGCCGTTCCCGCGGCGTCGTCTCGAGGGCGCGGCCCAGCGGGATTTCGTCGCGCGAAAGCATGTCGATGTACTTCTCCCAGGTATCGACGTTCTGGATGTGGACGCCGTTGACGTGGCCGAAACTCGCCACGCCGGTGCCGAACATGTCGGCCCCACTCCACAGGGCGTCGCGGTAGACGAAGCCGTTCTTGGCCTTGCCCTTCACGACCGTGTACGCCGAGGACATCTCGTAGCCGTTGGCCAGGAACTCGTCGAAGGCGTAGCGCACCCACGCCCGCTTCGTCGGCCAGTCGGCGATGCTGTGCTCCGGCAGGTCGTCGTTACCCAGAACTTTCAACTCCTTCGAGAAGACCGTGTTGTACGGCAACTCCATCTGGTAGACGGTCACGCTGTCCGGCGACATCGCAATCGTCTTGCGGACGCAGTCCTTCCAGTTGACCCAGTCCTCGCCGACCATGCCGGCGATCAGGTCGATGTTGATCTGCTCGAAGCCGAGGTCGCGCGCCCAGCCGTAAGCCCGGTGGATTTCGACTTCGAGGTGCGCCCGGCCGTTGTACTGCAGAATCTCCGGCTTGAAGTTCTCCACCCCCAGGCTCAAGCGGGTGACGCCGAGCGCCTTGAGCGTTTCGAGTTTGTGCTGTTGCAGCGTCCCCGGCTCGCACTCGAAGGCGACTTCGCGGGTCGCGTCCCACGGCAGGATCGCCTGCAACTTCTCCATGAGCGATTGCAATTGCGCCGCGCTCAGGTACGACGGGGTGCCGCCGCCGAAGTAGACGTAATCGAGTTTGCGGCCGCCGACGCACTCGGTCCGGGCGAGCAGTTCGACCTCCTTGAGGATAGCGTTCGTGTACGTCTGCACGTCCCCGGCGTTCTTGTCCGTGTACACGCGGAAGTAGCAGAACTTGCAGCGCTTCCGGCAGAACGGGATGTGCAGGTACAGACCCAGCGGCGTGCCGGGGGTCGGCGGGCGGTGCAGCGCGGACACGGCGGCCGGCAAGTTCTCGGGCTTCCAGAAAGAGAACGGCGGGTAGTTGGCAATGAAGTAGTTGCCCAGCCCGGTCTTCTCTTGATCGGAGACTATCATGATAACACCTTTCGTAAATTCAACTTATCTCGGCAGGGATCAATTTCACAGTCCCCGGCGGAATTTGCGGAGATTGATGTGTCAAATATACTGGTTTAGTTGTGCATCCAGAAGTACCAGCCAGGAACAGACCTCATATACTGGATATGATAAGTGCCACGCTTCGTTGTTCGCAGAATTTCTTCGATACTTCCGGCATTTCGGTCGAGTTGCCAAATGAACTCCTCCGTTGCGTCGTCGGCCAAGAAACTTCGTCGAGGCATGACGAAATAGAGGAACCTACCGTTTCGGTAGATGTTGGTGATCCCGACATCTCGAATTCGACCCGGAAGTCGGTCGCCATTGACCTCCTCGCCATCAGCAATGTCGTTGGTATGGACGAACTCGATCATGGCCTTGTTGTGGCGGTAGAAATCGGCTACTCCATCGCAATCCTGACCGATACTGATAACAACAAACCACCTCGTGACAAAAATCGTTATGCAGCAACAAGCAACAAGCAACAACGATCGTAACAAACCTGAGCTGCTGCTTTGTCATGAGTGATAGTATCACTTTCGTGCAAGTTATGCGCGATGGTGTCGGCAGAATACTGGTTTTTTAAGCATGAAAGATTATGCCAAATTCCACCAATGAACTTGGCACGAAAATCAATTAATTGCGCGATAGCTATGTCATAAATCCAGATCGCAAATTGGTACAGACGGACAGATAATGCCAAAATGGCTTTGCGTTCTGTTGGCGATGTAGTAGTTGCCCAGCCCGGTCTTCTCTTGATCGACTGTTGCGGTCATCGCGTCACTCCGTCGGAACGCGTCGGCAAGCGGGCCGGACGGGGAGTTGGCATTCTACCCGCTGCCGGGAAGCGGTTCCTCAGACTTCGCCTCAATCTGCGGGATACCGCGCGAACGACGGCCGACTTTCACGATAACTTTCCGGTTCATTCCGGTCGGAATTTTTACTCCGGCCACAATTCGAGCTAGCGTTTCTCCGATCATCCCACATTATCCGGCGACGATCCCGACCCGGGGAGGGCCATGTCGCACCCAGTGCCGAGTAGCGAAGCCGACCGCCTCACCGCGTTGAACGCTTACGGGGTGCTCGACACACTCCCGGAAGCCCAGTACGACGGGATTACGCGCCTGGCCGCGGCGATTTGCGGTACGCCGATGGCGTCCGTCACGTTGATCGACGACCACCGCCAGTGGTTCAAGTCCAGGTTCGGGCTGAAGGCGTCCGAGACGCCCCGAGACATTTCGTTCTGCGGCCACGCCATTGCGACGCGCGACGTGTTGATCGTCGCCGACGCGGCCAACGACCCCCGGTTCCGGGACAATCCCCTGGTCACCGGCGACCCGCACATCCGCTTCTACGCCGGGGTTCCGCTCACAGACCCGGACGGGCACTGCCTGGGAACCCTGTGCGTCATCGACCGCGTGCCCCGGGAGTTGACGGCGTCCCAGCGGGAAGCCCTGACCCTACTGTCCGGGCAGGTCATGGTGTTGCTCGAATCGCGCCGCCAGGTGGCCCGCTTGAAGCAGGCCCAGGCGAGTTTGGCCCGGGAGGAAGAGCGGTTCCGGGCGTTCATGGACAACAGCCCCGCCGTCGCCTTCATGAAAGACGACGCGGGGCGGTTCGTGTACGTGAACGAGCCACTGATCCGCCGCTTCGGCATCCCGAGGGAGCGCTGGCTCGGCCAGACCGACGCCGACGTCTGGGGCGAGCCGATCGCCCGGGCGTTGGAGGAGACCGATCGTCACGTCCTCGTGACCGGCGAGACCGTCTCGCTTTACGAGACCCTCCCGACCCCGGGTGGGGCCGCGTCGCACTGGCAAGTCTTCAAGTTCCGGTTCATGGACCCCTCCGGCCGCCACTTTCTCGCCGGCATGGCGGTGGACCGGACGGCCGAGAAGCTCGCGGCGGACGCCCTCCGGGCGAGCGAAGCGAAGTTCCGCACCGTGGTTAACGGGCTGGCCGAAGGGGTGCTGTTGATCGACACGGAGTCGAAAGCGGTGTTGGAATCGAACGCAGCCGCGAGTCAATTGTTCGGCCACTCCGCCGCCGAATTCGCCCGGCTGACGCTGTACGATCTGTGTACCCACGACCGCGCGAGCATTGATGCCAACAGCGAGCGGATCACTCGCCTGGGCCGATTCACCATCGGGCGGCGACGCTACCGGCACAAGGACGGCTCGCACCTCGACCTCGAACTCAGTGCGAGCGAGGTGAACCACGCCGGCCGGGGGGTCATCAACGTCGTCTTCCGGGACGTGGGCGAGGCGGTACGGACCGAGGGGCGGCTGGAACTGTACCGCACCGAACTGGAGCGGGCGAACGGTCAACTCCGCGAACTGGCGGTGACCGACGGGCTGACCGGCGTCAAGAACCGGGCGGCGTTCAACGCCCGACTCGCCGACGCGTACGATCTGGCCGTCCGCCACGGCCACCCGCTCTCGGTCGTGTTGCTGGACGTCGATCACTTCAAACTCTTCAACGACACCTTCGGCCACCCGGCCGGCGACGAGGCGCTGAAGACCGTGGCCGCGACGATCGCGGGGTTGGCCCGCACGACCGACACGGTCGCCCGGTACGGCGGCGAAGAGTTCGTCGTCGTGCTGCCCGAAACGGACTACGAGGGGGCGATGATCCTCGCCGAACGCTGCCGGCTGGCGGTCGCCGGGGCGGCCTGGGGGCACCGGCCGGTCACGGTCAGCGTCGGCGTCAGCACGCTCACGGCCGGGACGCGGGACGCAGCAGTTCTCGTCCGCGAGGCCGATGAGGCCCTGTACCACTCCAAGCAGACCGGCCGCAACCGCGTCAACCACGGCAGCGGCAGCGTGTGTTTCCACGCGATCGTTCGGGCGACGTGAGGTCTACTTCGCGCCCAACTTGTACAGCGTGCCCTTATCCGTGCCGACGAGGAGGCAGTCCGGGCCGACGCCGACCGTGCCGCCGACGGCGCTGTCCAGCGTGACCGTCTGGGCGAGTTTGCCGGTGGCGAGGTCGAGGGCGTAGAACTCGCCGGTATTCGACAGGCAGCCGACGTAGACGCGACTGCCGACGACGACCGGCGACGCGTCGACACTGCCCTCCGTGACGAAGCTCCACTTCTCGACGCCGGTTTCGCGGTTCAGGGCGTACACCCGCTTGTCGCGGCCGCCGATGACGACGAGGTCTTTGGTCACCGCCGCCGACGAGTAGAACGGCTGCTGGCGACGCTTGGCCTCGAACTCCCAGGACTTCTTCAGCGTCTTCCAGTTCACCGCCAGCACCTGATTCGTCATGGTGCCGACGTAAACCCCGTCGCCTTCGACCGCCCCGCCGGCCGCCGCCTGCCCGCCCAGGTCCACCGACCCGAGAGACTTGCCGGTGGCCACGTCCACGACGTGCAACAGGCTGTCGCACCCGGCCACAAAGGTCCGGTCGCCGGCGAGCGCGGCCGCCCCGTTGATCGGGCCGTCGATCTTGAACTCCCAGACCTTTTTGCCGCCGCGGTCGATGCGGTACAGCGTCGAATCGTGCGAGCCGATGAGCACGTCCCCGGCGACGAAGTTCGGCGCGGCGTGAATCTCCCCCTGCGTCTCGAAGGTCCAGACGAGGTCGCCCTTCACGGCATCGACGGCGTAAACTTTGCCTTCCAGGTCGCCGACGTAAACCCGACCGCCGTCGTAGCCGGGGGACGCCTTGAACGAGCCGAGTTTCTTCTTCCAGACCTGCCGACCGGTCTTCAAGTCGATCGCGTACAGGTGCTTGTCGAGGCAGGCGACGTAGACGACGGTGCCGACGACGAGCGGCGTCGTCTCGATGGCGTCCCCGCACTTGAACGCCCAGATCTCGGCGAGCTGGTCGGGCAGGGCGGCGACCCCGACGCCGCGCATCTGGGCGTCCCCGCGGGCCAGAGGCCAGTCGGCGGCGGTCGCCCCGGCACCGGCGACGAGGAGCGCGATCAACAGGGCGGCGCGGTGCGTCATGGCGGGTCTCAGTAGGCGGCCTGGTAGATCGACAGCAGGTCGGCGTCGGTCACCGGCCGCGGGTTGAAGCGGGCCGTCCACTGCTGGTTGGCCTCCTCGGCGAGCAGCGGCAAGATGCCCTCACTGACCCCCAAGTCGCGGAGCCGCGTCGGCAAGCCGGCTGCTTCGACCATCGCCGCGACCCGCCGCGCGAGGTCCTCGCCGGGGGCGTCGGACCCGGGAACCAACTCGGCGTACAGGTTCGCGACCGCCACCGCGTTGAACCGCACCACGTGCGGCAACATGATGCCGATGGCGACGCCGTGGGTCAGGCCGTAGTGGGCCGTCAGCGGGTTCGCGCAGCTGTGGCAGGCCCCGAGCATCGAGTGCTCGATGGCCGACCCGGCGAGGTACGCGCCGAGTTGCATGGCCGAACGGGCCGCGAGATCGCCGGGGGCGTGCAAGACCGCTTCGAAGTTCGGCGCGAGGTGCCGCCAGGCGGCCGCGGCACTGGCCACGGACACGGCGTTCCGGCGGGTGCAGACGAAGGCTTCGAGGGCGTGGGCGACGGCGTCGATGCCGGTCACCGCCGTCACCATCCGCGGCTGGGTCAGGGTCAATTCGGGGTCCAGAATGGCGACGCGGAAGGCGGCTTTCTTGTCCCCGCAGGCCATCTTGAGGTGCGACGATTCGTCGGTGATGAGCGCGTAACTCTGGGCCTCGCTGCCGGTCCCCGAGGTCGTCGGCACGCCGACGCTCGGCAGCATCGGCTTGGTCGCCTTGCCGTGGCCCTTGTAGTCGGCCATGCGGCCGCCGTTGGTCAGAATGAAGTTGACGCCCTTCGCGCAGTCCATCGCGCTGCCCCCGCCGACGGCCACGATGGCGTCGATGCCGTGCTGGCGGGCGAAGGCCACGCCGTGGGCGACGTGGTGCTCGGTCGGGTTTTCCTGCACCCCGTCGAAGGTGAAGACGTGCAGCCCGGCTTCGGCCAGTGACGCCGCGGCCCGCTGCGGGTGGCCGACGGTTTCGAGGCCGGGGTCGGTGACGAGCAAGACCCGCGTCGCCCCGACCGACCGGGTCAACTCGCCGAGGCGGTTCAACGCCCCCGGCGCGAAGACGACCCGGCCGAGCGGTTCGTAGTCAAACGGCGGCGACATCCCGGCCGGCAGCGACGGGCCGGGCGGCCGGGCCGGCGGTTGCGTGGCTGGTGGGGGCGATGTTGAGGGCGCGCTGGCGGTAGAGGTGGGTGAAGAGGTTCCCTTCATGCGGCTGGTCCCACGTCAAACGGTTGGTCGGCAGCGCGCCGAGGTTCAGGCGCTCGATGTTCGGGCAGGCCATCGCGTCGGCGAGGAACCGCTCGTCCTCGCTCAGCACGGTCGCCGCGAGGGTGTACCCGATGCGCTTCAGCACGTCGGCCTGCGGGCATTCTACGACGGACGCGTAGGGGAACAAAAACTCCTTGTTGGCGAGCGGGTGGTCCGGCGTGTCGCACCGCACGATCGTCGGCAGCAGGTAGGCGATGCGCCCCTCCTTGACGAGCCGCGGCGTGCCCCGCACCTGCTCGGTGACATCGACCGCCCCGGGGGTCTCGAGGGCCTTGGTCACCATCCCGTCGATGGCCTCCGCGACTTCGGGCCTGGCGAAGCCGGCGATCTCGCAGTCCGGGTGGTCCCACGGCCGCGGCTTGGCCCCGCTCAACCGCTTCGCAAGCGCCTCGGCGATCGCCTTGCCGTTCCGCGGCGTCCAGACGCCCGAGGCGTTGACGCAGGCCCGCCCGCCGTTGCCGGCGATGCCCTCGACGATCGTGTCGAGGTACTGCTCGTAATTGTCGGCCTGGTCGTCGCCGAAGATGAACTTGCTGTACCCGGTGCCGTGGATCTCGACGCGGTGGTCGTGCTTGTACGGGGCCATCGTCTTGTCGTCGCCGAACGCCATGCTGCGGCCGCACAGGCGGAGAATGTCGGCCGCCCCGGCGTGGTCGGTCGGCAGGAAGCCGAGGAACTTCGCCGGCAACCCCGCCTTGATGAACGCCTGGAGCACCCGCATGGGGGTCCACGGCTCCTCGCGGCCCGGCTTCAACAGCAGCGGCATCTTGAGGGCAATGGTCGGCACCCACAGCGAGTGAACCCCCGGCGAGTTCGACGGCAGCACCGCCCCGAACACGTCCGTCGTCGGGTAGAACGCCTGGGTCCGCCCGCCGCCGGTCGCGTACCCGGTGTCCAGCGCGGTCAGGTCCAGGCCGCGGGTCAGCCCGCCCAACACGACTTCGATGTTTTCCAGGACGTAGTGGACCTTCAACGCGTTCCGCCGGCAAAACACCATCGGCGAACCGGTCGTCGCGGACAGGTTGCGTACGTAGTCGTCGAAGGTCAGTTCGGCGTCGCCGCAGGGCAACGTCGCGGTGACGAAGTAGTCGGCCGCCTTGCGGTAGATTTCGAGGATGTCGCGGATCGGGATGGCCCGCAGTTCCTTGTGAGCGCGTTCCATCTGGCCGAGGTCGCGGGCGATTTGCGACCCGGTCACCTGGCTGACCTCGGCAACCGGCTCCCCGGTCACGTGGTGGATCAGCGTCGCCTTTTCGAGGCTCGTGTACGGCTTGCCGAAACGGAGTGCGGGAATCTGGATCATAGGTCAACTCAGTAAAGGGTGACAGTTTCGGGCGTCGGCCGGGGCAATCTTAAGCCATCAACCGCGGGCAAGGGCCGAGAAGTCACCGGACCGACCAACGGCTACCGCCGCCGTTGGTCGGTCCGGTGACGGGTGGTTCGTCCCGGCCGGTCGGCTCACGCCTCTTCGGCCGCGTCGTCGTCAGCTTTGGGCGACTTCTTGCCCGGTTGCGGTGGGTGCTTTTTGGGGTGTTCGGTGGTGTACTTGCCGTCGCCATCGACGTTCGCCGCCGAGTCCTTGCCCACGCCCTCGCCCTCGCCCGCGGCCTTGGCCATCTCCGCGGCGACCTTCTTGTCGTGGGCCACGTTCCGTTCGTCCGCCATGATGAATCCTCTGCTGGTTATCGGTCAGACGCCGACACAGCATCTCCGGTGCCGGCGTCACGACTCGTCGCGATCAATACACGCCGACGACCGTGCCGCCGGCCAGCGCGGCGAACGGGCGGACGCCGCTGACGCCGTCCCACGGGTACTTGTCGAACGGCTTCTCGCGCTCGCCCTCGTCCCGCTCCGGGAAGCGGGGGACGAAGAACTCTTTCGTGAGTGTCGTGAGCATCACGCGGCCCGTCTCGCCGTAGCCGACGATTTCCTCGAAGTTGTCCGGGTTGACGACCTCGATCACGGCGCGGGGTTGCGGGGCGTAGTAGCTGATCTTGAACCCGTCGTCCGGGCCGATCGGCTTCGAGCAGGCCAGGCCCATCAGCGTGTTGCCGTAGGTCGGGGTCATGTACACGTCGCCGTCGTCGAGCATCTCTTCGTAGGCTTCGCGGGTGAACTGCGGCGTGAACTCGGTGCCGCCCGAGAAAATGCCGGTGATGCCAGCGGACTTGATCGACCGCAGCCCGCCGGCCGGGATCGGCTTGCCGAGGGCGCGGTACTTGTCTTCGAGTTTGCCGGCCCGGATTTGCTCGTCGAAACCGGCCAGGAGTTTGGGCGTCGTGAACATGCACTTGATGTCGTGGCCGCCGGCCAGGACCGTCAGTGCCTGGTCGATGCAGTGGTCCTTGTAGGACTGCGCCTCGGCGATCTTCCGCTCCTTGAGGCACTTGACGACGTACCGCGGGTCGAGATCGACGCAGAAGCAGATGCCGCCGCGGTACTGGGCCAGGTGCTCGATGGCGAGCCGCAGCCGCCGCGGCCCACTCGGCCCGAGCATCAGCCAGTTGCTGCCCTTGGGGAACGCCTTGTCGGGCAGGGTGTCGGACATCATCTCGTAGTCGATCTTGAAGTCGTCGATCACGATGCGGGTCTTGGGCAGGCCGGTCGTGCCGCCGGTCTCGAAGACGTAGACGCCGCGGTCGGCGTAGGCCTTCGGCACCCACTTGCGGATCGGCCCGCCGCGCAGCCAGTCGTCTTCAAAGATGGGGAACTTGTTGATGTCGGCGTAGCTCTTCACGTCCGTGAGCGGGTTGAAGTCGAACGACTTGGCCTTTTCCAGCCAGAACGGCGTGCCGGTCTCGGGGTTGAAGTGCCACTGCACGGTCTCGACGAAGTGCTTGTCGAGTTGCGCCTTGGCGTTCTTGCACTTCTCTTCGAGGGTGGCACCGGTGACGGGCGTCGGCTTACCGGGGGTGTCGCGCATGGGGGACGGGCCTCGCGGGCAGGGGGTTGGGCGTGTGGGGGACATCGTCATTGATAGGCGGGGTTGATCCGGGAGTGCAAAGTTCACAGTGCAAAGTGCAGAGTGAAAACCGCCCGCCGATACGGGGGGTCGTTTTTATTCTGCACTTTGCACTTTGAACTTTGCACTCCGGGAATCGGCTACTTCTTCGGGGCTTCGAGTGCGTAGAGCGTTTTCTCGGTCATCACGAACATGACGCCGTTGACGACGACTGGGGTCGAGCGGATCGGGGCGTCGAACTCGCACTTGCCCAGCAGGTACTCGGCCTCGACGAGCTTCCTCTTGGCCTTCAACTTGGTGTTGAAGTCCTTGTTGTCCGTCGCGTCCGGCACGTCGATCTCGTCGAGGACTTTCGGCCCCTTGACGTGCTTGAAGGCGAACAGGTCGCCGGACTCGGTGGCAATGTACACCTTACCATCGACGACGATAGTCGAGCCCCAGATCGCGCCCTTCAAATCGTACTGCCAGAACTTCGTGCCGGTCTTGGCGTCGAGGGCCTGGACGTACCCTTGCAGCTCGCCGATGTACAGCACGTCGTCGATGATCGCGGCGGAACTCATCGTCCGGCCGAAGGTGAAGTCGCGGGGCACGAACTTCCGCTTGTCCGCGCCGCCGTAGTGCCAGACCAGCCCGGACGCCGCGTTCTTGGGGTCTTTGGCGTCGAACAGGTCGTCCTTCGGCGACAGGTCTTTGTTGTCCGCCGTCGCCTTCGCCGGGTCGATGCACCAGAAGTGGCCGATGCCGGAGAAGTGCTCCGGGTCCTGGCCGACGCCGATATACACGAGGTTGTTGTAAATCACCGGCGTGCCGATGAAGTCGTTGCGGGTGCCGGTGCCGCCGAGTTCGTACTTCGAGTCCTTGGGGTTGCAGTCGAACTGCCAGAGCAGGTCGCCGGTCTCGGGCTTGTACGCGCGGAGGAGACCGTCGCCGCCCGGGAAGATCACCTGGCGGACGCCCTTGATGTCGGCGTAGCACGGGTTCGACCACTGGCCGTGCATGATCTGCTTGCCGGGGTCGTTCTTGGTCCACAGCACCTTGCCGGTCTTCTTATCGACGGCCAGGAAACTCGGGGCTTGCGGGGCCGGGATGTTGATGTGCCCCTCGTCCACGCCGTTGGCGGTGACGATGTACAGGATGTCGCCGACGAGGAGCGGGCTGGCGGCGGACATGTTGTGCGGGAACACGCCGAGCGTCCCGATCATGTCGAGTTCCCACAGGATGTCGGCGTCCGACGGGGTGTCGTAGGCCGGCTTCAATTTCTTGAAGTCGGGGCCGGCGAGGAACTGGAGCGGCTTGCCCTGCCGGCCGTTGGCCGCGCCGTTCACGTCCGCACAAACCAGCGTGCAGCGGTTGCTCACGTAGTACACCCGGTCGCCCTCCACGAGCGGGGTCGAGCAGATGCCCTCCTTGGGCCAATCGACGACGTTCCCGCCGGGCAGTTTGTCGTGGACCGCTTGCCAGAGGAACTTGCCGGTCGCCTCGTCGAAGCACATGAGCACGCCCGTGTCGATCGGCTCGACGTCCCCGTCGGCGTTCTTGCGGGCGTCGCGCGGGTTGCGCGGCTTCTCGTTGTTCGTGCCGATGAAGATTTTACCGCCGGCGACGGTCGGCCCGCCGTAGGCCCGGCTGCCGAGGTCGGCCTGCCACTTGACGACCGCGTCGGCCGGTTTCAACTCCTTGCCCGCTTCGTCCTTGACCGGCATCAACTGCACGGGGGCGAACTTCTCGGCGGGCTGCACGAAGTTGCGGCCCGGCGTGCCGCCGAACATGGCGTGTTCGAGGAGGGCCGGCTTGACGGCCGGCTTGTCCTGCGGAGCGGGGCGGGCGCTGACGGCGACCGCCAGGCCGACGACGGCGGTCAGCGCGAGGCCGGCAATGACCCGCGGCGGGGTGAAGAGTCGTCGCATGGTGGGTGTCCCCGGTGGAGGTTACTTGGCGTTGGGGGTAATCGAGACGTTGTCGTAGAAGAGTTCGGACCCGGCGGCGGCGTCGGTGGCGTTGGACACGTAGCCGTACACGGCGGCCGCGCCCTCGCGGTTGGGGCTGGGGTCTTCGTAGGTGATCTGCCAGTCGGCCGGCTCGGCCTCGCCCCGCTTCCAGAACTTCGCCTTGGCGACGCCGGTCTTCTCGCCCGGCTCGACGCAGAGCTTGACCGTGTACCAGACGTCCGGCTGCCAGTCGAATTCGAGGCCTTTGTTGACGCGCGGCTTGGCTTCCCAACTGACGAGGCGGGCCTGTCGCTTGCCCGCGGCCGAGTCGGGCTTGCCGTCGAGGATGAGCGTGTACCGACTGTTGACCACGCCCATGTCGGCGAACTTGCCGCCGACTTGCGTGCCCATGAGGTCGGCCTGGATGGTGTAGTTCGACGCACTCGGCAGGGTGATGTAGCCGTTGGCCCGGGCGATCGGCGGGCGGGCGTCGGTGTTCACCTTGGCCAGCACCTTCTGGCCGTCCTTCTCGACGACGAAGAACTTGCCGGTCACATTCATCCAACCGCCGGGGGTGGCCCCGACCGGGACCTTCTCGAAGTCCTCCTTCGACGGCACCCCGGCCGCGACCCGCACCCGGGCCGACGCCGCGAGCGTGCCGAACTTGACCGTGACCGTGCCTTGCTGGCGCGGCAGTTTGCCGACGATGAGTTTCGCGGCGACGCCCTCGGGCGTCAACTCGGCGTTGAGTGCCGGCGGGGCCGTCGCCCCCTTCGGTGCGGTCGGCGGCAGCGGCGGTTGCGGCAGCGTCCAGTCGAGCTTGGCGTCGGCCGGGGCGTTCACTTCGCGGCCGTTGGCGTCGAGGAACTTCACGGTCAACGCGACCACCTCGCCCGGCTTCGCGGCCACGTCGGCGGGGAAGACGCGCACGGCCGCCGGCGCAGCATCCACGGCGAACGGCTTTTCGGGGTTGGACAGAAATGAGCTCTCGAGGCCGGGCACGGCGTCCGGTTTGCCGACGCAGTAGAGGTTCTCCTGCGTCAACAAGTACAAGCGTTTGTTGACCGCGATCGGCGTCCCGTGCGTCTCGACGAACCCGGCCCCCGACTCCTTGCGGAACGGGATGCTGGCGACCTCTTCCGGCTCGGCGTCGCCGTTCAGTTTGAACACGACGAGCTTGGCGTTCACGTCGAACACGTACAGCTTGTCGTCGGCGATGAGCGGGGCACCGCGGCTGACCGTGCCGTACTTCTGACGCCACAACACCTTGCCGGACTTGGCACTGAAGCAGGTCAACTCGGAGGCGTCGTCCGGGCAGTACAGCCGGCCGTCGGCGAGTGCCGGCGACGCCAGGCCGAAGCGGCGCGACAGCTTCTTATTCTCCCACACCAGCGCCGGCTTCTTGGTCTTCGCATCGACCTTAGAGGCGTCGAGGCAAATGACGCGGCCGATCGACCCGCCCTCGGGGTTCTCCTCGCCGTGGCTGATGTAAACCAGATTGCCGCTGACCACCGGGGACGGGTTGATCACCCCCGCCGAGAACTGGTAGCTCCAGACCCGCTCGCCGGTGCGGAGTTTCAGGGCGTGGACGCAGCCGTCGGCCCCGCCGCTGATGAGCAACCGTTGTCCGTTGATCGTGGCGACGACGGGGATCGAGTAGTAGGTGCCCCGCAAATTGACGCTCGGGGTTTTCATGTCGTCCGTCGGGGACGACCACCACGTCACGGCCCCGGTCTTGGCGTCGAAGGCGACGAAGCGGCCCTGGCCGCGGGCCTGGTCGCCCCAACTGCCGTTGACCATGCCGACGACGACCAGGCCCGAGTCGTAGACGGGCGAGACGATGCGGCCGCCGTACCCGGTGACCCGGCCGAACTCTTCAGTCAGTTGCCGCGCCCAAAGCTCCTTGCCGTCCTTGTCGAGGCAGTACAGGAAGCCGGCGGAGGTGTGGACGAAGATCGTTCCGGCGGCGGGGTCGGCGGACAGCGTACACCAGCCCAACCGGCTCGACACGATGTCGGCGTGGAAGACGTTGAACCGCTTCTCCCAGAGCTTCACGCCGGTCGTGGCGTCGAACGCGACGACGCGCTCGCCCTCGGTCGGCATCGACATGTCGTACCCGCCGCTCATGAACAGTCGGCCGCCCATGACGAGCGGGGCCGACCGGCCGCCGAACGGGGCTTTCCAGAGCAGGTTCTGCTTGCCGACCTCGGTGACATCGAACGAATCCGGGAGACCGACCTCGCCCGCGAAACCGGTCTGCAAGGGGCCGCGCCAGTGGATCCAGTCGGCGGCCGAAACAGGACTCGCGGCGAGCAGCACGGTCGCCGCGAGTACAGGGAGGGTCCATCGGCGGGGCATCGGGAGGCTCCAAGCGGGGCGCGGGGTGGGGGTATCGTTTTAGTCGGCGGCGGGCGGATTTTCACGCCGGTTCCGCACCAATCGGCGGGCTTTTAACTCGAACCGGGGTAGGCTCCCCGCCGGGCAGGTCGTGACCTCGACGCGGAACAACAACTCTTCGCGGATCGTTCGCTGCACGCGCGGGGCCAAATCCCCGGCCGCAAAACTGTGCGGCTCCAACTCCAGCCGGAGGTCGGTCATCGCCCCGGTTTCCTCGACGATCAGGCGGAACTCGGCCACCTCCGGGAAGCGGCGCACGATCGCCTCGATCGCCGTCGGGTAGACGTTGTTGCCGCGGACGTGGAGCATGTCGTCCGTCCGGCCGAGGATACCGCCGACGAGCCGGTTCCCTTGCAATCGTACCAAGTCCCCGGTGCGGTAGCGGACCACCGGGCAGGCCGTCCGGTGCAAGTTGGTGACGACCAACTCGCCGACGCCGTCCGCGTTCGCGTCGATCATTTCGGCGACGAAGTGGCTTTCGAGCACGGCCATCGACCCCGGGGCGTCCGCGTGCTCGAACGCCAGCGGGCCGACTTCGGTCAGGCCGTAGTGGTCGAGCACCCGCGCCCCCCAGGCCGCTTCGAGTTGCGCCCGCAGCCCCGCAATACTGCCGCCCGGCTCCCCGGCGACGACGAGCTTCGTCACGGCCGACGCGGCCAGGTCGATGCCCTCCTTCGCCGCGACTTCGGCCAGGTGCAGGCCGTAAGTCGGCGTGCAGAAGACGACGGTGATGTCGTGGTCGAGCAAGCAGCGGAGGCGGGCCGACGTGTTCTGGCCGCCGCCGGGCAGGGTGAAAATGCCGGCCCGCGTCGCCGCCTCGAAGGCGGTCCAGAAACCCAGGAACGGGCCGAACGAGAACGGGAAGTACAGCCGGTCGCGCGCGGTGAAGCCGAGGCCGGCGAAGCCGGGCTGCCAGCAATCGCACAACGACTGCCAACTCTCGGGCGTGTCGTAGACGCGCAGCGGTCGCCCCGTCGTCGTGCCCGAGGTCTGGTGCATCCGCGTGTATCGGTCGAGCGGGAAGGTGCGGTTCGCGCCGCCGAGGAGTTCGGACTTGGTCGTGCAGGGTAGGGCGGTGAAGTCGGCCCACGTTCGCAAGTCGGGGGTGCCGAACTTTTGAGTGTAGAAAGCGTTGGCCGGCAAGATGAGGTCGAACAACCGCGACAGTCGGGCGAGTGGGTCAGGCTCGCCCGACATGACGGTTCACTCGCAGGAATGAGGGACGCGTGACGGCGAGCGGCCCACGCCGCGGGGGTTTACTCGGCCTTGGTGCTGGTCAGGTCGTAGACGAACAACTTGTCGTAGTCGCGGAGGAAGAGCTTGCCGTCGGCGACGACCGGGTGCGCCCAGATTTGGCCCTGACCGGGGCGGATGGTACTCGTCTCGGGAATGGTAAAGCGACCCGTTTCCTCCCAGCCCTTGTCGGTCGCCTTGATCGTCACGAGCGTCCCCTTGCTCTGGCCGTAGCAGTAGAACTGGCCGTCGGCGTAGGTGATCGACCCCTTGTCGAGCTTGTCGCTAGTCCAGACCAGGTCGTCGCCGCCGGCG
>JANYHV010000089.1 GCA_025362195.1 Fimbriiglobus sp. | reverse complement strand
ACTGCGGCCCGCCGGCAAAGAGCTGGCCGTGAGCAAGCTCGAATTCCTGCGCAGCACCAACAACAACACCTGGGGCCTGGCGTTCGACGAGCAGGGCCGCATCTTCGGCAGCACCGCCAACGGCTGCCCGCTGGTCCACCTGGCCATCCCGAACCGGTACTACGAGAAGGTCCGCGGCCTCACCGCCGGCGTCCTGCCGAACATCGCGCTCGACAACGCCTTCCACCCGATCACGGACAAGGTCCGCCAGGTCGATTGGCACCACGGCTTCACGTCCGCGGCCAACTGTGCGATCTACACGGCCCGCGCCTACCCGCCGGAGTACTGGAACACGGCGGCGTTCGTCAGCGAACCGACCGGGCACCTGACGGCCACGTTTCAACTGCAACCGACCGGCACCGCTTTCGTCGCCCGGTACGGCTGGAACCTGGCCGCCGCGGACGACGAGTGGGCCGCCCCCATCGACGCCCAGGTCGGCCCCGACGGCATGGTCTGGCTGCTCGACTGGTACAACTACATCGTCCAACACAACCCGACGCCGACCGGCTTCACGACCGGCAAGGGGGCGGCCTACGAGACCCCGCTGCGCGACAAGAAGCACGGCCGCATTTACCGCGTCGTGTACACCGCCGCCAAGCCCGAAGCGACGCCGAAGCTGACCGCCGACGCGAAGCCGGGGGCGCTGATCGAGGCACTGAAGCACTCGAACCTCTTCTGGCGGTTGCACGCCCAACGGCTGATCGTCGAGCGCCACCTCGACCTCGGCGACGAACTGCCGAAGCTCCTCGCCCACCCCGTCGCCGGCGTCCACGCCCGGAACCTGCCGGGGGCGAAAGCACTCGCGCAAGCCCCAACAGACAGGCTCGCCGAACTCCTCGCGCTCAGTGACAGCCCCACGTCACCGGCAGTCGGCACGCGGCTCGCCGGCGAACTGGCGAAGCTCGACGCCTTCACCGACAAGAACCTCGCCGATGCCACGACCATCGCCGCCGCCGTCCACGCCGAAAGTGTGTTGACCGCGCTGCCCGTGCTCAAGATCGAGTTCAAGCCGGCCGGGTTAAAGGCCGTCGAACTCGTCGCCGCGACCTACGCCAGCAAATACCCCGACACCGTCGGCGCGGTCCTCACCAAACTCGCCGGCAAGGGCACCTTGAGTGACGCCGTCGTCGCCGGGGTCGTCGCCGGTTGGCCGGCCGCCAAGAAGCCGACGCTGACCGCGGCGCAGCAGGCCGACTTCCGCACGATGCTGCCGACCCTGTCGGCGAACTCGCGCGGCCGGATGTTGAAACTCGGCAGCGCCTGGGGCGTTGAAGGGCTGGACGCCGAAGTCGTCGGCATCGTCAAGGCCCTGCTCGTGACCGTCGCCGACGCCAAGCAGCCGGACGCCGCCCGGCTCGCCGCGGCCCGCCAGGCGGTCGAACTCCGCCCGGCCGACGACGCCACCGTGACGACGCTGCTCGCCACTGTCACCCCGGTGTCACCGCCGGGCTTCACCGCCGCCGTCCTCGACGCCCTCAACGGCAGCACGGCGAAGTCGCTGGGCCTCGCGGTCACGGCCAAGTTGAAGGACCTGTCGCCGACGAACCGCACCGCCGCGTTGCGCACCGTCCTCGCCCGGCCCGAGTCGGCGAAGGCGTTCCTCGACGCCGTCGAAACCGGGACGCTCCGGTTCGACATGCTCGCGCTCGACCAGAAGACGGCCCTCGCGTCCCACCCGAACGCCCTCATTGCGAGCCGCGCCAAGAAACTGCTGACCTCCGGCGGCGGGCTGCCGGACGCCGACCGCCAGAAGGTCATCGACGCCTTGCACCCGATCCTGGCGAAGGTCGGCGACGTGGGCAACGGCAAGAAGATGTTCACCGCCCACTGCGCCAAGTGCCACAAGCACGGGGCCGAAGGCCAGGTCATCGGCCCCGACCTGACCGGGTTCGCCGTCCACCCCAAGGAAGAAATCCTCATCGCGGTCATGGACCCGTCGCGCAGTGTCGAGGGCAACTACAAGTCGTACACGGCCCGCCTGCTCGACGGCCGGGTCATCGCCGGGCTGCTCGCCGCGGAGACGAAGACGACGGTCGAACTCCTCGACGCCGAGAACAAGCGGCACCCGTTGCAGCGCGAGGATTTGGAGGACTTCACCGAGTCGGCGAAGTCGCTGATGCCCGAGGGCTTCGAGAAGCAGATGACCGCCGTCGAGATGACCGACCTGCTCGAATTCCTGACGCTGAAGGGCAAGTACGTGCCCGTGCCGCTCGACAAGGTGGCCACCATCGTGACCACGCGCGGCATGTTCTTCGACGCCGACGGCGACATCGAACGGCTCGTCTTCAAGGACTGGTCGCCGAAAGAATTCCGCGGCGTGCCGTTCGTCCTGACCGACCCGCAGGGCCAGAAGTCGAAGAACGCGATCATGCTGCACAGCGCCAACGGCACCACCCCGCAGACGATGCCGAAGTCCGTGACGCTGCCGTGCAACACCGCCGCTAAGGCGATCCACCTGCTGTCCGGCGTCGGCGGCTGGTGCTACCCGGCACTGCCGCGCGGCACGACCTCGCTGACGGTGCGGCTGCGGTACGCCGACGGCAGGACCGAGGACCACGCCTTGAAGAACGGCGTCCACTTCTCGGACTACGTCGGCCGGACCGACGTGCCCGGGTCCGAGTACGCCTTCGAGTTGCCGTCCGGCGGCCGCAAGCAGCAGATGCGCTACCTGGCCGTGACCCCGAAGCGGCCGGACGTGATCGCGACCATCGAGTTCGTCAAAGGCCCCGACGAGACCGCCCCCGTCGTCATGGCCGTGACGATCGAAACGCCGTAAGGAGCTTCGGGTCCGTATGCTGAAGACGAAGATGAGACTGTGGCTGTACGCACTCACCAACTCGAATGAGGAGTGCGCGGAGTTGTACGCGGCGCTCGATTCGCACGGGCCGGAAGCCGTCAAACTGGCTTTCTCGACGTGCTAAAAGTTGCTCAAAACGGAGAAGCTGGGATGACCCCGGACGTGCCCCCCGAATCCGACAATTCCGACGAAGATGTCGTCTTGACCGAACAGGACTACGCGGACGCCCGGGCGCGGCACGCCGGCCGGCCGACGTTCATCCCCGAGAAGTTCGCCCGCGCCGTGTCCGGGAACGGCGTCCTGGGCGACGTGCTGATCGGAACCGACGACGACCTCGCCGACGCCGACGGTGTCGAGTGAGGGTGTATATCGAGTCCGGCGACGAGCAGGACTAAGTCGCCACGTATGCCGGGTGGGTTAAGATGACTGCCCGGGTCCGCGCCGCCGGCCTGGGCGTGAAACTCTCGCACCTGTTCTCCCACGTCTGGACGTACGAACCGGCGGCGCTGGCCGATCAGTGTCGCGGGATACCCGCTATGATTCGATGTCGTTCCGGCATCCGCCGCCCGATCCACGGCGTCCGGGGTGTACGCCTCCGCCATCGTGACGCCCTACGAGTCAGGCGTGATCGGTCGGTGGCTCCGCCGCAGGCGATTCTTGTTAGCCCGACGCGCTGGCGAGGGTCGATGGGTCATCGACAAAGTAAGTGTCGTCGGCCGTGCGGTCATCGACAATCGCCTTGCCCTCGACCGCTCGACCCTCGCTAGCGCGCGTCGGGCTAACAAGAATCGCCTGCGGCGGAGCCGAAAGCCTTGCCGACGCCCCGTGACGTTCGACGGAATCAACGACGCACTACGGCAACTCGACTTCCGCTCTAGCGACCCAGAAACTCGACCGGCCTCACAGAGGCCAGCTACAGGAGAACCGCCGCGTCAAACCAACACGGGCTTCTCGACTTTGACTTTTTCCAGCCCGCGACAGGCCGTGCGCAGCCGGCGGACTCCCTCGGTGATCTTCGCCTCGTCGGCCACGCCGAAGCTCAGGCGGATCTCGTTCGCCGGGACGTGGCCGAAGTCGTCGGGCACGTGCCCGTACTCGCCGGGGATGTACAAAATCCCGGCGGCCAGGGCCTTGGCCATGAGCTGACCGCCCTTGCCGGTGGCCACGTGCGGGGGGAACGTGACCCACACGTACAGCCCGCCGCCCGGGCGCGTCCACCGCACCTCGGGCCAGTCCGCGAACTCGGCTTCGAGCGCGCCCAGCATCGCGTTCTTCTTCGCCCGGTAGACGGTGCGCAGGTGCTCGACGTGCTCGGCGTAGCTGCCCGTCTCGATCATCTTGTGCAGGATGTGCTGGGCCAGGTTGGTGCTGCCGAAGTCGTGGTTGCCCTTCAAGTTGCAGGTCGGCTCCATCAGCCCCCGGGGCAGGATGCTGTACCCGGTCTTCAACCCCGGGGCGCACGGCTTCGAGAAGGTGCTGGTGTAGACGACGTACTCGTTCGTCGGGTCGAACCGCTTGACGCTGACCACGTCCTCGCCGTCGTACCGGAGTTCGCGGTAGGCGGCGTCTTCGAGGATCAGGATGCGGTGCGCCGTGCTGAACCGCTTGGCTAGCGCGACCAGCTTCGGCCGGCGGTCGGCGGCCAGGCTCAGGCCGGTCGGGTTCTGGTAGTAATCGACCGTGTAGATCAGCTTCACCTTCGCCAGTTCGCCCTCGGCCTCCAGGCGGACGAGCAGGTCTTCGAGCGCGTCCAGGTTCATCCCGCCCGCGTCCATCGGCACGGACACCACCCGCGCCCCGTGGCTCTTCAAGCAGTCGTGGTAGACGAAGTACGACGGGGCCTCGCAGATGACGATGTCGCCGGGGTTGAACAGGAGTTCGCCGAGCAGGTAGAGCATCTGCTGGGACCCGGTGGTCAGGACCACGTCGGCCGCCGACAGGTGCATTTCGGCCGGGGTGACGCCGTCGGCGTGGCAGACGTGCCGGACGATCTGCTCGCGGAGGGCGGGCAGGCCCTGGGTGCTGCCGTACTGGAGCGCCGCGCGGGCCGTGGCCGGGGTGGCCAGGATGGCGGCGACGGCGGCCCCGACCGGCCCGGCCGGCAGCGACCCCTCGTCGACTAGGCCGGCCGCGAGCGAGATCAGCCCGGGCGTCTCGATGGCCGTCTGGATGAAGTACGAGATGGGCGAGTCGCCCGTGCGGCGGGACTGCTCGGAGAAGCCAATCGGGAGCGTCGGCATAAGTCACTCGGGTCAGGGGTGGGAAACGAAACTGGCCCCGGGGGTCGTCCCCGGGGCCAGTGTGTCGTGTGGAAACAACAAGGGTGCCCGGGTCAGGTCGCGTGCGCGGCCGCAGCCGCGGCGGTAGCCACGGCAACGACGACGAAACTGGCAACGCGAACGCTCATGGCAACTCCGAGGATTTCAACGCCAGTAGCCTAGCAGCGTCCCCCCGCCGGGGCAAGCAGAATACGGCGGCAGGCGGACGGAATCCGATCGACACTGCCAGAGCTGACGAGGTCAACGCAGCCCGTACCGGCGAGTCAGTCACATAGAAACCCCAACTGGGGATCGTCACAAATGCCTTGGTTCGCAGAGTTTGCGACTTCCTCAAGCAGGATGGCGTCGGCTGAATTTGCGTTGCAGTCACATGACTGTCACATGAGGTCAAAGGGTGTCAACTGAGGTCACGCCCAAAACGGGACGTACTTCATGTACCGGGGTCCACTGGTCGAATCGTGCGGCTTGATCAGGCCGGCGTCGATCGTGTCCCGGATCACTCGGGAGGCCATCGAATAGTTCGCGTCGGAGATGGCCAACCGCAACCGCAAGGTAGTGTTCGTCATTAGACTGTTAACGACCAGGCGTAGAACGCAGTGCTGGTAGCACGCGCGGATCCGCTCGGAGTTGTCCATTCCGGCAAACGTTCTGGGAGCGAATAGTACGACCTGGGTGGAGCCTGGCGGCTTGCGGAAATCGGGCGGCGGGAGTTGGTACGCTTCGATGGAATCGATCACTTTGTCGATCCCGGAACCGCGTTCTTCACAGATGTTGACCCGTCTCATGAAACCGGCGAGGTCTTCGTTCCGCGACCGAGGGGGCATGTCGATGAAGCGTTGCGGGTCGACGAGCGGCTCACCGGGGTTCGTCAGTTCGATCCGGTCGTCGAAGATTTCCACGACCGGCCCGGCACCGGTGACGGCGAAGTCTTGATGGATCAGAGTGTTCGCCACCAGTTCCCGGACGGCAATCTCTGGGTAGACCCGCACGTCGTGTCGAAGCGCCTCGCCGATCGGTTCGTTTTTCGGTAACTGCGAGTTGATGAACGACACCGCGGCTTCAAACCCGACCGCGTAGCCCATCCGCGCCGGCGGATCGCTCCACTCCGTTTCGGCGAGAATGCGTCCGCTCCCGTTGTACTTGATGACCCGAAGTGCCTTCCGCCCCAACCGCCCGAACCGGGTCAAGTCGCGGGCGAACAGAATCGCTCCGAGGTTTGTGATGCAAAACAGATCCGGGCCGCGTAAGGCGACGAGTTTCTCGTCCGCCAACCGCGACAGGAGGCGGACCTGATTATCCGGCAGCCGCTGCTTGGTGAGCGTGAAGTACGCCGAATAGTCGAGGCGTTCCAGCACCTCGTCCCAGGTCATCGCCTCTGTGGCGATTCCCGACTCGAACGCCCCCGGTTGTCCCTGCCCTCGAATCTGATCGTACTCGTGGGGATTCAATCCACCGACGGACGACCCGTCGCGTCCGTACCAGTGAGCTTTCCAGGCGGTAGGCGTTCCCCGCATCGCCGCGGGAATTTGGAACAGAACGACCCGGCCTTGCGGCGTGTCGAGTTCGTGAATTTCCTCGAAGGTCAACCTGCCCGTTGTTCGGTTGGCGACTTCGTGTTTCAAGGCGTCGAGGTGCGGGCGGTTCGGGCGAAATTGCGTCCCCACGATAGCGTGGGTGCCGTCCTCGATGCCGAAGACGAGCCAGCCGAACGGCTTCCCTTTCAGATTTGCTTCGTTGCTCAACGCGGAAAAATAGTGCCCAAGCTCGTCGGTGTCGAAGCTGTTTGAAGCGCGTTTGAACTCGACCCACTCCGTCTCGGCCGGGAGGGCGCGGAGTTCGTCCAGTTTCGCCCGGAGTTCGTCCGCGGTCATGTCACGGCCTATTGGGTGCTGTCGAGCTTACGCCGGCGAGGTGCAAGCTGGCGTTAGCAGTGTAACCGACCCCAACCAAATGAGGCGACGCGGAATTTAGGCTCCGCCGTTAGAACAGTTCGTGGATCGGCTCGGGGTCGGGGAGGACGTTCACGGGGCGGCCGCCGGTGTCGAGGATTTGCAGCTTCGGGTCGATGCCGAGGACGCGGTAGATCGTGGCGTGGATGTTCGACGGGGTCACGGCGCGGGTCAGCGGGGCCTGGCCGAGGCGGTCGGTCGAGCCGACGATCTGGCCGCCCTTCACGCCGCCCCCGCCCATCAGGCACGACATCGCGTTGCCCCAGTGGTCGCGGCCCGGGGTGCCCTTGCTCAGCGGCGCGCCGCCGTTGCCCCCGTCGTTCATCTTCGGCGTCCGGCTGAACTCGCCGCACAGGACCACGAGGGTCGTGTCGAGCAGCCCGCGGTCGCTCAAGTCCTCGAACAGCGTGGCCACGGCCGCGTCCACTTTGGGCAGGTAGTTGTCGTACCCGGCCTTCAAGTCCCAGTGGTGGTCCCAGCCGCCGAAGTGGACGGTCACGAAGGTCGAGCCGGCCTCGACCAGGCGGCGGGCGAGCAGGGTCGATTGGCCCCAATTGTTGCGGCCGTACCGGTCCCGCAACTTCGCGTCTTCCCGGCCGACGGCGAACGCCACGCGGGCCGTCGGGCCGGTGATGAAGTCGAACGCCTCCCGGCTGAACTTGTCCATCGCCAGCGCCGTCGGGTGCGTGTCGAGTTGCGCCTGGGCCTTGTCGAAGTGGCCCAGGAGCGCCCGCCGGTCTTCGAGCTTGGCCAGGGTCAGGCCGGTCGCCAGGTTCAGGTTCCGCACCTGGAAGTCGGCCGCGTTCGGGTCGCCGGTCAGGAACGGGTCGTGCGGCTTGCCGAGCGAGTGCCCGCCGAAGTACCCGGGGGCGAGGCCGACGCTGGCGGCGTGCGGGGCGGCGACGTACCCGGGCATCCCGGGGGCCCGCGCGCCGACCGTCCGGTTGACGATCGCCCCGATGCCGGGGAACTTCTGCGCCGTGTTCGCCCCGGTCACGCCGAGGTCCTGGGCGGTGAGCATGCGGTGCGCGCCGGCGAAGTGGTCGCCGGTGTCGTGGTGCAGCGACCGGACGACCGAGAACTTGTCGGCGACCTTGGCCTGCTTGGGGAACAGTTCGGTCACGTCGAACCCGGGCACGTTGGTGCGGATCGGCTTCCAGATGCCGCGGTACTCGGCCGGGGCGTCGGGCTTCAGGTCGTAGGTGTCCATGTGGCCCGGCCCGCCGTCGAGCCAGATCAGGATGACCGACGTCTTCCGCCCGCCCGCCGGCGATCCGGCCGACGCCTCCTTGGCCCGCAGCACGTCCGGCAGGCCGACCGCCGCCATCCCGGCCACGCCGAGTTGCAAGAAGCTGCGCCGCGACCGGCCGTCGCAGTAGTCGCCGGACGAGCCGAGGTCGAGCTGGAACACGGTGAACTCCGGGCGGGAGGGGTCGAGGCGCTACGCCGGCGGGGAGGCGGGTCGGAGCGGTCGAGGGGGAAGCGGGTTTCTGGCAGGACTCGCACTATCCCAGGCCGCCCGGCCGCCGTCAAGCGCCAATTCCATCCAACCGCCCGGCGCGAAGAACTCCAGTCGCCGACGCGAAGAACTCCAGGCGCTAACGCTTCTGGCTCGCCGGGGTCTCGCCCGGGGGCGGGTAGTTTTTCGCGGCGTCGTCCAACACGAGCACCCAGTCGAGGAGTTCGCCGGGGTCGGGCGACAGGAACTCGCGGGGGTCGGTGTTGGCGAACTCGCCGAGCTTCGTCGCCGTGCCGGTCCGCGGGTCGAACCACGACGCGGTGACCTTCGGCCCCTTGACCACGCCCATGTTGACCGAGAACGCCCGGCCGACCGGGGCGTACACCATCGCGTAGGTGCCGTCGGCGTCGCGGGTCGCCACGAAGCGGCGGGTGCCGGCTCCGGGGACCGACGTGGCGATCCTGTCGGTCACGATCACGTCGTCGGCGGGGATACGGGTCAGGATGGGCCGGGACTCGATCAGCCGCCGGCCGTGGACCATCTGCCGGCCGCCCGGCTCCTCGACGGCGACCGTCCACGGCACCAGTGGCGCGTTCACCTCGGCGACGCCGGGCTTCCACATGGCCCAGATACTGTGGTGGCCGTAGGTGTGCCCGCACGCCCCGCCGAACAGGTCCCAGTACAGCGGCCGGCGCACGTCGGCGGCGGTCGAGTGGCCGAACTTCTTGGCGTCGAACGCGACCGGGTGGCCCTCGTAAATCGGCTCGGCGTCGATTACCGGCTTGACCGGCGTACGGTCGTAATCGACGCGGGTCTGGTCGTACCGGCCGGTGAACTCGGCCTGGTGGCCGTTCTGCCGCATGTTGAAGTCGAGCCACTCGTCGGCGGGAAACCACCGGGCCGAGCCGTTGCCGCCGGACGGGTGGAAGGTCTTCAAGTGCTTGCCGGCGTCGCCGCGCTTCAAGCCGGCGGCCATCGCGCGGATGATTGCCTTTTGGCCGTCGGTGGCCACGTCGCGGTCCCCGCCGAGGACCCAGACGATCGCCGCGTCGGCGTACCGCTTGCCGACCCACTCGCCGTAGGCGTCGGCCTTGGCGGCGGTGAAGAGTGCCGGGCCGTCCTGCTTGCGCTCGTGCCAGTACCGGCCCCACGTCGGCAGGAAGGCGACGACCAGGCCGCGCTCGTTCGCCGCCTTGACGACGAAATCGACGTGGTCCCAGTAGTCGTTCGCCGGGCCGTCCGTCGTGAGCAGCTTGGCCGGGTCGCGGTCGGCGAACGGCAAGTGGCCGTAGGCGTTCGGCACCGTGTCCCCGTCGAACTCGGCGATGGCGACCGCTTGGATCACCGTGTAGCCCTGCTTCGCGCGGGCGTCGAGGTAGCGCACCGCCTCCTCACGGGTCGCCCGGTGGAACAGTTCCCAGGCCGTGTCCCCCAGCCAGAAGAACGGCGTGCCGTCGGCCGTCACGAGGAAGCGCTTGTTGGCACTGACGGCCAGCCGCGGGGCGGGGTCGGCGGCGACCGCCGGCGCGGCGAGGGACAGCAACGTTGCGAGGACGACGAGGCGCGAAATCATGGCGGACCACCTGGAGAGGGGAGGCGTCGGGCGGACCGTGCCCTCTGCGGCGGTCGTTTTATGGTTTTAACAGCACCCCGCGGCCGGGAAAGAGCTTGTCGAGTTCGACGCGGATCTCCTTCGTGTCGGCCCCTTTCACGATGGCCGCGTTCGCCTTGTCCTTGATCGACGATTCGAGCGACGGCTTGACGCGAAGCAGCGTCCGCAGCACAACGTCGCCGACGACCTCGGCCGGCTTGCCGTCGAGGCGGGCGATGTGCTCGCACTTCAACTCGCCGTAGCTCAAGTCGGCGTCGGTCACCCGGACGCGGACGACGGCGGTCGGCAGGAAGTTGCCGGGCGTCTTCTCGAACCGGGTCGTCATCTCGCAGTTCACTTTGACCGCGACCCGGGCGGTCGCCCGGACCTCCCCGGCGTACAGGCGGTGCCCGGCCTTCCAGAGCTGCTGTTCGTGCGTCACCCGGACGTTCAGCCCCATCGTCGCCTCGAACGTGGTCGTGTTCGGCACGGGCGATTTCAAGTCCTTGAGGATGAAGCCGAAGCTGTTCGCCGGGTCGATCGCCTCGACGCGGACCTTCGTCCAGTGGCCGTCGTTCTTGACGCCGCGCATGACCTCGGGCCTGAGCCGGTGCCACTTCACGCCGACGGCCACCTCGCGCTGCTGCCCCCAGTTGCCGTTCGACTCGCCCAACGGCTCGGGCATCGCCTTCAACAGCAGTTCGCGCAGGAACGGCGTCAACGTCTGCTCGTCCGTCGGCGCGACCGGGTCGGCGGCCCGGAGGGTCGGGCAGGCGAGGAGCAACGCGAGCAACATCAAGGGACGCATACGGACTCCTCCCTGGGGATGAAAAAACCGACCTCCCGCAGAGGCGCAAAGAGGCAAAAGAAGACAAAACCATTTCACCGCAGAGGGCACGAGAGAGCGCGGAGAAAAGCCGAAGTCGGGAAAGGCATTGATCCGTGTTAAAACCACACAGTCGCATCATGCCACAGTCGTGAAGAAGCCGCGGATCGAACCTCCTCGCCTTTGGGTCTCACTCGGTATTGGCGTTTCTCCGTGCCCTCTCGTGCCCTCTGCGGTGAAATGGTTTTGGTCTAATCACTGGCATCCTACGCCGTGTTCGCCCGCCGCGGGGGCGCATTTATTCCGCCAGCCGCAGGCCGTTGGGCAGGGCTTCGCCGAACAGCCGGCTGGCGTCGTCGGCGGCGTCCTCGACGCGGCCCTCGACCATCGCCGGCCACGCCTCGGGGACGCCGTCCGCCCGCAGTGCCGCCGCCAGGATCGGCCGGGCGTCGTCGGGCAGATCGACCCCGCGCAGGCCGGTCGCGCGCGCCAGTTGCGCGACGGCGAAGCCGCGGCCCAACCGGTCGGCGTCGGTCGCCGGCGTCAGCGCGAGCAATGCCTGCACCCAGCCCTCGACGATGTCCGGGTGGACGACCGTGTTCAACGGCCCGTAGAACGGCTTGCGGGCACCCAGGCGGGTCAGCGCCCAGAAGGCGTAGTGCGGCACCGGCGAGCGCTTCAATTGCACCAGCAACTCTTCGCCCAGCGCCGCCTTGATGCGGGCGTCCAGGCGCTCCAGGGACGCGGCGGCCCGCCACATCTCGGCGAGTTCGTTGAGGCTCACCTTCGCCCCCGATTTGCCCCGCGGCGGCAACAGCGTCGGCTTCAACTTGCCCCACAGGACCTGTTGCAGCGAGGTGTTCAACCCGCCGGCGACGCGCCGCCACAGGATCCAGTAGTCGGCCCCGCCCTCGACGACGGTCGTTTGCTTGGCTTGCGCCGCGGTCGTCGTCGTGATGAGTTTCCACAGGGCTTCGACGCGGTAGCGGTCGAGCGGGTCGCCGAACCCGGGCCGCAGGCCGAAGCCGACGAGGTTGTACCACCGGGCCAGGTGGTGAGGCGACCGGGTGCGCTCGGCGGCGACCGCGGCCAGGTCGTCCCAGACCCGCCGGCACAAGCCGGACGGCCAGTCCGTCCGGGGTGCGTCGTAGGCCGTTTCCAAACGCTTCGGCAGTTCGGCCGGCGTCGGGGTGCCGGTCGTGAAGCAGGCCGCGACGAGCGCCGACCCCGCGGCCACCTTCTCCTCGGGGAAGACGTCGAGCAGGGTCAGCGCGTCGGCCCCGGCCGTCGGGGCGTCCGGCCGGACCCCGTCGCGGACGTTGAATTCGAGCTTCCAGCGGTTGCCCTCGGCCGACACGCAGGACAGTTCGAGCGTGCCGATCTCGGTACACTTCGCGGCCAGCGTCACCGGCACCCGCTTGACCCCGGCCCGCTTGCCGCCGCGTAAGATCGTGTGCAACGGCGGCAGCCGGAGCAGTTGCGCGGCCGTCGGCCGGAGCAGGTCGCCGGGCCGGTCGTCGCCGCGGACCGTCGAGGAGTAGAGCGGGAACAGCACCGGCTCGCCGAGGGCCAGTTCGAACACCGGCTGCGCGATCAACACCTCCTTGCCCTCTTCGAGTTGCCGCGGCACGATGCACACGACATCGACCCCCGCGGCATCGGCGGCGCGGTCCTTGGCCTCGATGCCGAGGTAGTACGAGCGCGGGATGCCGCCGCCGATCCGCCGGCCGCCGGACTGCTTCAAGAACCCGGCGTAGGCCGCGCCCCAGGCGACCGCCAGGTCGAGCGACGGGGTGGTGAGCACCAGCGGCGACCACGGCACGCCGGGCGTCTCGAACCAGCCGCGCAGCACGTTCACGAGCCGGTCGCGCAGGGCCTTCGGCGTGAAGACGCCGCCGTTGAACAGGACGGCGTCCACCGTCGCGCCGGGTTCGGTCAGGTGCTGCCGCAGGAAGGCGGCGAGGTGCCGGGTGACGGCGGCGTCGCTGACGTAGGGCAGGCCAATCTCTTGCAGCCCGGCCCGCGCCGCCCGCCCCGGCTCCGCCGTGTACGGCACCACGGGGAAGAAGCCGTCGAGCATCGCCCCCTGCACGTCCGCCGCCGTTACGACGACGCTGACGCTCGACGCGATCACGCTCCGGCCGCGGCCCATGACCGTGACGGGGAACTCGGCCGGCGGGTCGTCGCCGAGCATCGCCTCCTTGGCCGCCCGGCACGCCTGCACCAGCGCCCCGAACTGTGCCGCGTCGAGCTTGCCCGTCGGCAGTTTGGCCTCGACCGCCTTGGCCAGCGCGAGGTCCATGTTGTCGCCGCCGAGGAGCAGGTGGTCGCCGACGGCGTCGCGCAGGAAGGTCAACTCGCCGGCCTCGGCCCCGACGCGGATCAGGCTGAAGTCCGACGTGCCGCCGCCGACATCGACGACCAGGCAGCGCATCCCCGGGCGGAGTTTGCCGGCCTCTTCGGCGGTGTGCGTGCCGAGCCAGGCGTAGAACGCGGCCTGCGGTTCTTCGAGCAGGCTGACGTGCTTCAAGCCGGCCTGTTTCGCCGCCTCGGCGGTGAGGTTGCGGGCCACGTCGTCGAACGACGCCGGCACCGTCAGCGTCACCGGCTGCTCCTCCAGGCGGTCCTCCGGCTTGCGGTTGGGCGCGGCGTTCCAGGCGTTGACGAGGTGCGTCAAGTACTTCGCGCTCGCGCCCAGCGGCGACACCCGGTCCACGTCCGGCGGTGCCCCCCACGGCAACAACGCGGCCGCGCGATCGACCCCCGGGTGGCACAACCAGGACTTCGCGCTCGACACCAGCCGGCCCGGGACTTTCGCCCCGACGGCCCGCGCGTAGAGGCCGACCACGTCGGTCGCGCCCGGCAGCCACGGCAACGCGATGGCCCCCGGCGGCAGGTCGTGCGTCCCCGGCAGGTACAGGAACGACGGCAGCAGCGGCAGGCTTTGCAACTCCCCGGGGGCGACGAGTTGGGCGACGGGGAACGTCGTCAGCTTGACGCCGCCGGCCGCTTTCGCCACCGTATCGACGTAGGCCAGCGCCGAGTTCGTCGTGCCGAGGTCGATCCCTACCATGAAGCGTGCCATGCCGAACCTGACTGCGGAGCGAGGAATGCCGTGCCGAAGGTCGTTCTAGGTCTGGACATCGGCGGGGCGAACCTGAAAGCCGCAACCGCGGCGAAGCAGGCCGCGGCGGCGAGTTTCGCCCTCTGGAAGAACCCGGACGGCCTGGCCGACGCCCTTCGCCTGCTCCTGGCCAAGTTCCCCGACGCCGACGAGTTCGCCGTCACCATGACCGGCGAACTGTGCGACTGCTTCGAGACCAAGCGCGAGGGCGTGGCCCACATCCTCAAGCACGTCCGCGCCGTCAGCCGGTCGTACCCGGTGCGCGTCTGGAGCACCGCCGGCCGCTTCCTCGACTGCGAGCAGGCCGCCGCCGACCCGATGGCCGTCGCGTCCGCCAACTGGCACGCCCTCGCCACCGTCGCCGGCCAGTGGTGCCCCCGCGGCGTCGGCCTGCTCATCGACATCGGCAGCACGACGACCGACCTCATCCCACTCTTAGACGGCCAGCCGTGGTCGCGCGGCAAGACCGACCCGACCCGGCTGCGCGAGGGCGAACTGCTGTACACCGGCGTCCGCCGCACCCCGATCATGGCAGTCCTCCCGCCCGGCAGCGTCGCCGCGGAGCACTTCGCCACGATGCACGACGCCTACCTACTCACCGGCGACATCGCCGAGGCCGCGGCCGACACCGACACCGCCGACGGCCGCCCGGCGACGAAAGCATTCGCCCACGCCCGCCTGAGCCGGATGCTGTGCGGCGACCCGGAGGTGACACCGGAGGCCGACACGTTGAGACTTGCCGAGACGGTGAAGACGCGGCAGACCGCGCTCATTTTTGGAGCCGTCGCCCTCCAAGTCCAGCAAATGCGGTCGCTCCGCGGCGAGTCGCTCGACCGGTCGCGCGAGTTGGTCGTTACCTCCGGCTCCGGCGAGTTCCAAGCCGTCACCGCTCTGCACTCCCTGCAACATCATCCCGCGAAGCACGTCTCGCTGACGAGCCAGTTCGGCCCCGAGTTGGCGGCGTGCGCCCCAGCCTACGCGGTCGCCGTGCTGGCCACGGAGCGACCGTCGTGACGCCCACACTCCACGGGGACCGGCTCGTCGTCAAGGTCGGCGGCAGCCTCTACGACCACCCGAAGCTCAAGGACGGTCTGAAAGCCTGGCTCGCCGCGCGACGAGAGGCGCACATCCTGATTGTCCCCGGCGGCGGCGACTTCGCCGAGGCGGTGCGGCGGCTGGACACGGTCCACGGGCTGGGGGAAGAAGCGTCGCACTTCTTGGCGCTAATGGCGCTCGCCCCCGCGGCATTCTTCGTCCTCGACCTGTTGGACATCAACCGGCGGCCGACCCTCTACCGCGAGTGGTGGCGGCACCCCTCGCCCGCGGTGATGAACGCGTTGAGCATGAACGTCGATTACCAGCGCTGGCAGGCTGTGAAACTCCCCGAAACCTGGGAGTTCACCACTGACAGCCTCGCGGCGTGTGCGGCCCACGACGCCGGTTGCGAACTCGTTTTGCTCAAGTCTGTGGACATCCCGGCGGCAATGACGTGGGAGGACGCAGCGGCGCGGGGGTACGTCGATGCGTTCTTCCCCACGCTCGTCGCCCGGCACAACCTACGCGTGACGGCGGTCAACTTCCGCCGGGTGTTGGACGCTTACTGACTGTTTTCGACGGCGCGCGGCTCGGGGGCCACGTCGGGGGACGGCGGCAAACCCTGGGCGAAGCGGACGGCCTTGTCCCGCGCCGCCCCGGTCAACTCGGTGACCTGGTCGAGCGTCTGGCCGAGCTTCCACAGGAAGACCTTTTCGGCCGGTACGGTCGCCGCCGGGCCGCCGGCGACCGCCGCGACCGCCGGCACCTTCGTCGCCGGACCGCCGCGCGGGCGGGTGCCGGTTGGCGTGGGGGCCGCGACGGGGGAAGTGGACGACTTCAAGTCGGCGACGACGAGGCCGTCTTCGGCGAACCCCAGCACGCGGAACTTCCGGGCCGTGCCGCTCGTCGCCTCGGAGATTTCCAGGTCCCGCTCGGCGTCGAACGACTTCTTCGCGCCCTTGATGCTGTAGTAGAACTTGGTCACCTCGGGGGTGAGGGTCGCGTTCACCCAGGCCAGATCGACGAGGTACTCCTGCTTCGACGCGCGGTCCTCGATCACGGCCGTGCCGGAGCCGTCGGGGTTGCGGCCCAGGCCGGTGACGCGGATGAACGCGCTCGTGTCCTCCTTGGGCGGGGCGACTTCCTTGACCGCGATTGCGGCGGGCGGCGGGGGGCCGTGGAACACGTCCTTGACGAGGAGCAGCGAGTAGTCGCGGTCGGTGGCGGCCAGGGTGCGGACCAGTTGCAGCGGGGTCAGGCCGCGGGCCGGGCCGGGGGAGTTCTGCACCGTGGCGAGGCCGGCCACGCCGCCGACCGCGGCGAACCCGGTCGAGACGGGCAACAGCGACTGCCGGGTTTCGGCCCCGTCGAGGATAATGGCTTCGGTAATCAGCGTCACGTCGAGGTCGGCGCGGTCGGCGACCAGCGACCCGGCCGACGGCGGGGCGTCCCGGGCCTCGTCGGACTTCTTCACGCTGAACTTCGTGATCTGCTGCAACAGGTTGAGCCGGTAGTACCGCTTGAGCACGTCGATGGTCGTGGCCAGGCTGACCTTCTTCAGCGTGATTTCGAGGCCGACGCGGGTGTACGCCGGCTTCTTCGCCGACACTTCGGGGGCCGCCTTGCCCTCGACCGCTTTGGGCTTCACGGTCAGCGAACTGCGCGGCACTTTGGCGTCGCGGAGCAGTTGCGTGATGACCGCGTCGTACTCCTGGCGGGACTGATCGACGTTCGCCGGCAGGCTGCGCTGGACGGCCGTGGCCAGGCGCGGCATCTCCTTGCGGACCTTGGCCAGCTTCGCCTCCTGGTCGCCGACTTCGGCGGCCAGCCGGTCGGCGGCCGCCGCCTTGTCCTGGAGCGGGGCGTACACGAAGAAGTAGCCGACGACGCCGACAACGAGGAGGACGAGGACGCCGCCGAGGAGGGCGGCAATGCGTTGGTCGCGGGGGGTCATGCGTTACTCGCCTCCGGGGAGTTCGTCGTCGGCCGGGGGCAGCGCCGCGGGCTTCGGGAAGGCGACCTTGAGCCGCCGGAAGTAGTCGGCGGCGGCGCGGTGCAGGACGTTCGTCTGCACCGTGATGAGTTGCCCCTTGCCGCCCGCCTCGGCCAGGATCGACGGCTTGATGTCGGCGTAGAACTTGTCCGTCTGGAAGCCGTCGATGACGCCGCGGCCGAGTTTGTCGTCCGAACTCCGCAGGCTGACGGTGAGCTTCGCGGCGGGGGTCGGCTTGACCGTCTTGGGGTCGGGGGCGACCTGCCCGGGCCGCAGGGTGACCTTGGGCACGGCCAGGGCGTCCCCATCGATCAGCGTGACACTGACCTTCGACACGTCGGGCACGCGGTCGGCCAGGTCGTACAGTTCGTCGAGCCAGACGACCTGCCGGGCTTCGAACTCGTCCACGGCGGCGAGCCGTTTGACGTCCAGTTCCGTCCGCTTCAAGGCCGCGTCGAGGTCGGTCTTCTGCGACTCCAACTCGGCGATGCGGGCGTCGGCGGCCTGGAGTTTGAGCACGCCGAAGCCGCCCAGGAGGCCGACGACGACGACCGCGGCGAGGGCGGCCAACAGCACCTTGAGCCGCGTCTTGGTCGGCGCGGCCTTGGGCTGGCGCGGCGCGGTGAAGTTGATCGGCAGGACGGGGCCGCGGCCGCGGAGTTCGAGTAGCCCGAGCGGGGCGGCGAACCGGCCGCGGACGGCGTCGGCGGTCCCGCCGGCGGCACTCCCGGCGAGCGGGTCGAACGACTTCACCGGCACCGGCAGCAGGTCGGCGAGCCGGGCGGCGGCCCCGCCCCGGGCCGACTCGGCGACGTACAGGGTTTCGACGGGGGTGGCCCCGCGCTGGCCGGCGTAGACGGTCAGGTTGCGCTTCAACTCGCCGGCGAACCCCGCTTCGCTCTGGGCGGCGGCGGGGCCGAGCGTCCGGGCGTACAGCACTTCCAGCCCGCGGCAGACGACGAACTCGCCGCCGCCGTCCCACAGGCTTGCGACCGCCTGGACGCTGCCGGTGGCGGACGCGGGCAGGCAGGCGGCGAGGGCGTAGGGCCGGGGGGTGACGCCGGCGAGTTTCAGCCCGGCCGCGTCGCACAATTCGCGGGCGGACACGACCACGTCCTTGCGGACGATGACGACCTGGGCTTGCCGGAGCGGGTCGGGTTCGGCGTTGAGCGTGGCGGCCCGCGGGGCGAGCGGGATGTAGTCCATGAGCACGTCGCCGGCCGCCTCGATGAGGTCGCGGCTCGCCTGCCCGCGGACGATGGCCGGCTCGTCGGCGGGGGACGACGGCGGGTAGTTCACGTCCTTGAAGATGACGCGGTCGCGGCCGAGGACGAGCAGCACCGGGGCGGGCGCGACGCCGGCCTGCTTGAGCAGGTCCTTGAGCCGCGTGCCGAGGGCGGCGACGGCGGCCGGGGTCAGCGGCCGCGCGTCGTCCGGGCCGAGGGGCAGGCTCAGGGCGTACTCGACCCGCGGGCCGGCCTTGGTCAGGGTGCCGGCGAGGACGAACAGCCCGTGCGCGTCGGGGTCGAGGGCCAGGAAGCGGGACACGGGCGTCTCCGGGGGCGGGTCACTTGGGCAGGTCGAAGCCCTTGCCGAGGTCGGTCACGTCGCGGTAGTACAGGACGCGGGGCGTGCCGCCGTTGGTGTCGATCACCGCCTCGACCCGCGCCGCCGGGCCGCCCTTGCCGAAGTACCCGACGCTGTGGACGCGGTAGACCATCGTCTTGCCGGTCACGTAGGGGGCGAGCGCGGCGAACTTCGCCGGCGACAGGCCCCCGGCGGTGACCATGAACGCCCCGGTCGTCGTCGCCGGGTCGGTCGGGTCGAGGCCGGCGCGGGCGGC
>JANYHV010000267.1 GCA_025362195.1 Fimbriiglobus sp. | reverse complement strand
GATCGCGGTCAACGACGAACTGGGCGCTCTGGAGAGGTTGTTGGCGGCGTTGCCGGGGGTGGTCCGGCAGGGCGGGCGGGTGGCGGTCATCAGTTTTCATTCGCTGGAGGACCGGCCGGTCAAGTCGGCCTTGTTCAAAGTGCCCGAGGTGTGGCATCCTCTGAGCAAGAAGCCGGTCGAGGCGGGGCCGGAGGAGCAGGCGCGCAACCCGCGCGCCCGCAGTGCCAAGCTCCGCGCGGCCCGCCGCGTGTGACCGACGACCCCGGAGTTCACGGATGAACGACCCGAACAGCCCCGACCGCGTGCCCCTCGACCGCCCGCCGGTCCCGCGGTTCAACCCGCTCCCGGACCTGCCGGACCTGCCCGAGATGCCGCGCGGCTCGTCGATCCCGCCGACGCCGTCGGTGCCGATCCCCGCCCCGCCCCTCGCGGCCCCGCGGGTGATGGTCGATCCGCCCAAGCCGACGGTGAGCGTCGAGCCGCCTCGGCCGGCCCCGCGGACCATGACCCCGCCGCCGAAGCCGGTCGAGGCCCCGAAGCCGGCCGCCGCTCCGACGCCCGCGCCGAAGGGCCGCTGGGTCGGCGAGGCGTTGGCGACCCTGGTGCGGCCGACGAAGTCGAAGGCGACCGTCCTGGCCGCCGCCGGCAGCCTGGTCGCCGGCGCGTTCGGCCTGCAAGTCCTCGTCAGCCAGGTCAACCGCGGCGACGCCGTGGCGACGACTGCCGAACCCTCCGCGCCGAAGCCGAACCCGGCCGTCGCCGACGACCCGAGCACCTCGACCGTGCGGCCGTTCTTCGCAGACAGCGCGGCGGAGGAGCGACCCGGCGAGGAGTCGGAAGGGATCGCCGCCGGAGACTTAGGCAAGCCGTTTTTGCCGAAACTCCCGGTGCCGGTTGCCGCTCGGCCGTGGGAAAAGTCGGCCTTCGAGCTGCCGCTGCCGAAAATCGCGGCATCTGACTTATCCATCCGGACGGTCAGCGGCGAAGGCTCCGCAGTCCCGCCAATTCCGACGCTCCCAATGCAAGATGCCCCGGCCCCCAGTGGCATCCCGCAGGCTCCGCCTGGTATCCCGGTTGTCCCCGTCACGCCACCTGTTCCCGTTCCGACGCCGGTCCCGGTCCCGACGCCGATCCCTGTCGTCCCGACGCCGATCGCGGTGATACCGGCGGCAGTGGAACCTGTACCGGTCTCAGTTCCGGCAACTCCAGTTCCGGTTGTCACCAATCCGGTGGCGTTGGACACGCCCCAGCCTGCCCCGGTCACGCCTCCGGTCGAACGTGTTATTGAGAAGCCGCTTCTGCCGAAACCTTCGAGGTCGGCCACCGTGCCCCCAGTTGCCGCCTCGCCATTCACAGAAAATCCGCCGCCAAAGCCGGTGCCGCCTGTAAGCGTCCCGTCAGGAATCCCGGCCCCACTACCGCCCGACACTCGTATGCCCGAATTGCCGGCGACGCCTGTCCTTAGCGGCGTCGATGTGCCGCGCGAGCCGTTGCGGCCCGTGCCCCCGGCGGCGGGCGAGGTGCGGACGGACTACGATGTCGATTTGCACCCGGCCCAGGCGGGCCAGACGTACGAGTCGATCAGCAAGCAGCACTACGGCGACGCCAAGTACGCCGACGCCCTGCGCGCGTCCAACAAAAACCGCGACCCCGGCCGCGAGGAGATCCAACTGCCGCCGACGCACGTCCTCCGCAAGCTCACCGGCGGCACCCGCACCCCGGCGGCCGTCAACCCCATCGCCCCGGCGAACGGCGAGACGTGGTCACCGTCGCCGACCACCGCTCCCCGCGCGGCGGCCGGCGGCCGCAGTTACACCGTGCTCCAGGACGGCACGACCTTCCGCGACCTGGCGGGGACGCTGCTCAACGACCGCAACAAGTACAAGCGGATCAGCGACCTGAACCCGACCATCGACGCCAACGCCAAGCTGAACAAGGGCGACAAGATCGCCGTGCCGTGACCGCCGGCGGTTTGGCCCAAGTCGCGGGGCCGGGCGGACGATAACACTCTTGACTGTCGCCCCGGTTGACAGCCCGGGTGCCCCTGCTACGATGCAGGTGCGATTGCGACGCGGCCCGATAGCCAAGCGGTAAGGCAACGGTTTGCAAAACCGTCACCCCCGGTTCGATTCCGGGTCGGGCCTTTGAAGTGTAGTGAAGTGGAAACGCACGAAGCCCGGACAACTTCGGTTGTCCGGGCTTCGTGCGTTTCCCGACCGCCCCCGGCGACACGGTTCGGCACATTGATTGCTATGCTCCCAAGAGACACTCGGACGCGCGGCGTCCGTCACCCTTCTTGAGGAGACTTCCCGTGGGTTTAATTCTGCTGATCGTGCTCGTCTTGCTGTTGCTCGGCGCGTTCCCGGCCTTCCCGCACTCGCGTAAGTGGGGGTACGGCCCGTCCGGCCTGATCGGCACGCTGCTCATCATCCTGATCCTGCTGATGATCTTCAACGTCCTCCCGTTCGGCTTCAACTCCGGCGTCGCCCCCGTCCGCTCCGGCCTGTAACCCGGAGCCGCGTCACGTCCCCGACGCGCTCGGACGTGGGGGGCGGCGGTTGCCGGACTTCGCCGGGCCGGCGTTGCCGCCGTTGCCGGCGTTCGACTTCTTGCCGCCCTTGCGGCCCTTCTTGCCGGCACCCTGGGGGGACGCGACCTTTTCGCCCTTCATGACGGCGATCTTGTCGCGGATCAGGGCGGCCCGCTCGAACTCCATGTTCTGGGCGGCCTCCAGCATTTCCTTCTGCAACTCTTCGAGGTACTCGGCCGTCACCACGTCCGTCACGGCCGTGCCGGTGGCGGCTTCCTGCGCGACCTGGTGGGCTTCGATCTCGCTCTCGATGGAGTTCTTGATGGCGCTCATCACGGACTTGGGTGTGATGTTGTGCTCGACGTTGTACGCCATTTGGATCTCCCGCCGGCGGTTGGTCTCGGCCATCGCCCGGCTCATACTGTCCGTCATCACGTCGGCGTACAGGATCACCTCGGCGTTCACATTGCGGGCCGCCCGGCCCATCGTCTGGATCAGCGACTTGTCCGACCGCAGGAAGCCCTCCTTGTCGGCGTCCAGGATGGCCACCAACGCCACCTCGGGGAGGTCGAGGCCTTCGCGCAACAGGTTGACGCCGACGAGCGCGTCGAAGGCCCCCTCGCGGAGTTCGCGCAGGGTCGAGATGCGCTCGATGGCGTCGAGTTCGGAGTGCAGCCACTTGCACCGGATGCCGCCGTCGCGGAAGTAGTTCACCAGGTCCTCGGCCATCCGCTTGGTCAGCACCGTGACCAGCGTCCGCTCCTTGCGCTCGGCCCGCAGCACGATCTCCTTGATCAGGTCTTGGACCTGGCCGCGGGCCGGCTTGACGTGGATGACCGGGTCCACCAGGCCGGTCGGTCGGATGACCTGCTCGATCACCTCGCCGCCGACTTTCTCCAACTCGTAGGGGCCGGGGGTCGCGCTCAGGCACAGGCACTTCGTCAGCCGCTTCTCGAACTCCTCGAACCGCAGCGGCCGGTTGTCCATCGCGCTCGGCAGGCGGAAGCCGTGCTCGACGAGGGTCTGTTTGCGCACCTGGTCGCCGAAGTACATGCCGCGGACTTGCGGCAACGACACGTGCGACTCGTCCACGATGAGTAAAAAGTCGTCGGGGAAGAAGTCCAACAGCGTGTACGGCGGCTCGCCCGGCTTGCGGCCGGTGAACCACCGCGAGTAGTTCTCGATGCCCGAGCAGTACCCGACCTCGCGCATCATGTCGAGGTCGTACCGCGTCCGCTGCTTCAACCGCTCGGCTTCGAGCAGCTTGCCTTCGAGCTTGAACTGTTCGAGCCGCAGGGCCAACTCTTCCTCGATGCCCTTCATGGCGACGCGGACCTTGTCGTCCGACGTGACGAAGTGCTTGGCCGGGTAGATGTAGAACTCGGTCAGCTCCTTGATGATTTCGCCGCTGACCGGGTTGATGATCGACAGGTCGGTCACGTCGTCGCCGAACAGTTCGACGCGGTACGCCAGCTCCTCGGACGACGGCCAAATCTCGATGGTGTCCCCCCGCACCCGCACCTTGCCGCGCTCGAAGGCGATGTCGTTCCGCTGGTACTGGATGTCGATCAGCTTGGTCAACAGTTCGTCCCGGTCGATGACCTCGCCCTTGGCCAGGCGGACGACCATCCGCTTGTACTCCAGGGGCGACCCGAGGCCGTAGATGCACGACACGGACGCGACGACGATCACGTCGTCCCGGCTGACCAGGGACGACGTGGCCGAGAGCCGCAGGCGGTCGATGTTTTCATTGATGCTCGCGTCCTTCTCGATGTAGATGTCCCGCTGCGGGATGTACGCCTCGGGCTGGTAGTAGTCGTAGTAGCTGATGAAGTAGCTCACCGCGTTGTTGGGGAAGAAGTTCTTGAACTCCTTGTACAACTGCGCGGCCAGGGTCTTGTTGTGCGCCAGCACCAGCGTCGGCTTGTTGAGCTTGGCGATGATGTTGGACGCGGTGAACGTCTTGCCGGTGCCGGTCGCCCCGAGGAGCACCTGCATCGGCTTTTTGGCGGCGAACCCGGCCAGGATTTGCTCGATGGCCTTGGGCTGGTCCCCGGCCGGTTCGTACTCGCTGACCAGGTCGAACTTGATCGTCATGCCGTAACCCCGCCCGGGTCGCCGAGAGATTGTGCCGCCGCGGTGTCCATTTTAGGCAGCCGCGGCGGGTTGTCGCGGTGTCGGTTGGGCAAGGGCTTTCGGCATGTTCCACTGGCTGCGCAACCGCCGACGGGTCCAGTGGCTGGCCGAGCCGTTCCCGCCGCACTGGGAGGTGCTCTTGCACCGCAACGTCGCGCACTACGCCCACCTGACGGCGGCCCAGCGGGCGAAGTTGCGCGACGACCTGCGCGTCTTCCTGCACGAGAAGCGGTTCGAGGGCGGCAGCGGGTTCGTCGTCACGGAAGAAGTCCGGGTCACGGTCGCGGCCCAGGCGGCGCTGCTGATTCTCGGCCTGGACATCGACTTCTACCGCCGCGTCGAAGCGGTCATCGTCTACGCGACCACGTTCAAGACGCCCGACCCCGAAGACTTGGCGGAGGACGACGACCTGTCCGACACGCCGCTCGCCGGGCAGGCGGTCTACCGCGGGCCGGTCATCCTGTCGTGGGACGCGGTCCGGGCCGAGGGCCGGGACGTGGGGATCGGTCAAAACGTCGTCCTGCACGAGTTCGCGCACCAACTCGACTTCCTCGACGACGCCATCGACGGCACCCCGCCGCTCGACGACCCGACGCTCGAAGCCCGCTGGCCGGCGGTCATGCAGGCCGCCTTCGACCGGCACACCAAGGCGATCAAGCGCGGCAAAGAAACCTTCTTCAGCGAGCACGCGGCGGACAACGAGACCGAGTACTTCGCCGACGCGACCGAAGCCTTCTTCTGCGCCCCGCACGACCTGATCGTGGAAGAACCCGGGGTGTACGACCTGCTCGCCGGGTTTTATAAGCTGAACCCCCGCGAGTGGTTCCCGGAGGCCTGACCGCAAACCGCACGGCCCGCGCCTATCAGTACACTGGCACCGCGCACCGGAGGACCCAGGCATGGCGACGAGTTTCGACGCGATCATCATCGGCGGCGGGCACAACGGCCTCGTCACCGCCGCCTACCTGGCCCGGGCCGGGCGGACGGTCGTCGTGCTCGAGAAGCGCGACCTCGTCGGCGGCTGCTGCATCACCGAGGAGGTGTGGCCGGGGTACCGCGTCTCGACGGCCGCCTACGTCAACAGCCTGCTCCGGCCCGAGATCATCCGCGACCTGGAGTTGGCCAAGCACGGGTTCGAGATGATCCCGCGGTCCCCGTCGTCGTTCACCCCGTTCCCCGACGGCCGGTCGCTCCTCATGGGGCCGGACAAGGCCCTGACTCGCCGCGAGATCGCCAAGTTCAGCGTCAAGGACGCGGACGCTTACCCCAAGTACGAGGCGATGCTGACCCGCGTCGCGGACTTCCTCGAACCGCTCCTCGTGCAGACCCCGCCCGACCCGTGGGGCGGCGTCGGCGACCTGCTCAAACTCGCCAAGATCGGCTGGAAGTTCCGCGGCCTCGGTCGGGAAGTCGGGTCCGAGGCCATCGAGATCCTCACCGGCGCGGCCCGGCCGATCCTCGACCGCTGGTTCGAGTCCGACGAGTTGAAGGCGACCCTCGCCACGGACGCGGTCATCGGGGCCTACGCCTCGCCCAGCCAACCGGGCACCGCATACGTCCTGTTCCACCACGTCATGGGCGAGTGCAACGGCGTCCGCGGTGTCTGGGGGTACGTCAAGGGCGGCATGGGCAACGTGTCCGAGAGCATCGCCGCCGCGGCGCGCAAGCACGGGGCGGTGATCCGCACGAACGCGCCGGTCGGTAAAATCCTCGTCCGCGCCGGCCGGGCGTACGGGGTCGCCCTGGAAGACGGGACCGAGGTCCACGCCCGCCAGATCGCCTCGTGCGCGGACGCCAACGTCACCTTCAACACGCTGACCGACGCGGCCGACCTGCCGGCCGAGTTCCGCGCCGCGGTCAACCGCATCGACTACTCGTCGGCGACGGTCAAGATCAACGCCTGCCTGACCGGCCCGCCGAACTTCAAGGCGCTGCCGAACACCGGCCCGACCGGCGTCGGCCCGCAGCACCACGGGACCATGCACGTCTGCCCGTCGATGGACTACATCGAGCGCGGCTACGAGGACGCCCGGGCCGGCCGGTGGGCGCGGAACCCGATGCTCGAGTGCACGATGGCCACGGCCCTCGACCCGACCCTCGCCCCGCCGGGCAAGCACATCCTGAGCATGTTCGTGCAGTACGCGCCGTACGCCCTGACCGGCACGACGTGGGCCGTCGAGAAGGACAAGTTCGCCGACCGGTGCTTCGACGTGCTCGACGAATACGCCCCCGGGTTCAAGGCGAGCGTGATCGACCGGCAGGTGATCCCGCCCCCGGACATGGAACGCCTGTGGGGCCTGACCGGCGGGAACATCATGCAAGGGACGATGTCCCTGTCGAGCATGTTCAGCCTGCGGCCGGCGGCCGGGTACGCGAACTACCGCACCCCGGTCAAGGGCCTGTACCTGTGCGGCGCGGCCGCCCACCCCGGCGGCGGCGTCATGGGCGCGGCCGGCATGAACGCCGCCCGGGAAATGCTCAAGGGCCGATGACCGGCGCGCCATAAGAGTGAGCGACTGGAGGTCGAGATTCCCGGCGAGCGGCGTGGCGTCAGCCCGCCGGTCCCGCCCGGAATGGGGGGATGCTGCCCGGGGCGAAGTTGCCGACGCACGCCGTGGGGAAGTCACGCGCATTCCGGGCGGGACCAGCGGGCCGACGCACCGCCGCCCGCCGGGGGTTACAGCCGCGGGTCGATCGGTTCGCTTTCCAGGGCCAGCACGCCGAAGGCGCACTCGTGGACGCGGCGGAGCGGCTCGCGGCGGGCGAAGCGTTCCAGGCCTTCGACGCCCAGGGCGTACTCGGTCGCGGCCAGGGCGCGCTTGCGGGCGACGGCCCGCTTCCGCAGGCGGGCGAGGTTGGCGGGTACGGTGTAGTCGGGGCCGTAGATGATGCGCAGGTACTCCCGGCCGCGGCACTTCACGGCCGGTTGGACCAGCCCCTTCGGCCCCAGGACCGTGAAGTCGAGGGGCTTGAACACCGCCCCCTCGCCGCCGGCCGCCGTCAACTCCTCCCACCAGGCGACGGCCGCGGCTTCGCTCGCCGGGTCGGCCAGATCGACGGTCCGCGACGCGGTCGCCAGCAGCACCCCGGGGTCGGCGGCGCAGACGGTCGCCAGCTCGGCCAGGTGCCACGGGTGCGGCTTGTCGGCGTAGACTTGGCCTTCCACCGCGAGCAGGTGGAACGGGGCGAGCTTGTAGTCGTCGAGAGTGACGACCGGCCGGCAGTACTTGCGGTACGCGGCGACGAACCGGGCGGCGTTGTCGCGCCGCTCCCGGCCGGCGTCGAGCAGGCGCTGCCCGTCGGCCCGCGCCCCCTCCGGGAGGCGGGCGACGGCGCGTTCGAGCGTCGCCACAGTCGCGGTCAAGGCCGTCGTCGCGGCGACCCCGGTGGCGGCGTACTGCGTCTTGAGGAGTTCCGCCGCCTTGGCCGACCACGGCATCAACTCGCAGTCGAGGCACGCCCAGGTCGTGGCGTGCCGCGCCCAGAAGTCGCAGGCCGTCAACGCGGCCCGCACCCGCGCCAGGAAGGCCGCTTCGAGGGCGACATCGTTGAAAAAGCGGCGGCCGGTCCGCGTCAGGATCGTACCGCACTCGCCGGTCTCGACGCCGAACCGGTCGCGGGCCGCGTCGCCGTCCCGGCAGGCGATCACGACCGCCCGCGACCCCATGTGCTTCTCCTCGGCGACGACCGTCGTCACCCCCTGCGACCGGAAGTACGCCAGCGCCTCGCGCGGGTGTTCCAACAACCCCGGCTCGCCCTCAACGCCGGGGGCCGTCTCCGGCGGGGACATCGTCGGCGGCAGGTAGATGAGCCACCGCGGGTCGGCCGAGAAGCGGCTCAGGGTTTCGAGTGCCGCCGCCGCCTGCTCCTCGCGGATCGTCACCGCCCCGCGCAGCCGGGTCTCGATCCGCCGCTTGCCGGTCACGTCCGCGGCGTCGAGCACGCGGTCCTCCGACTGTTGCGAAGTGAGGGCCGGCTTGGGCACCAGGAACGGCTTCTTGGGGGCGAAGTACTCCCGCCGCGCCGGCACGCTGACCAGCTCGCGCTCGGGCCACCGCAGGGCCGTCAGCTTGCCGCCGAACGCGCACCCGGTGTCGATGTCGATGGTGTTGTTCACCCACTCGGCCTCGGCCACGACCGTGTGCCCGGAGACGACGGCCGCCCGGCCGCGGTAGTTCGCCGCCCAGTCGGTCCGCACGGGGAAGCCGTCGGCGTCGGTCTCGCCCGTCGTCTCGCCGTACAGGCACAGGTCGCGGACGGTGCGCGACGACCGGTTGTGCAAGGCCTCGCGCAGCCCGGCGTGGGCGACGACGAGCGCCCCGCCGTCGAGCACGTAATGGCTGATCAACCCGTCGAGGAAGTCGGCGACGGCCCGCTCGGTGGCCCCGCGCGTGTCGTCGGGCAGGGCGGCGAACTCGGCGACCGTGCCGGCCAAGCCGTGGCCGACGGTCACGTCCCGGCCGCGCAGCTTCTTGGCCAACTTCACGTCGTGGTTGCCCGGCACCGCCAGCGCCGACCCCCCGGCGATCATGTTGTGCGCGAGCTTGACCGCGTCGATCGACCGCGGCCCGCGGTCCACGAGGTCGCCGACGAAGATGACCCGGCGGCCGTCGGGATGGGCGAGGGTGAAGTCACCCCAGACGGGGTCGGCCGTCGGGAGCGTCCGCGGAACGTACCCGAGCGTCGCCAGCAGTTCGAGCAGTTCGTCCGTACAGCCGTGGACGTCGCCGACGATGTCGAACGGGCCGGGGTCGCCGCGCTTGTCGGTCCAGAGCGGCTGGCGTTCGACCGTCACCGCGTCGATCTCGGCGGGCGAGTTCAAGACGTGAACGTTGCGGAAGCCCTCCTTCTCCAGCGATCGCAGCGACTGCCGCAGGGCGCGGACCTGGTTGCGGACGACGTGCGGTCCGAACGCGCGGTCCGGCCGCGCCGCGTTCCGCTCGTGGCACACCGCCTCCGGCACGTTCAGCACGACCACGACCGGCAAGACGTGGTAGCGCCGGGCCAGCTCGATCAGTTGGCGACGCGGCTCGGGCTGGACGTTGGTCGCGTCGATGACCGTCAGCCGGCCGGCCTGGAGCCGCTTGGCCGCGATGAAGTGCAGCACCTCGAACGCGGCGTTCGTGGCCGTCTGGTCGGATTCGTCGTCGCTGACGACCCCGCGGCAGTAGTCCGACGACACGACCTCGGTCGGCAAGAAGTGCCGCCGGGCGAACGTACTCTTCCCCGAGCCACTCGGCCCGAC
>JANYHV010000038.1 GCA_025362195.1 Fimbriiglobus sp. | reverse complement strand
CTGCGACACCCGAAACCCGACACCCGAAACCCGATGGGCGTTAGAGCAGACTTCCCGTCGGTGTCGAGGTCTCAATTGGGGGGGCGTAGGCCGGGTACGCACAAGGGGCACCCCTACAGTGCGTTCTGAATGTAGGGGTGCCCCTTGTGCGTACCCGGCCTACGCCCCCCCAATTGAGACCTCGACACCGACGGGAAGTCTGCTCTAACGCCCATCGGGTTTCGGGTGTCGGGTTTCGGGTGTCGCAGACAACCGAACGATGTTGCTGATGGTCCGCGATGCGCGATCCACGACGATGCGTAAGTCTGCGACACCCGACACCTGACACCCGATACCCGATACCCGGTATTAGAACACTCACTCCACCGAGACGCCGGCGAGGATGTCGTACAGGGCGTGGGCACCGACCGCGACGCCGAACCCGCGCAGCACGTAGAGCAGCGTGAAGAACAGGCCGGCCGTGACGCGGAACAGGAAGCGGACGGTGACCATCGATTCGCCGTGCGGCCCGAGGTGGTGCGCGGCCGCGAACGCCAACGCCGCGAAGACGGCCGCGAGGACCATCGCCACGAGCGAGGGGAGCAGGGCGACCCGCAAGAGCAGGTAAAGCCCGGTGAACAGGCCGAGGCGGAACAGGACTTCTTCGTAGATGCCCGCGCCGAGGTAGCGGATCACTTCCCCGGCCGAGGCGTTGAACTGGATGCTCGCCGTCGGCACGCCCCACTCCTGGAGCAGCGGCACGAAGTTCCGGGCGATCGCCCACAGGGCCGCGGCGAAGATGACGCTTTCGAGCATCATGCCGAAGGCGACGGCGACCGGCTCGCGCGGCCGCTCCCCCCACTTCAAGACGCTCCAGCCCAACAGTACGCCGACGAGAATGAGCGGGGCGATCCAGACTTGCCCGAGGCCGTACTGGGCCAGCCCGAGGCGCAACCACTCGTCCGCCCCGCCGCGCACCGACGCCGACTGGCCGGTGCTCATCACGAGGACGCCGCCCTCGTACACGATGACCCACGGGAGCAGGAAGACCAGACTCGCCCACGGGTGCCGGGTCGCACTCAAGTAGCTCAGCATGGCGGGTCTCGGGGGGCGCACCGGCGGGTCGATCTCTGCGTATTCGCCGCCGCCCGGCCGATCTTTAATCCGCGTACTCGGGGTAGTCCGCGCCGAGCGTCGCCGAGGTCTCCGCGCGGGGCAGCGTGCGGGCGATGCTGCCGCGATCGGTCGCCGCCAAGTCGAGGAACTCGGGCCGCGGGGCGACCCGGCCGGCGAGGTCGGTCAGGACCGCGAGAACGGGCCGCGAGGCGGCGCGGAAGTTGGCCCGGTGCGGGTGGTTCGCGGCGACGACGGCGACCCGGCCGTCGGCCAGTTCGACCACCGTGCCGACCGGGTAGACGCCCAACACCGTGAGCAGTTCCGCGCACTCGCGGTCGTGGTGACCGAGTTCCGCGGCGGCCAGCGTTTCCATCAGCGCGGAGCGCGGGTCCTGGGCCGGCCGGTGCGGGCGGGCCGAGCACCGCGCGGCGTAAGCGTCACAGACATTGAGCAGCTTGGCCAGCGTCGGCGTCCGCTCGTCGGTCAGCCCGGCCGGGTAGCCGGTGCCGTTGGGCCGCTCGTGGTGCGCGGCGACGGCGTCGGCCGTCTCCTTCATGTCCGGGGCGAAGCCGGCGATGAGCCGCGCCCCGGCGGCCGGGTGGACTTCGACGGCGCGGCGGTCGGCGGCGCTCAACTCCCCATTTCGGGAGAGCACTTCCGCCGGCAGGCTCACCATGCCGACGTCCATCAAGAGTGCAGCCACGACCGGGGTCAGCGGCCGCGCCGACCACTCGAAGTCGTGCGTCGCCACCCGGGCGACGACCGCCGCGACGGTGAGCGCGTGGACCGCGACGCGATTCGCTACGGACGCCCCGGCGTCGGCCGCCAGGAAGCGGAGCGGTGCCCCCTGCCGGGCTTCGTCGAGGAGTTGCTCGGCGAGGTCGGCGAACCAGTCGGAATCGACGACCCGCAGCGCGGCCAGGTCGGACAGGCGGCGGGCCAGGCCGTCGGTGCGGGCCGCGTCGCGCGACCGCCCGGCGACGGCGATTTGTAGCGTACTCAAGCGGTCGCGGACGCCGCCGAGGATCGTTTCGAGGCCGTGGCAGACTCGCAGTTGCGCTTCGGCCGACGCCGGGAGGGCCTGGGCCATTTTCAACGCGGCGTCGGTCATGGCGACCGTGGCCCGGTGGTACGCGGCCATGCCGTCGGGCATCGGCGCGTCGGCGAGCGACCGTTGGCGGGCGACCAGTCCGCGGGCATCCTCCAGCAGCTTGCGGGCGCGGGCCGTCAGTGGGGTCGGGGCGCTGGGCGGGGATTGGGGGGACTCGGCGAGGACGCGGAGGGTCCGACTCAGCAGTTCCGGGTGCGCCGCGAGTTGCCGGGCCACCCCGGCGGCGGGGAACTTGTTGCCCTCGATCGCCTGGCCCATCGGCACCAGCGACGACCCGCCGGCGGGACCGTGTTCCAGCCGTTCGCGGAAGGTCGAAATCCGGTGCAACAGCGTTTGCGCTTCGGTCATCTCACCACCCCCAAGTCCGCCGCGGGCGACGGCCGTGCCGAGCGCGACGGGCGGACGTCGGTATTGATCGGCCCGCCCGCCGGGGGGACTTGAGAAGTTTTCCCGGATGTGACGATTCGCCGGGTCGCGGCGCGCGGCACTCGCCGGTCGTTCGCAGTCGGATTGAAGTCGTGGTGAGAAAGAGAATTGCCCGGGGACGCGGGGACGACGTATGTTAGGGGGACAGGTCTCCAAGCCGTTCGAGCCTGGCCGTCTCCCCGGAGCTTATTGAGATGCCGGCCCCCGCGACCGTGCCCGAGTTCCTCGACTTCGTCCGCCGCAGCGGCGTCACCGACGAGGTCAAGCTGACGGCCCAGACGCAGCGGTACGCCGCCGACGGGGAAGCCCCGCCGACGCCGGCCGAGATGGCCGACCTCCTCATCCGCGACGGGCTGCTGACGCACTTCCAGGCCGAGCAGATTCTGCAGGGCCGGTTCCGCCGCTTCTTCATCGGCAAGTACAAGGTGCTCGAACGCCTCGGGGCCGGCGGCATGGGCCAGGTATTCCTGTGCGAGCACAAACTGATGCGCCGCCGGGTCGCCATCAAGGTGCTCCCGGCGTCGCAGGCGAAGAACCCCGCGTCCCTCGAACGCTTCTACCGCGAGGCCCGCGCGGTCGCGGCCGTCGATCACCCCAACATCGTCCGCGCTTACGACATCGACCAGGACAACGACCTGCACTTCCTGGTCATGGAGCACGTGGACGGGGTCAACTTCCAGGACCTCGTCCGCAAGTCCGGGCCGCTCGACATCGTGCGGGCGTGTCACTACGTCTACGCCGCCTGCATCGGCTTGCAGCACTCGCTCGAAATGGGGCTCGTCCACCGGGACATCAAGCCGGGCAACGTCCTCGTGGACCGCACCGGGACCGTCAAAATCCTCGACATGGGCCTGGCCAAGTTCTTCGAGGACGACACCGACTCGCTGACGCAGAAGTACGACGAGAACATCCTCGGCACGGCCGACTACCTCGCCCCCGAACAGGCCATCGACAGCCACGGCGTGGACATCCGGGCCGACATTTACTCGCTCGGCGGCACCTTCTACTACCTGCTCACCGGCAGCGCCCCCTTCCCGACCGGGAGCATCGCGCAAAAACTGCTCTGGCACCAGCAGCGCGAGCCGGCCCCGTTGAGCAAGTTCCGCCAGGACGTGCCGGCGGAGTTGCAGGCCGTCGTCGCCAAGATGATGGCCAAGGACGTGGCCGTCCGCTACCAGCGGCCCGACGAGGTGATGGAAGCCCTCACGCCGTGGGTGCAATCGCCCATCGCCGCGCCGGCGGCGGACGAGTTGCCGACGCTGTCCCGGGCCGCCAAAGGGACCGGCGGGCCGATCACGTCGCGGATCGTCGCCCGGGTGCAGGCGATGGGCCAGGACACGCTCGTCTCGCGGCCCGGCCAGTCGGGGTCGAGTTATAGTCCCGTCCCGGCCGGGTCCACGCCGAACTCGGGGTTGGCACTGCCCAACGTCGCGGCAACGCCCTCCCCCGCCGAGACCCCGGAGGTGACGCCGAACGCGGCGTGGGAGGGTTTCACCTCGTCCGAGTCGATTCAAATTCGCCCGCCGTCCGGCCGGATCGCCAAGCCGACCACGCCACTCGTCCCGAAGCCGCCCCGGGACAAAAAGCGCGTCCGCGTGCTCGCCGGCGTCGGGCTACTCGCGGCGGTCTCCGTCGCCGCGGTCGCGCTGTACTTCGCCGTGTTCAGTGGCCGGCCGGACGCGAACTCGGCCGACGCGGCGCGGACCTGGTACGTCAAGAAGTCCGGGCCGGGGCCGGACGCCGACCGCACCCTGACGACCCTCGCCGGGGCCATCGACCGGGCGCGGCCGGACGACACCGTGGTGATCCTGGACGCGGCCATCGACGACCCGCCGGTCCGGCTATCGGACGCCGGCAAGGGAGCGAAGCGCGGGCTGAAAATTCAGCCCGGCCCGGGCGTCGGCCCGGTCCGCTGGACGCCGCGGTACGCCGGCAAGGCCAACGGCCCGGCGCTCGAATTCAGCTACGTCGCAGGCGTCACCGTCCGCGACCTGGTCATCGACCTGCGCGGCGTCGGGGAAACGGGCGTCGCCGTCAACTTCGACTCGCCCGGGCTGACGATCGAGAACGTGACCGTCTTGAACCCGCGCGTGTCGGGCTTCCGCCTCCAGCAACTCGGCGCGGACGCGGCCCGCCCGGCCGTCGTCCGGGGCTGCCGCGTGGCGACGGCCGGCCGGTACGAGGCCGGCGTCGTCCTGCTGTCCGGGGCGAGTTTCACCCGGCTCGTCGGCAACCGCTTCGAAGGCCCGGCGACCGCCGGCATCGATGTCCAGGGCCAGGCCGTCGAACTGGAGGTCCGCAACAACCGCGTCTGGAACTGCGACACCGGCGTCCTGCTCTCCGGCAAACTCGCGGCCGACCGGCCGTTCGACGTGAAAATCGTCCACAACACGATCGTCGCGGCTGGCGCGGCGGGGGTCACCTGCGAACACGCCCTCACCGGCCCGAAGCAAGAATTGATCGTCGAGAGGAATTACTTCGCGGCGGTCAAAGTCGTCCTGTCGGGACTGCCGACGCGGCCCCCCGGGTTGAAATCGGCCGGCAACGCCCGGGACGCCGCGACCGCCGAAGGCCCCGTCCCAACCGACGCCGTCGTCCTCGCCCCCGACCCCTTGAAGCTGCCCAACCCGAACGACGACGCGACCTTTTTGCGCAGCCCGTCGCTCACGGCCCAGGGGGCGCAAAAAGAGTGAGCGCAAGCGGGCCGCAAATCACCGGCTCGCGCTGTGGCCGCGCACGGTCACCGCGAACCCGAGTGTCGCCGGGCCGTCGTCGGTCGTCAGGTTGCGGGTGAACGTGAGCACGCTGACCCCGCCGGGCTTCGACACCAGCTTGGCGTCCGCCGGTTTCGCCGACTGCGGGAAGAGCAGCATGACGCCGGGGTGGTCGCCACCGGCCGCCTTCGCGCTCAACTTCCGCAGCGTCTTGCCGTCGAGCGGGTCGAGGGTCGCGTCGTCGGCGAGCGGCAGCAGTATGAGGAAGTCGGGGTGCGGGGCGGTGCCGGCGTGGTCGCCGATGTCGGGCTGCACGCCGAGCCGCAGAGTGTAGTCGCCGGCGGCGATCTCCTGCTTGCGGTAGTCGGTGAACGGCTTCGCAAAACTGACGACGCCGACGAAGCTACCTTCGGTGAGTTCGCGGTAGGTCAGCCCGTTGCGGACTTGCGCGGCCGTCGCCGTCGCCGGCAGGGTCGTGCGGAACCAGAAGGTCATCGACGTGTCATCGCCAACGCTCACTCGCAGCCCCTTGGCGTCGAGCGACTTCCCCAGCTCCGCAGACACGGCCGGCGGCTTGTCGTCGGTCGCCGTCAGCGTCAACGGCGTCTCGGCGAAGAGCAGCAGGCAGGCGAGCGCGATCATGCGTACTCCGCGGCGGGGTCGTCGAGCAGGAACTTCGCGGCGTGCGGCGAGGCTTCGAGGCGTGCCCGAACTTCACGGTCGAGGTTGATCTGCCGGAGGTCGATCCACTGCATCTTGGCAGCGTTGGCCCAGTGAGCCAGATTAAAAGCATCATTGTCTGAGAGGGCGTTCCCCGCGAGGTTGAGACGCCTCAACTGTCCGAAGTGACTCGTCACGACAAAGTCTCGGTAGACGCCCCCGCCGCTTGAACCAACGTCGTTGAATGATAGGTCGAGCTCAATCAATTGCTCCGCATTCGGCGAGAAGGCGAGGTGGATCAACCCGGCGTCGCCCAAGTAGTGCGAGTCAAAGTTCAGCACCTCCAGCGAGGTCAACGTCTGCGACTCGGCAATCGATTCGGCCCCGGCTGCGCTGACGCAGTCCGGCTCCTGCAACTCATCGGAGCGCAGAATCAGTTCACGCAATCCTGTGAACACCGGCTCACGCGCCAGCGTCGCAACGCCCTCGTCGCCGACGGGGTTGCCGCTCAGGTCGAGCCGCGTTAACTGTCCGGCGACACGCGTCTCGGCGAGCTGCATCACCGCTTCGGGCCAGAGGCGGTTGTTGCGCAGGCTCAGCGACCGCAACTCCGGCATGTCGGCGGCGTCGAGCAGCGACATGCGGTTGCCTGAGCCGAAGTTGTTGTTGTTTAGCGACAGCGATTGCAGCCGTCGCCAGAGCGGCAGGTTCGCCAGGTCGGCCGTCCAGCGGTCGGCGTTGACGAGCCGCAGGTGCCGCACAGGGGACAGCCGCAAGACCTCGGGGTCGGCCCGCACCAGCGCCTCGGCCGTCGTCTCGACCGACTCGATCATGCCGCGGCGAAACGTTTGCGGCCCCGTCAGCCCGGCGATGCGCCACACGGGCATATTCGCGGCCAGCAACTCGGCCTCGCGGCGCGTCAACTCGGGGCGTTCGGGGTCGGTGGGCGGCAGGCGTTCGAGGGCGCACTGGACGCGGATCAGCTCGGCGCGGTCGTCCTGCCCGGCTTCTTGCAGGAAGTCGGCGTAGACGAGCCGGGGCAAGTCTTCATCGGGCCGCGCGACGATCGCCGCGCGGAGGAGTTCGTCGTCCGTCATCAGTACACGACCTCCTCGCCGTACCGCTCCTGCACAAGGCCCCACGTTCGGCCGTTGAAGTCGTTGCCCTCTTGGAGCAGTAGGTACTTCAGCCGTTGCAAGTGCGGAGACGCGATGATGGCCCGGACGGCGTCGTTGCCCATGCCGTTGTTGCGGAGGTCGAGCCGAATGACGCGGCGGCACTCGCGCATGCGCACGAATGCCTCGACCATTTTCGACGTGATGAGCGGGTGCCGCTGCATGTCGTAGAAGGCCAGCGTTTCGTCGCCCTGATTCGGCTCGTCGGCCGGCAGATCGACGATGACTCCGCTGAAATCGAAGTGGGTCACGTTCTGCGTCGCCGGGGCGGTCAGGATCGTGACGAGCGGTTCGCGGGTCGTCAGCGGCCCGTGAGTCACCTTGAGTTCGCGCGCCCCGAACCACTCGGGGTGGTCCGTCACGCTGACCCGGCGGAACTTGTCGAAGTCCATGAGCAGGTCGGCCGGGGCCTCGATCACCGAGCACTCGCGGAAGCCGCTGTAGCAGCCCGCGTGTCGGATGTTGCCGGCGCGGATGCGGTTGAATTTCTCGGCCAGGATCGCCCCGCGCCCCGACACGTCGGTGGGTGGCAGTGAAGCCCACTCGCAATCGAGGCGTAACACTTCGGCCCACGCCTCCTCGCCACGCTCTTCGACGAAGTCCGCGAAGACGAGTTTCGGCAGCGGGTCGGCGGGGTTCAGGAACACCCCGCGCAGCAAGGCTTCGCGCTCCTCCATCGCCGTCCCCTCACAGCAGCCCGGCGGTTTCGTCGTGGCCGAACATCAGGTTGAAGTTCTGCACGGCGACCCCGCTCGCGCCGCGGACCAGGTTGTCCTCGGCGGCCAGCACGATCACCTTGCCGCGCACCCTCTTCACGCACAGGTCGAGGAAGTTGGTGTGCGCCGTGTCCTTGGTCGCCGGCGGGCTTGTGCGGACGCGGACGAACGGGGCGCGTTCGTAGTAGTCGCGGTAGAGTTGCGTCAACTCGGCGTCGGTGACGGGCCGCGTCGGCGTGGCGTAGATCGTCGAATGGATGCCGCGGTCCATCGGCACCAGGTGCGGCGTGAAGATCACTTCCACCGGCACGCCGGCGATGTCGCTCAGGCTCTGCTCGATCTCCGGCGTGTGCCGGTGGGTGCCGACGGCGTAGGCGACGACGCTCTCGTTGCACTCCGGGAAGTGCGCCGCGAGTTTCGGCGTGCGGCCGGCCCCGCTCACCCCGCTGCAACTGTTGACGATGATGTCCCGCAAGTCGATCAGCTTGTGGTGGACGAGCGGGGCCAGGCCGAGAATCCCCGTCTGCGGGTAACACCCGGGGTTCGCCACGAGTCGCGCCGTGCGGATGGCGTCGGCGTGCAGCTCCGGCAGCCCGTAGACGGCGTGCTTCAAGTTCACGGGGTCGTGGTGCGGTTCACCGTACCACTTGGCGTGAACGGCCGCGTCGCGCAGACGGTAGTCGGCACTCAGGTCGATGACGCGGATGCCGCAGGTCAGCAGCGGGGCGACGGCCTCGGCACTCGCCCCGTGCGGCAGGCAGCCGAAGGCGACTTCGACGCCCTTCGCCTTTAACCTGTCGGCGTCGAACGGCTCGGTGCGCAGGTCGAGCCGGCGGAACAGCGACGGGTGGGCGTCACTGATCGGCTGCGCGTCGCGGGACGTGATGGCGACGATCTCGGCGTGCGGGTGGCGCAGCAGAATCTTCAAGAGTTCGAGGGCGGTGTACCCGGAGCCGCCCAACACTGCGACCTTAACGGCGACCTTCGTGGCGGTCTTCATGAATCCCCCTGAGCGCGTCCGGTAGCACCGGATACTATAGCGTCCGGAGGGCTTGCCGTGCTGTTCGCCGACGTTCTGGACGTGCTGTTCGAGGACAACCACCTCCTCGGCCTAAACAAGCCGAGCGGTTGGCCGAGCGCGCACTTCGACGGCGGCGACCAGACGATGGACCTCGTGGCGAAGGCCTACCTCAAGGAGAAGTACGACAAGCCCGGCAACGTCTTCCTCGGGGTCGTCCACCGGCTCGACAAATCGACGAGCGGCTGCCTGCTGTTCGCCCGCACCAGCAAGGCGGCGGCGCGGCTCAGCGAGCAGTTCCGCGAGGGGGCCGTCGAGAAGGTCTACTACGCCGTGGTCGAAGTCGGCGGCAACGGCATCGCCGACATGGGCACGCTCGAAGACTGGCTCTGGCACGACGACGATGCCCACCTCGTGCGCGTCGTCGAGGAGGACGCCCCCGACGCCAAGCACGCCCGCCTGCACTACGCCGTCAAGGCGAGCCACGGCAAGCGCCGCCTGCTCGAACTCCGCCCGCTGACCGGCCGCAAGCACCAACTCCGCGTTCAACTCGCCTCGCGCGGCTACCCGATCGTCGGCGACGCGAAGTACGGCAGCCCCCACCGCCTCGGCAACGCCATCGCCCTGCACGCCCGCTCGTTGAGCTTCCTGCACCCCACAACAACCGAGCCGATCACACTGACCGCCGACATCCCCCGCCACTGGCGCGGCCCGTTCGCCCACTTGCTCACGGGGGTGCGGTAGTGACGATCGACGAGAAGCTGGCCGCGATCCTGGCCGCCGTGCAGACCGACCCCGGCAACCGCGGCCTCGCCCGCGACCCGCACGACAACCTCTTCACCGCGACAGCGGGTCAGTTCCAGGCGGCGTGCCGGAGTATCGCGGAACACCCTGCCCCGGTGGTGCGTATTTACACAGGCTTCTACATACCGAGCGCCGACCCACCCGGATTCGAGACGGACGGTCCCCTCGGTACGCTTCACCTGACAAGTGTGTTGCGACACCTCGGCATCGCCTTTCAGATCCGCGGGGAGCCCACTATCGAGCGAATCGTCGGGTACGGCGACTGCGGTACGCGTTTCACCCACCTCGTTGCCATCGAGCGTCCGGGGCCGACCACCGACGGCACATTTCGCACGATGCGTGGCCGTGACATCACGGAACACCACGAAAAGGTTCATTCGCTCTACGAAATCGACCAGTCGGGTGACGTTGTTACCATCGGCATCGGCGACGGCGGCAATGAGATCGGCATGGGTAAGATCACTGCCGAGGTGATTGTGTCGAACGTATCGAACGGGGCTGCCGTCCATTGCCAGACCGTCACCGACTACCTTATCGTGGCTGGGGTGAGCAATTGGGGCGCTTACGGTTTGGCCGCGGGCGTGGCACTCCTCCGCGGTCTCCCGAGCGGAAGCGTCGAGTTGTTCGCAACTGATGCAGACTTGCCTGTGCTGCGAGTCATGGTTAAGTACGGCCCACTCGTCGATGGCGTCACCGGCCGCCAAGAAGCGACCGTCGATGGCTTGCCGTGGGACGTGTACGCCGCGCCGCTGTTGCGCATCCGCGAGATTCTGGAGCTGCCATGACGGGTGCCAACGTTCGCAAGGCGTGCCGCGAGGGGGCGCTGACGGGGCCGACGCCGGGGCTGGCGCTGGGCTTCGTCCAGGCCAACCTCGTCATGC
>JANYHV010000029.1 GCA_025362195.1 Fimbriiglobus sp. | reverse complement strand
GGTTACCAGTGCGCGTTTGGTCCGGCGGGGACGGCGATTTGGGCCTCGTGGGCGTCCCAGTCGGTCCACCCGGGGGGCGGGCCGGAATCGCGCCACCGGGCCGCCATCCCGTCGAACTCGGCCAGGGAACTTAACTGCGTCAGGGCGTGCTTGTCCGCCTTGCTCACGCGCAGGGCCTTGCCGTACCACGCGGCCACCTTGCGGAAGTTGACGCACCCGAACCGGTCCTCGCGCTTCCAGTCGATCAGCCGGACGAGGTGCAGCCGCATGAAGTCGAGGCGCTCGGCGTAGGTCGCGCGGGGGCCGGGGTCGCCGGTCCGGACCCAGGCGTCGAGTTGCGCGAAGCACCACGGGTTGGCCAGCGCCCCGCGGCCGATGGCCAGGCCGTCGCACCCGGTGTCCCGGATCATCGACTCGGCGTCGGCGATGCTGAGCACGTCGCCGTTGCCGAAGACGGGGATGCGCTCGACGGCCTCGACGACGGCGCGGATGCCGGCCCGGTTGACGGCCCCGGTGAACCCCTGCTCGCGGGTCCGCCCGTGGATGGTCAACCCGGCCACGCCGACGGCCTCGAACTCGCGGGCGAAGTGCGGGGCGGTCAGGTGGTCGTCGTCCCACCCGAGGCGCATCTTCACGGTCACCGGCAGGGCGGTCGCGCGGACGACCTGCTCGACGAGCCGGACGGTCGCCCCGGTGGTGTCGCACATCATGGCCGACCCGCCGCCGACGCTGACGACCTTGCGGACCGGGCAGCCCATGTTGATGTCGATGAGGGTCGCCCCGTAGTCGCGCAGCCACTTCGCCGCGTCGGCCATTTCGCCCGCGTTGCCGCCGAAGATTTGTACCGACAGGGGGCGGTCGTCCGGCCCGGTGGCGAGCAGGTCCATCGTCTTCGCAGAGCCTTCAAGGATGGCCCGGGCGTTGACCAGGTCGGTCGTACACAGGCCGACCCCGCCGATCGCGCGGACGCTCCGGCGGAACGGGTAGTTGGTGTACCCGGCCAGCGGGGCCAGGGTGAACCGCGACGCGAGGCGGACGCCGCCGATGGTCAGGGGGTCGCGGTAGTGCGGCGGGGGGGCGGGGGAGAACATGCCGTCAATTTACGCCCGCGACCGGGGTTGCAGAAGGCCAAGCCGAGATCGACTTGGGATGGCCCCGGCCGGGTCGGGGGTATACTGACGCTCCGACACCCGGCAGAGGTCTCACCGTGACCGAGCTCGCGCGACGAATCAAGGACCGGTTGCCCGACCGGCCCCGCGCGTGGCTACACGCCGGCCGGCGCTGGGTCCTGCGCACCGGCCCCATTCGGGCGGCGGTGTTCGACGTGCAAGACGGCCTCGACTGGGTCCTCGGCCGGCGGAACCCGCTCGTCCCACCGCGCAAACTGGTCCACGGCATCGGCAGCAGTCTGGACGTGGGCGAAACCTACCTCCGGTACTTCCGCGAACTGGCCGGGCTGGAGCCGACGGAAGCGGTCCTCGACGTCGGGTGCGGGATCGGCCGAATGGCCCTGCCGTTGACCCGCTACCTCCGCCCGCCGGGCCGGTACGAGGGGTTCGACATTCTCCGCGCGAACGTGGCCTGGTGCCGTTCGGCCATCACGCCGCGGTACCCGAACTTCGGCTTCCAACACGCCGACGTGTTCAACCGCGAGTACAACCCGCGGGGCCAGTTGGCCGGCGACCAGTTTCGGTTCCCGTACCCGGACGGAGAGTTCGGGTTTGCCTTCTTGACGTCCGTCTTCACGCACCTGATGCCGGCCGACGCCGCCCACTACCTGTCCGAACTCGGCCGGGTGTTGCGGCCGGGCGGCCGGTGCCTGGCCACGTTCTTCCTGATGACCGCCGAGTCGGAAGCCCTCGGCGCGGCCGGCCGCGGGTCGGTCCACTTCCGCCCGTTCGACGGCCCGGCGTGGGTCACGAATCCGGCGATCCCGGAGGCGTGCCTGGCCCTGGACGAGTCGTTCGTCCGGCGGGCCGCAGCGGACGCCGGACTGTCGGTCGCGGCAACCCGACCCGGCAGTTGGTGCGGGAGAGAACAATCCACGGACTTCCAGGACATCGTCATCTTCGCCAAGCCTTGACGCGCGCCCGCCGGCGAGAGCGGATTTCGAGTCGTCGGAGCGTGTCGTCGATCCCCGGGCTTCGACATGGTTTTCGGCTCCGCCGCAGGCGCGTTAGCCCGACGCGCTAGCGAGGGTCGAGCGGTCGAGGGGAGTGTTCGGGGTCGTGGGCCGTACCGTCAACGTCATTCAACCTTGCCCTCGACCGGTCCACCCTCGCTAGCGCGTCGGGCTAACAAGAGTCGCCTGCGGCGGAGCCTACAAACCCTCGGCCTGATTCGCAGGGCGGCACTCAACTCGAAGTCCGCTCGACTACTTGCTCTTCAGCGGGGCGAACCACTCGCGCTGCCAGTACTCGCGTGTGTACTCGTCGGCCCCGCCGGCGAACGCGCCGTCGGGCAGCTTGTTGAACAGTTCTTGCATCTGCACGCGGACGCCGGCGGCCGGTTCGACGCGGTCGGCGAAGTGGTACGCCGTGTACAGCATCGACCGGATGATGAGTTCCTCGACCTTGCCCTCGTACCGCTTGGCCAGTTTGTCGCACAGGGCCGGCATCTCGTCGTACTTGCGGAGCAGGAGGGTCGTGTTGGCCAGGCGGATGTCGGCCTGCGTGCGCAAGAACGGGTCAGTCGATTCGCTCAGGGCCTCGAAGATTTTGCGGGCCTCGGCCAGCTTCAGGTCGGCGTCGGCGGGGGGCCGGCCGCCCTGGTGGTCGCCGCGGGCCATGAGCAGCAGGCAACTGGCGAGGTAGAGCTTCGTCGAGCCGGCCTGGGCACCGGCGGGGTGGGCCTGGAGCAGTTGGCGGAACCGGGTCTCGGCCTCGCTCAGGTCCATCTGGTTGAGGTGCAGCTTGCCCATCTCGAACAGCGCGAGTTGCTGGGCGTCCTTCTCGACGGACCCGTCGCCGGGGGCGTTGATGGCCGCGGCGAGGAGGTCCTTGCCGAGCTGCATCATGCCCTGGACTTCTTGCTTGGCGGCGTCCGTCGTCGCGGTCTTGAGCCTGAGGCGGGCCTGGTCGATGTGGGCGACGGCGAGCTTGACCCGGGCGGTCGCGGCGGCCGGGGTCGGCCGGGCCATCGCCTGCCGGAGGGCCTTGACGCCGTCGTCGAACTGGCTGCCGGCGAGCAGGCCGTCGGCCTTCTCGACCCACGCCGACGCGATCACGTCGTCGGACGCGCCGGGCGTCCGGGTGAGCTGATCGACGAGCGCGGCGGCGGCCTTGTCGTCGCCCGCGGCGCGGAAGCACTGGGCGGCCCGCTTCAACAGGTCGGCCTTGCCGGCGGCCCCGGGGAAGGTCGCGGCCAGCGCGGCGAAGTCGGTCGCGGCGGCCTGGAACTTCTGCGCGGCGGCCGGCTGCTGCGCCGGGTCGGCCTTCAAGCTCGCGCCCCAGGCGGCGTTGGCCTCGGCCCGTTTCTCCGTCGCCAGGCCGGACAAAGCAATCGGCGAGTAGGCCGTCGCCGCCCGCACGGCCGACGCGAAGTCGCCCTCACTCGTACACGTCTGGATGGTCTCCTCGAAGGCACTGCGCGCGTCCTTGAGGACGGCGAGGGTCTCGTCGCGCGGCGGGCCGTCGGCGACCCCGGCCAGCGCCGGCAGTTTCGCGGCCGCGGTCAGCACGTCCACGACCGCACCGCGGCGGCCGCGACCGGCGGGGTCGGCCAGCAGGACCTGGGCGAGGCGGACCCCGGCGTTCGCCGCGAGCGGGCCGGTCCCCCGGGCGATCTCTTCGAGGTGCGGCACGGCGGCGGCCGGATTCTTGGCCCCGAGGTAGCTCACCGCGGCCTCGTACGTCAGGCCTTCGCGGTCGGCGGCCGGCAGCGCGGGGTTGGCGAGGGCGGCCTCGAAGTACGCCACGGCTTCGGCGAAGTGGTTCCCGGCCGCGGCCAGCCGGCCGAGTTGCACCTTGGCCAGCGCCTGCACGTCGGCCGGGGCCGAGGTGCCGATCTCCTTGAGGCTGGCCTGGGCCTTGTCGGGGTCGTTCAGGCTCAGGTAAACCCCGGCCAGCTTCTGCTTGGTGCGGGCCGCGGCGGCGGGGGTGAGCCGCACCGAACTGCTCAGGTACGCCTGCAATTCTTCCCGCGCGTGCTTCACGTCCGGCGGCGTCTGCCGCAGGTAGCACTCGGCCAACAGTCGCCGCCGCTCGCCCTCCGGCTCTTCGCCCGGAGGCACGTCGGCGAGGGTCAGCGCGAGCAGCTTGGCGTCGCCGGTGGTCAGCGCGGCCTGGGCCTTGGCCGACCGGAAGGCGAGCCGCTTGCGGTCGTCCGGGGCGGCCAGGCTGCCGGGTTCGACGGCCGCGAGTTGGGCCGCGGCCCGCTTCCAGACGTCCGAGTCTTGCGGGTCGGTCGGGCCGTCCCGGGGCGGCGACTGCTCGGCGACGGCCAGCAGGGCGGTGCCGGCGAGCAGCTTCGCCTCGGCGTCGGCGGCGGGGTCGGCGGCCACGGTCGCGGCCAGGCTCTCGACGGCCGGCGCGTCGAGCGGCTTGGCGTCGAGGGCGGACCGCAGGGCCTTGACGTTCCGCTGGTACCGGCCGGCCGGGGTGTCCGGGGCGACCGGGAACTTGGCCGTGACGAGGCCGACGGCGACGACCCCCGTGAGGAACACCGGCAGGTGCCAGTAGTGCGACCGCCGGGCGGCGGGCGAGGGGGCGGCGACCGAGTCCGTGGCCATGGTCCGCAACTTCCGTGGAGGGTGGGCGGGACGAGAGATTTCCGTCTGTTGTGGCAAATTGAGGGGGGGCCGGTCAAGCCCAAGCGGGGAAATCGCGCGAACTCACTCCCGCCCGACACTCCCGCCGGCGGCCCCGGTCACCTTCGACATCGTCCTCAGGGGTTCGCGCCGGCGGGCGAAAAAAGTCGCCTGGCAGCCGGTCGGGGGGTCGCTATAACTCCGGGACGAAGGGATTCCGACTCACCCCCAGGTGCCCGGTTCATGAAGCGTGCATTGATTACCGGGATTACCGGCCAAGACGGCAGTTACCTCGCCGAACTCCTCCTCGAAAAGGGCTACGAGGTCCACGGCATCGTCCGCCGGTCCTCGACCGAGAGCTTCGAGCGGATCGGCCACCTGACCGGCAAGATTCACCTGCACCAGGCCGACCTGCTCGACCAACTGTCGATCATCGACGTGATCAAGGCGTCGAACCCCGACGAGGTGTACAACCTCGCCGCCCAGAGCTTCGTGCCGACCTCGTGGAAGCAGCCGGTGCTCACCGGCGAGTTCACGGCGATGGGCGTGACCCGCGTCCTCGAAGCGATCCGCCTGCTCGGGCCGGACAAGATCCGCTTCTACCAGGCGTCGTCGAGTGAAATGTACGGCAAGGTCCAGGCCGTGCCGCAGACCGAATCGACGCCGTTCTACCCGCGCAGCCCCTACGGCGTGGCGAAACTGTACGGTCACTGGATCACGATCAACTATCGCGAATCGTACAACATGTACTGCGTCAGCGGGATTCTGTTCAACCACGAAAGCCCGCGCCGCGGCCGCGAGTTCGTCACCCGCAAGGTGACCGACGGGGTCGCCCGCATCAAGCTCGGCCTGTCCAAAGAACTGCGGCTCGGCAACCTCGACTCGAAGCGCGACTGGGGCTTCGCCGGGGACTACGTCCGGGCCATGTGGCTGATGCTCCAGCAGGACACGCCGGACGACTACGTGATCGCCACCGGGGAGACGTACACCGTCGAGAGTCTCGTCGAGCACGCCTTCAGCGCGGCCGGCCTGGACTGGAAGAAGTACGTCGTCATCGACCCCGCGTTCGTCCGCCCGGCCGAGGTCGATCTGCTCATCGGCAGCCCCGAGAAGGCGCTCAAACAACTCGGCTGGAAGCCCGACGTGACCTTCCCGCAACTCGTCAAAATGATGGTCGACGCGGACATGGAACGGCTGACCAAGTCGGCCACGCCCGACCAGCAGCCGCGCGGCATCTGAGGCCCGCGATGCGCATCCTGATCACCGGCGGGACGGGCTTCGTCGGCGGGCACCTCACCGAGTTGCTCGCCCGAGAAGGCGGCCACGCGCTCGCCGGGCTGAGCCGCACCGCCGCGTGGTCGCCCGAGTGGGCGCACCTGGCCGGGGCGGCGGAGTTGCACGCCATCGACCTGCACGACGGCCCGGCGGTCGAGCGGGTGGTCCGCGACTTCCGGCCCGACTGGGTGTTCCACCTGGCCGGGTACGCCAACGCCGGCAAGTCGTTCCGCGAACCCGACCGGTGCTGGCACGACAACCTGACCGCGACCCGCAGCCTGTACGACGCCGTCGCCCGGTCGGGCCTGACGCCGCGGACCCTGTTCGTCTCGACCGGCCTCGTGTACGGCGACCCCGACTCGGCCGACGGGGCCGTCGGGGAGGACGCCCCGCTCCGCCCGGCCAGCCCCTACGCCGCGAGCAAGGCCGCCGCCGACCTGCTCAGCTACCAGGTCACCCGGTCGCCCGGCCTGCCGGTCGTCCGCGTCCGGCTGTTCAACCAGACCGGCCCCCGGCAATCGCCCGACTACGCCGTGCCGAACTTCGCCAAGCAGCTCGCCGAGATCGCCGCCGGCGTGCGCGAGCCGACCCTGCAGACCGGCGACCTGAGCAGTTCCCGCGACCTGTCCGACGTGCGCGACGTGGTCGCCGCGTTCCGCCTGGTGATCGAGCGCGGCACCCCGGGCGCGGTGTACAACGCCGGGTCCGGCGTCGCCCGGCGGATGCAGGACGTGCTCGACACGTTGGTGAAACTCAGCGGCCTGGCCGTGACCGTGACCCGCAAGCCCGACGCCGGCCGCACCGCCGACACGGCCGTCACCCGGGCCGACGCGGGCAAGCTCCGCCGGGCCACCGGGTGGGCACCCCGCATCCCGTTCGAGCAGACGCTGCGGGACACCCTCGACTACTGGCTCGCCGAAACAACGTCCCGGAGTTCGCCCGCATGAAGGTCGCAGTCGTCGGTACCGGTTACGTCGGCCTCGTCACGGGGACGTGCTTCGCCGAGAGCGGCAACGACGTGGTGTGCGTCGATAACAACCCCGCGAAGATCGACCTGCTCAACGCCGGCGGCATCCCGATCTACGAGCCGGGCCTGACCGAACTCGTCCAGAAGAACCGCAAGGAGGGCCGGCTCGCCTTCACGACCGACCTGGCCGCGGCCGTGCAAGGCGCGCGGCTCACGTTCATCGGCGTCGGCACCCCGCAGTCCGACGCCGGGGACGCCGACCTGTCGGCCGTCTGGGCCGTGACGAAGGCCATCGCCGCCGCGCTCAAAAGCCTCCCGCCGGCCGGCCCCGGGGCGCGGGTCGTCGTCGTCAAGAGTACGGTGCCCGTCGGCACGAACGCCCGGGTGGCCGCGATCCTGGCCGAGAACGGCTGCCCGCACGTCGACGCCGCGAGCAACCCCGAGTTCCTCAAAGAAGGCGCGGCGATCGAGGACTTCATGAAGCCCGACCGCGTCGTCGTCGGCGTCCGCCACCCGGCCGTCGCCGACGTGTTGAAGGAGTTGTACGCCCCGTTCCTGCGGACCGAGCGGCCGTTCCTGGTCATGTCCCCCGAGTCGAGCGAGATGACCAAGTACGCGGCCAACGCGATGCTCGCCACGAAGATCAGCTTCATCAACGAGATGGCCAACCTCTGCGACAAGCTGAACGCCGACATCAACGACGTGCGCCGCGGCATCGGCCACGACCAGCGGATCGGCTTCCAGTTCCTCTTCCCCGGCCCCGGGTACGGCGGGTCGTGCTTCCCGAAGGACATCCGCGCGATCCTGGGCATGGGCCGCGCCGTCGGCCAGAACCTGCACCTGATGCAGAGCGTCGATGACGTGAACGAGGCCCAGAAGCAGGTCCTGTTCCGCAAGGTGTCGCACTACTTCGGCGACGACCTGGCCGGCAAGACGCTCGCCGTCTGGGGCCTCGCCTTCAAGCCCCGGACGGACGACATCCGCGAGGCCCCCGCCCTCACGCTGATCGACGCCCTCCTGGCCGCCGGCGTCCACGTCCGCGTCCACGACAGCGAGGCGATGGCCAACGTGAAGACGATTTACGGCGACAAGATCACCTACTGCGACCGCCCGTACGGCGCGCTCGAAGGGGCCGACGGCCTGGCGATCGTGACCGAGTGGGCCGAGTTCCGCAACCCGGACTTCGAGGTCATGAAGCGCCTCTTAAAGACCCCGGTGATCTTCGACGGCCGCAACATCTACGACGAGAAGACGATGGCCAGCCACGGTTTCACGTACTATGCCATCGGCCGCGGCCGCCGGGAGTAGGCGTACAATGGTGGCCAAGGGGGTTTACCGTATGTCGAACATCGCCAACAACCCTGTCGGGTCGCCTGAACTTCAAGTCCCGCCCTACGACGGTGGCCGGGCGACCTTCGTCGTGCCCGAAACGTGGCCGGAGCAGAACCGCCGGCGGGGCGAGTTGATCCACAAGAAGTACTACGGCGGCGGTCTCGACGCCGACGAGCAGGCCGAGTTCGCAAGGCTTCAAGCCATTGCCCACGCCATCATCGACGCGGCCCTGCCGCCGTTGATGCTCACCCCGGCCGAGCGCGCCTACGTCGATTCCAAGGCCGGCCACTGATGCCCACGCCGGCCGGGACGACTTGCCCGACCTCAGCGGCTTGCGACCGCCCGGCGGGAACGGCATCGCCGGAAGGGAGGCGCGGAGCCACTTCGCGCGGCGGTCGCGGGGCGAACTCGGGGCGGTTTACTGAGCCGTCACTCCACGTCGAACAGCAGCACGTTGTTGCCGACCTCAGCGACGGCGCAGCGGGTGCCGTCGGGCGTGAAGGCGACGCACCGCATGTTGCTGAACTTCCAGTCGTAGGTGCGCAACAGGCCGCCACTGGCAAGATCGAACAGCGACACGCCGTCACTCGTGACGCCGGCCAGTGTCGTGCCGTCGGGATGGACGGCGACGCCGCGGAACCAACGGCCGCCGGGCTGGCGCACGGCCAGTCGGCCCGGCCCGCCGGCCCGCGCGTCCCACTCGTAGATGTCGGACTTCGCGCCCGCAAGGAACTTGCTGCCGTCGGGGGTGAACTGTCTGAAAAAGTAGTTGTACCCAGCCCCCTGCCCTTCGAGTCGGGCCAGCGGTTCGCCGTCGGCCGTGCGATGAATGACCGACGGCCTCGGTGTTTGACCCGGCATCCAGAGGTGCGTTGCGAAACGCCCTCCGTCCAGAGCCGACACCAGGCCCGCCGCCCAAGTCCCCTCCGGCCGCGACCAGACGAGTTCCCGGTGCAAGCCCAGGCCGTCTTCGCTCAAACGCCAGTACTGCGGGGTGCCGGTGGGATCGAACTCCAACACGAACTGTCCGCAGGGCGACGCGGAGGTGTCGGGAATCGTGACTCCACCGCCGTTCGTCCTTTGCCAGGAGACAGTCCGGCCGCTTTCCGGGTCGTGCAATCGCCACCCGGTGGGCGACGCACTGAAGAGTCGCCCGTCGCTCACGAACCGAATCGCCGACGACCTCCCCGTGTGCAAGGTCGGCTCGGCGTCGGGGTTGTGCAAATCCCAGACGTTCAGACCCCACCACCCCAAGGCGGCGACGTAGCGCGAATCGGGCGAGATCGCCAGTTCACGAACGCCGATGTGCCGGCCGCGCAGGATTTGCACCGTCGTCTCCTGGAAAACCCCGGCGAGCCGGAAGCGTCAGCGCCCGGAGTTCCGCAGGCAGCGCCCGGAGTTCCGCCGTCAGCGCCCGGAGTTCCGCAGTCAGCGACTGGAACTCCACAGTCAGCGACTGGAAGTCAGAACTCCGGGCCTTGACGGACGTTGACTGACGCGGGGTCAGTGGCGGGTGCCCTTCCAGGTGCCGCCGTAGGTGTAGTGGGGGTTGCCGGTCTTCACGCCCAGCAGGCACGCCGGGCAGACGAACGTCCAGGCCTTCGTCGCGTCGTGCCGGACGCGGTACGCCACCGCCGTCGGTGCCGCGCACTTGAAGCACGGCTTGGTCTTGGGGCCGTCGTCGGTGGGACGCTTGGCCATGCTCAGGCCCGCCTCGCGCTGACCACGCGCGGGAGCGCGGAGCCGTCGCGGGTCAGGGCGACGTGCGTCAGGCCGGCGGCGCGGAACAGGTCCATGACGGCGTCGGCTTGCGTCGAGCCGATCTCGACGAGCAGCGTACCGCCGGGGCGGAGGACGGTCGGGGCGTCGGCGGCGATGCGGCGGTAGAACGCCAGGCCGTCCGGGCCGCCGTCCAGGGCGACCCGCGGCTCGTGGTCGCGGACTTCGACGGCTAGCCCGGCGAACTCACTCGGGGCGATGTACGGCGGGTTGCTGACGACCGCGTCGAAGCTCGCCGCCGGGGGCAGCGGGGCGAACAGGTCCCCTTGCAGGAAGACGATGCGGTCGGCCACGGCGTGCGCGGCGGCGTTCCGGCGGGCCGTGTCCAGCGCGTCCGGCGAGATGTCAACGGCCGTGACGCCGGCGGTCTTGAGCGTGTGCGCCAGGCTCACGGCGACGCACCCGGACCCGGTGCCGAGGTCGAGGATCCGCGGCGTCGCCACGCCCTTGAGCGCGTCGAGCGCGGCGACCACCAGCGTCTCGGTGTCCGGGCGGGGGATGAGGACCGCCGGGTTGACTTCGAACGACAGCATGTAGAAGTCGCGGCGGCCGGTCAGGTAGGCCGTCGGCCAGCCGTCCACGCGGCGCTTGATGAGTTCGCGGTACCGGGCCTTCTCGTCGTCCGTCGGCTCCTCCTCGGACCGCGCGACCACGTCGATCGGCTTGCACGCGAGGACGAACGCCATCAACGTCCGCGACTCCTTCAACGGCGTCTCGACCCCCTTGCCCGCGAGAAACTTGGTCGTCCACTCGGTGAGCGCCTTGACCGTCCACGTCGTCGCCATCGGGAGTCCTGATGAAAGGGAAGGAATTCGCCGGGGGGGTTCGCCTGCGGCGGGGCCGCTGTCAATCGATGACCTTGTTCAACGGGAACTCGACGAGGCCGGCGGCCCCGGCGCGCTTCAGGGCGGGGATGATCTTGCGGACGGTCGCCTCGTCGAGGATCGTCATCACGGCCACCCACTCGGGGTCGGAGAGGTTCGAGATGGTCGGGTTCTGGAGGGCCGGCAACACCGGCAACACACTCGCCAGGTCGGCCCGGCGGACGTTCATCATCAAGCCGACCTTGGCCTCGGCGTTCATCGCCCCTTGCAACATTAACAGGAGGTCGTCCATCTTGCGGCGCTTCCACGGGTCCACGGCTGCGGCGGTATTCGCAATGAAGCGGGTGGTACTTTCCAGCAGGTCGCAAACGATGCGCAGGTTGTTCGCCCGCAGGGAACTGCCGGTCTCGGTGACCTCGACGATGGCGTCGGCCAGGCGCGGCGGCTTGACCTCGGTCGCGCCCCAACTGAACTCGACGTGGGCCGTGACGCCGTGCGATTCTAACCAGCGGCGGGTGATGTTCACCACCTCCGTGGCGATCCGCTTGCCCTGCAAATCCTGGGGTGTCTGGATCGGCGAGTCGTTGGGCACGGCCAGCACCCAGCGCACCGGCCGGCGGCTGACCTTGCTGAAGACGAGTTCGGCCAACTCCTCGACGACCGCGCCGCTCTCGACGACCCAGTCCTTGCCGGTGAGGCCGCAGTCGAGCGAGCCGTCCTCGACGTAGCGGGCCATCTCTTGCGCGCGGATCAGCGTGCAGTGGATTTCGGGGTCGTCGAGGGTCGGGTAGTAGTTGCGGGCGGTGAACGCGAGCTTGTAGCCCGCCTTGCGGAACAGCTCGGCGGTCGCCTCCTGGAGCGAGCCCGCGGGGATGCCCAGTTTCAGCACGCGGTCGGTCATCGGCTTGGCCCCGGAGAGTACGGTTGCGAAGGGGGTTTTTACGACGTTTCGCCCCCGCCGGCGTGCCGGGAGCGGGCCAACCCCCGCGTGAACCAAGTCGGCTCGCCGTCGGGCCACAGCGCCCCGGACGCCGGCGGCACGTCCCCGGCGGCGCGGCACGCCTGCATCGCCCGGCCC
>JANYHV010000021.1 GCA_025362195.1 Fimbriiglobus sp. | reverse complement strand
GCGACCCCGGCCGGCGTCCTCCTCGACAACGGCAGGCCGCTCTGGCTCGGCGGGGCCGGCGGGTTCGACGTCTACCGCCGGTCCGAGGTGCCGCTCGCCGCGGGCGACCTGCTGCGGGTCACGAGGAACGGCAAGACGCTCTGCGGCAAGCACCGGCTGAACAACGGCGCGGTGTACGAGGTCGCCGGCGTCGACGCCGCCCGCGGGAGGGTCACCCTGGGCAACGGCTGGCAGGTGCCGCTCGACTTCGGGCACGTGGCCCACGGGTACGTCTCGACCTCGTTCGCCGCGCAGGGCCGCACGACCGACGCCGTGATCCTGTTCCAGGGCGTGCCGTCGCGGGGCGCGGCCGGGCCGGAGCAGTTCTACGTCTCGGCGTCGCGCGGCCGCGAGCGGTGCCTCGTGTTCACCGACTCTAAGGCGGCCCTCGTCCGCGCCGCCTCCCGGCCCGAGCCGCGGGCGGCGGCGACGGACCTGCTGCGGGCCGCCGCCCGGCGCGGGCGTGCCAACGCGCGGCGGGTGTGGCAGAGTGCCCCGGAGTTATGCCCCTCGACGCCTTCACCCTCCCCCGCCCGGCCGCCTATCACGCTTTCGGCGTGAGCCCCACGTTCGACGCCGACGTCCCGATGGTCACCTTCCGCCAGAAGACGGGCCGCTGTGTAGCGCTCCCCTACTTCTCGCTGGCCCGCGCGGACTACGACCCGTCGCTCCAGGCGGTCGAACTCGCGTTCGGCGGGGCGGTCGTCGAACTGCGGGGGCGCAACCTGGAGTCGCTCTTCGCGGCGCTGAGCGCGCACGCGGTCGTAACGGTCGACGAGGCGACGGCCCCCGAGGCGGCGTTACTCCCGGCCGCCGCGTGCGTCGTCGAGCGGCTGGCCGTGCGGACCGAGTAGGCCCGCGGCGCAGTGCAGTAGTGTAATGCGCTCGCGGCGACCGACCCCCCTCGACCGGTGGCCTGTCGTCGGGGCCGTCGGCCGGGCCGAACCCGCCGTCACCCCGCCCCGGGGTGACTCGGGCGGCTTCGGCTCACGCCCGGCCGGAGTCGCCCAGGCGGGCGTCCCCGCCCGGGCGTCGGGCCGTCACCACTTGCCGTTGTCGGCGAAGCTGTAACTCGCGTCCCGCGTCACGATGACATGGTCGAGGAACCGCACGCCGACCAGCTCGCACGCCTCGGCCAGGCGGCGGGTCAGGGCCCGGTCCTCCGGGGACGGCGTCAGGCTCCCGGACGGGTGGTTGTGGGCGACGATGACCGAGCTGCTCGCGGTCTGGAGGGCGACCCCCAGCACGAGCCGCAGGTCGACCGCGGCGTGGTTGAACCCGCCGGTGTGCAGCTTCACCCACCCGAGGACCTCGTGCGAGCCGCTCAGGCAGAGCAGGACGAACTCCTCGCGGAGTTCGATGGTGTCGTCGTCCCACAGCCGGCGGAGGTACTCCGCGCAGCTCTGCGACGAGGCGACGAAGAAGGGCATCCGCTCCTGCTTGCCGTCCTTAGGGCGGCCGCGGCGGTAGCTCACTTTCAGTTCGGCGAGGGATGGGGTACGTTCGAAAGACTTCAGCGTGATCATGGGTTCGTTCCTGGTTGCGTAGTCGTTTGAGGCCGGGCGGCCCGGCGGGGCCGCCCGGCCCGTTTCTTCAGGCCTCGTCCGGCAGCATGACCGAGACGCACGGCGACCCTTCGTCGTCGGGCCCGCACGCGGCGACGAGGGTGACTTCGGCCACCCCCTCGGGCGAGTCGTCCCTGCACACCCGGAAGCGGCGGTAGGGGCCCGCCTCGGGGTCGGCTTTCGCCGCGGCGGCCAGCGTCTGCAGCACGAGCCCGAGCCGCTCGGCCTCGCCCTCGCCCCGGTCCGTCTCCGGCACGGCGACGCACTCCCCCCACGCACCGCGAGTCAGTGCGACAGGATCCGTGAAGCCGAACCCTTTCGCGGCGGCGGTCGCGTCGACGAACACGCCGTCCTCGACGGCACGCCCTCGGCTGTAGGGTCGGACCGGCACCGGCTCCCCTTCGTGTTCCCAGGCCGGCGTGACGGTCAGGTGTGCGTGGCCGTCCTCGTCGACGCCGAGGACGGCCCGGAGCCAGACGGGCCGGGGCCGCCCGGCACCGACGTTCACCAGGAGGAGGAAGTCGAGCGTGCCGAGCGGCCCCCCGCGGGCCTCGAGTGCCCGGCGGAGTGCGGTCATCACTTTGAACCGGCGGTCGAAGTCGGTCTGGAAGTCGTACCCCTTGAGGTCGGCGACGCACTCCATCAAGGCGTCGCAGGTCAGGGCGACGGGCACGCAAATCCCGGCCAGGATGGCTTCGAGCGTCACGTCGGCGAGGGCCCCGTCGTTGATGGCCCACAGGCGGGCGGACAAGTCGATTGCGGTGTACTGTTCGGTCATGGTCTTTTCCTTTTTTCGTTACGGGCAGCGACGCTCCCCCGCGTCCCGCCGATAAGGTTCGCCCCTGCCGCCAGGCCGCTGTTTCCGGCGGGTGGGGGGGTCGGGGTTTTCTCACCCCGACTGGGAAACCCCGACCCCCCCGCCCGCCGGGAACGGACAATCCCCGTCTTCCGCGGCCCCTGCCGCGACCGCTGGG
>JANYHV010000465.1 GCA_025362195.1 Fimbriiglobus sp. | reverse complement strand
CGCCAAGGGGACGAGCGTCGAGGGGGTCCGCCAGGCCGGCGTGGTCGAGGCCGGCGGCGGCAAGGTGCGACTCTTGAGGTGGCGGGAGTACCCGGCCGACTGGGACCCCCGCACCGACGCCCGCCTGCCGGTCTGGGAGGCCCTGCACCAGCTCATCCGCGCCTACAACGCCGAGGGCGACACCGGGGCGTCGCGGGTCCTCGCCGGCGTGACGGCCCAGGCCGAGGCGGCGCGGCAGTTGGCGTACCGACTCTACACCCTTTGCGAGCGCGCCAACCGAGCCGAGGACGCCAGGGCGTACAACGAAGTGGTGACCGGCTGGTCCGGCATCGAGAGCGCCGCCGCCCGCCTGCCCGCGGCGCGGCCGCGCCAGGGTTCGCTGTTCGACAACGCCGGAGCGGAGTGATGCTGACCCAATTGAACTTGCGGAACTTCACCGTCTTCTCGAAGGCCGACTTCCAGTTCGCCAAGGGGCTGAACGTGATTGTCGGCGAGAACGGCGCGGGGAAGTCGCACGTGCTCAAGGTCGCCTATGCCGTCACCGCCGTGAGCGCCCGCGGGGAGCGTGAAACTGGCTCCCCAATCCCGACGAAGTCGTACCTCGAAACGGCCCTCGCCAAGAAGTTACGGGGGGTGTTCCGGCCGGACGCACTCGGTCGCTTGGTAGCCCGTGGCGCGGGGCGCAAGCGTGCCGAGGTCGAAGTGAAGTTCGAGACCCGATCACGCCAACTCGGCTTCTCGTTCAACACGTCCAGCAAGACTGAAGTGGCCGTCGATTCCTGCCCGACAAAGTGGGAGGACTTGCAGACGTTGTTTCTACCGACGAAAGAATTGCTGACAGTCTACCCAGGCTTCGTGTCGCTGTACGAGACGACAGAACTGACCTTCGATGAGACGTGGCGGGACACGTGCCTGTTGCTCGGCGCGCCGCTGGCGAAGGGGCCGCGGCTCACGGAAATCAAGAAGCTCCTGGAGCCACTCGAAAAGCAACTTGGCGGCAAGGTCGTCCTGGAGGACGGGCGATTTTACGTCAACGTAAAATCGGGCAACATTGAGGCACACCTTGTCGCCGAAGGGCATCGTAAACTTGCCATGCTCGCCCGCCTCATCGCGACCGGGTCGTTGATCGGCACCGGCTCACTCTTTTGGGACGAGCCGGAGGCGAACTTGAACCCGAAAGTGATCGCTAAAGTCGCCCGGACCATTCTGCAGTTGTGCCAGTCCGGCATTCAGGTTTTCGTGACAACACACAGCCTCTTCCTCCTGCGGGAACTCGACATCCTCCTCAAGACGCCTGAGTTTCACGGGCTGGCCACGCGGTTCTTCAGCCTCCACCCCGGCGAGAACGGCGTGACGGTGCAGCAAGGCGATTCGGCTGAGGACATGGGCACGATCGACGCCCTCGACGAGCAGTTGCACCAGTCCGGCCGCTACATGGACGCCGAGGCCGCGTCGTGATCACGGTCACCGTCGAGGGACTCGAGTTCACCTTCCCCGAGGGGTGGCTCGCCTCGAAGTACGACGACTGGTCGCACTACCGGAGTCACCGGGACCAGTTCGACAGGATGAATGTCGGCGTCAAGGCCGTGGACGTGCTGGCGGTGGAGCCTGGCGAGTGCTGCTGGCTCGTCGAGGTCAAGGACTACCGGCTGCACCAGCGGACTAAGGCTATCGACATCGCCGCCGAGTTCGCCCAAAAGGTCCGGGACACGCTGGCCGGTTTGGTGGCGTCCCAGTTCCTCGCCAACGACGCCCAGGAACGCGACTCCGCACGCCGGGCCTTGCGGGCGACGCGACTTAGAGTCGTCCTGCACCTAGAACAGCGGGCGAAGCCTTCCAAGCTCTTCCCGATCACGATCGACCCTGCGGACGTTCGTAACAAGTTGAAGAAGCTCCTTAAGGCCATCGATCCGCAGCCCCGCGTGGTGGCGATGGCGGCGATGAGGGGCCTCCCGTGGGTCGTCACTCCGAGGACCGAGCCGTGAGCCTGAAGCCCTGGCGCGAAGTCGCCGTCCCGCACGCCGACGTGCTCAAGGGGACGTTCCTCCAGTCGGACTTCGCGGCCGACATCACCGCCGTGCAGACTGGCAAGGCCCCGCCCGTCTACCAGGACGCCGCCGCGTTCTTCGAGTGCACCTACATCACCGAGGGGATGCGGCTGCTCCTCACGCAGGTCGCCCAGCGGATCAGCGGCAAGGGCGGCGAGCCGGTCATCCAACTGCAGACGGCCTTCGGCGGCGGCAAGACGCACACGATGCTGGCCGTCTACCACCTCGCCACGCGCACCTGCCCGCTCGCCGACCTCGCCGGCGTCCCCACGCTCGTCGAGCGCGCCGGGCTGATGGACGTGCCGCGGGCCAACGTCGCGGTCCTCGACGGCGCGGCCCTCGCGCCGGGTCAGCCCTGGAAGCACGGGCGGACGGCGGTCAAGACGCTCTGGGGCGAGCTGGCCTGGCAACTCGGCAAGGCCGACGGGCTGGCGATGGTCAAGGAGTCCGACGCCACGGGCACCTCGCCGGGCAAGGAGGTGCTGCGGAACCTCCTCGAAGCCTACGCCCCGTGCGTCGTGCTGATGGATGAGTTGGCCGTCTACGTCCGGCAGTTCCCCGAGGGCGTCGCCCTCAGCGGCGGCACTTACGACAGCAACCTGTCGTTCGTGCAGTCGCTCACCGAGGCGGCCAAGCTCGTGCCGACCGCGGTCGTGCTGGCGTCGCTGCCCGACTCGAACCAGGCGTCCAGCGGGGACCGCGGCCCGCGCGCCATCGCGGCGATCGAGCACATTTTCGGCCGCGTGCAGGCGCTGTGGCGGCCGGTCGGCACGGAGGAGGCGTTCGAGATCGTCCGGCGGCGGCTGTTCGAGCCGGTGAGGGACCCGGCCGCCCGCGACGCGGTTTGCCGGGCCTTCGCCGACGCCTACGCCGCCGAGGGGTCGCGGCTCCCCAGCGAGACGCTCGAGGGGCACTACCTCGACCGGCTGACGCAGGCCTACCCGATCCACCCCGAGGTCTTCGACCGCCTCTACGAGGACTGGACGACGCTCGAGGGCTTCCAGCGGACCCGCGGCGTCTTGAAGCTCATGGCCAAGGTCATCGCCCGGCTCTGGAAGGACAACAACCAGGAGCTGATGATCCTGCCCGGCAGCCTGCCGCTGACGGACAGCGGCGTGCGCGACGACCTCACGTACTTGCTGGGTCACGGCTGGGAGCCGGTCATTGAGGGCGACATCGACGGCGACCGCGCCGAGGCGACGCAGCTCGAAGCGCGCGAGCCGCGGCTGGGCCAGGTGGCCGCGGCGCGGCGGGTGGCGCGGACGCTGTTCCTGGGGACGGCCCCTTCGAGCGTGGCGGTCAAGCCGGGCCTCCGCGGCCTCGACCGGGGCCGGGTGCTGCTGGGCTGCCTGCAGCCGGGCCAGGCGTCCGCGCTCTACGCCGACGCGCTGGGCCGGCTCGCCGACCGGCTGCACTACCTCAACAGCACCGGCGACAAGGCGTCCGACGCGACGCGGTACTGGTTCGACACGCGGGCTAACCTGCGCCGCGAGATGGAGGACCGCAAGCGCCGCTTCGACGACGCGACCGACGTGCGCCGGCGCATTGAGGCGGCGGCCAAGAATCTGTTCGTGAACGCGACGCTCTTCGACGGCGTCCACCCGTTCACGCCGCACGCCGACGTGCCGGACGACGGCGGCCTGCGGCTGGTCGTGCTGCCGCCGGAGCAGTGGCACGCCAAGGAGTCGCCCGCCCACGCCTCCGCCGCGGTCCTCGAGTACCTGCGCTCGCACGGGTCGCAGCCGCGGCACCGGGCCAACCGGCTGCTGTTCGCCGCGCCGGACCAGGCGGTGCTGGGGCGGCTCAAGGAGGCGACGCGGGTGGCCCTGGCGTGGGCGAGCATAGTCGAGGCCGGGGCGGCGCGCGAGCTGACGCTCGACCTCAACCAGTTGGAGCAGGCGCGTAAGGAGTTGGCCGCGGCGAACGACGTGGTGCCGCGGGCGGCGCGGGAGTGCTTCAAGTGGCTGCTCTGCCCCGAGCAGGACGACCCGGCCGGCCCGCCGGTCGTGAAGGCGTACCCGGTCAACACCGTCGGCGGCACGGCCGGGGGCGAGCTGGAGCGGGTCTGCCGGGAGAACACGCTCGTCGTCGAGGCGTGGTCGCCGATCTTCGTGCGGGCGGAGCTGAGGAGCTACTACTGGACCAACGGGGCGACCTCGGTGGGCGTCGGCAAGTTCTGGGAGGACACGCAGCGCTACGTCTACCTGCCGCGGCTGAAGAACCGCGGGGTCCTGGCCGCGGCCGTACGCGCCGGCGGCTCCAGCCGCGACTTCTTCGGCACCGCGTGCGGCCAGTCCGGGGGCGGCTACGAGGGCTTCCAATTCGGCGAAGGCGAGGTGCCCGTGGACGACACGCTCCTGCTGATCGAGCCGGAGGAGGCCAAGCGTTACGCGATTCAGGTCAAGAAGATCGTGGTCGTCGCGCCGCCGGAGGCGGGCCGCCGCGACAAGCCGACGGCGAGCGACGTGGCCGTGACCGACGGCAACGGGGCGTCGGTCGAGCCTGGGCACGGTCAGCCGCAGCCGGCGGCGCGGCCGAAATCGTTCCGGGGCACGGTGGACGTGCCGGCGGGGACGGCGAAGTTCAAGCTCGTGCAGATCGCCGACGAGATCGTCACGCTCCTGGCCGGGGATGTCGGGGCGACGGTGCGCGTCACCGTCGATGTCGTCGCCGACTTCCCGGCGGGCGTGTCCGACGGCACGAAGCGCTCGGTGAGCGAGAACGCGGCGACCCTGGGCTTCAAGGCGAAAGACTGGGAGTAGCCGACTCGACGCGCCAGCACCCAGGGTAGCCCTCCGAATGAGTGTCTTGGAAGCTTGTTCAGGTTGGTTCGCCACACAGTTGACGCGGCCCATCGGCCCGAGTCGTGCCACCATCCTCGGAAGCTGTGGGTAGCGGCGAGTCGTCGCGGGTCAACGAAATGAAAGAGATGTCGAGCGACTTCGAGGACATACCAAAGGTGTGCCAAGTCCGCCGGTGCGGGTAGGTTGACTGTGTCCGGGAGCGGTGGCGGAATTGCTCGCCGAACGCCGGGTATGGGGTCGGCTCGACCCTTGCCGCGTCCCGACCCCCGCCAGCCCGGGCCCAGGGTCGCCACGACGTCACCGTTGGCCCCCGCCGCTACAACCACCCCTACGAGCTGGCCGCCGACCTGCATGCTGACCTCCGCACATCGGGCGGCCCCCGTCACCAAAGTCACCCGCCGTCGTAAACTGAACGGGATTGTCTCGCCTTGACTTGCAACACCCTGAGCCGGCGACTGCACGAACCCGAGAGCAACTTCCGTCGCGAGACCGAGTGACTAGAGCTGCTGCGAATTAGCTGATACGCGAGCCGAGGGGATGCGCAGCGGCCTCGTGGCCCCGGCCCTCACTCCGCGTACATCCGGTTGTGCAGGCCGGCCACGTTCTTCATCACCAGCGTGTGCCGCCGGCGCGGGTTCCGCCACCGCTCCGCCGCCACCCGCCACACCTTCATCTTCCCGATCCCGTGCTCGACGACCACCCGCTTCCGGCCCACCCGCCGGTTCCCGGCCTTCTGACGCGCCGTCAGCTCGCCCCCCCTCGGCTTCCGCCTCGGGGTCTTCAGCCCCGCCCCCAGGTACGCCGTGTCCCCGTACCCGGTCGCCCCCGCCGGCACAGCCACCCCGACCGGTCGAACACCTTCTTGTCGTGCGTCGAGCCGGGGAACGTCCGGGAGACCGACGCGACCCGCACCTTCCGCTTCGCCGCGGCCTGGCCCGGCCGCTTCCGCACGCGGACGACCACCACTTGCGTCTAGAGCGTGTGCCGCCTCTTCTTGCCCGAGTAGAACCGCTTCTGGCCCCGCGCCGGCCGGTTGGTCGGCCGCTCGGTGGTGTCGAAGAACAGCTCGCGGACCTCGTCGGGGGCCAGGGCCACCTTGCGCTCGGGGATGCGGAAGACGCCGGCGAGCAGCGGCTCCGTCCGGCGGTTGCAGCGGCTGACGTTGCTGTCGTCCAGCGCGAAGAGGAAGCCGAGGAAGGCGTGGGGGACGTAGGTCCGGTAGTAGATCAGGAGCAAGAGCAGGCGGTCGTCGGGCGGCAGGGCCGGCTTGCGGCCGGCCCCGGCCCGGCGTCGTCGTCCGGGGCGGGCGGCGCGGCGGGCGAGGGCCTGCGCCTCGGCGACGGCGACCTCGCCGAGCAGGCGGCGGAAGGCGGCCGGCGTCAGCCCGGTCAGGCGGCGGAACGTCTGCGGGGTCTTCAGGAGGCGCTCGGAATGGCTCATCCCGCTAGACTACGAGGAGCGAGCTAATTCGCAGCGACTCTACTCAACTGCCGCGCCGACGGGCTGTGCCGCACCCCCGGAAATGTGCCTGCTAGCATGTCCGTCATGACGACACCACAGAACCGGACAGAAAACGCGACCCGTTGCGCCGTGTACCCGTGGCGGACTGCCTTTCTGGCAGCACTGCGGGCGACCGCGACGGTCGTAAGGGCCTGCGCAGCCGCGCGGGTGGACCGGCGATGGGTGTACCAAGTCCGCCGCACCAACGACGAGTTCCGCGCCGAATGGGACGACGCCCTGACCGGCTATGCCGAGGATTTGAAGGCCGAGGCGGTTCGCCGGGCGGTCGAAGGGACGCGCGAATTCGTGCTCTACCAGGGGAAGATCGTTTCCGTCTGGCTCAACGCGGCCGGGGACGTTGTCCCCGAAGGAACGCCGGACGCGGTCGCGCAACCACTGGTCAAACGACGGCACTCCGACGCGGTCCTCCTCAAACTGCTCGCGGCGGCGCGGCCCGAGTAGTTCGGGCGAAGCGCGGGTCGGTTGCCCCGCCAGACCCCGCGGCGGCGGCCCAGGCCCGGTGGGAGGCCAATGCCCGCACGATCACCGACGAAGAACTCGAGGCCGCGATGACCAGGCTGAAGAACGAGGCGGCGACCACGGCCGGCCCGGAGAGTTCGGCGGAGACCGTGGCCCATTCGTGCCTCCGGAGACCGCCCGCACCGCCCTCAAGCTGCCGGACGTGCGGGCGGTGCGGGCCGTGTTCCCGGCCGTGCCGACACAACTGCCCTGACGCGGGCACGGGGCGACACGAATAATCAGGAGGATTGATCTCGCCCTTCGCAGTGAGTACGCAGCATGTCGCAACCGGAGCGCCCCCAGGACCACCGTCGAGAGGGCAGCGACAGCGCCGAGAGTCCGCCGACACCGGCACCGTCGCAACAGTCCGAGTCCGAAAGTGCCAACCCGCACGACGCGGAGGAGATCGTGCGTCGCAACCTGGCGAAGTACGACCACAGGCAACGGTGCTTCAAGTTAAACGCAGAACGTCTCAAAATATTTTCCGAATGCTTGGCGACTCCTATCCGCCCTCCGCGGGACGACTGGTTTGCGGCATGGCGGCAAATAGCGGACGGTACGGCGTCGGACGATCTGGACGCCGTCGTCGTTGGCATCGAAGCCGCCGTCGAGGCGTTCGCTGCGATGAATTCCGTCGTCATCCATTGGTTTCGTCGCGCACGGGAGTGGAGTGATCGGGCCAGGCCGACATATAGCGGCTTCAATGAATTGGTCGGATTCGATACCCTTGAGTCGTTCGCTGAGTGGGATTCCAAAGATCTGTCATATCTTCAAGCGATGTTGGCCGCAAAGCAAGCATTTTCCGACTGGGTACTGGCAATCGAGCAGTTAGGGTCGTTGAGGGCGATATGTCCGCAAATGTCTGGTTACAGTTGTTCGGCATACACAATCCCTAACAATTGCCTGGATCTGCTCGCTCTCATTATTGCTGGCGCTACTACACAACAAGTTAGAACTTTCTTCGGGACGACGCGCGGCCCGAAGTGGCTCGCTGGGCTGGCGGGCGTGATGGCCGTGTCCGTCGGCCCGTTCCTTCCGAGCGACGTGTTCCGCCCCATCGACCTGCCCGCGAGCGAGTGCGAGCGTGGTTACGCGCGCTATCTGACAAACCTTACCGTCCATGTGTTTGGGTACCTCGGCCAGTGCACGCAATTCGCTCAACGGTATTTTCCGTTGCCGACATCGGCCCCGACTGAAATCCCCCAACAGGGAGAGGCAGGCGGTGAAGGGTCGGACGTGTCAAATTCTAGTGCGATTGGACCCGTCCCCCCACCGCTTGATGCCGTTAAACCAGTCTGGAACCCCGAGGAAAGGGTACTGACCTTCGGCAGTTGGCGACTCGAGTACGGCAAGAGCGCGCCGTCCCAAGAGCAAATTCTGGCCGCATTTCAGGCGGCCGGCTGGCCGAGTGCGGTAAGGAAGTCCTTGCCCGCCAACCTATACGGCATCCTCCAAAACATGAGGAACAAGCTCGGAACCGGGTGCCCCATCTCGTTCGACGCCGACGGTGCGGGTGGCGTTCGCTGGCAGCCAAAATGACCGATGCGCATGTAGCAGACAAGTAGCAGACAAGTAGCATGGACGCGTCATAGACGCGTGCCGCAGCCCTGCAAACATGACCCTGTCCGATCCCCATCGCACAGGAGCAACCGATGATCGCCACGCCCGTCCCGGCGGTACCCGCCGCCGAGTTCCTCGACACCCGCGAAGTCGAGCAGTTCGCCCGCCTCAGCTACACGACGCTCAAGCGCCGCCACCAGGAAGGCCACGACACCGGGCTTCGCAAGCGCGGCCGGCGGGTAGTGTTCCACACCGCGACGTTAATCCAGTTCTTGCTCGGCGAGCCGGCCAGCACCGCTGCTAACTAACCCGCCCCAATCCTATCGTCGCCCGCCAACGCAATCGGGCCGCACCTCCTGGCAGAGGCGCGGCCCGCGCGGGTGACTGTACCGTCACCGGAGAACTCAGCATGCCCACTGTACCCACGAACCTCCGGCCCGCCGAGCGCGTCAAGCTCCCCAGCCGGGACACGGCGGTGCGGGTGGCGTCCGGGGTGGCAACAGCGCCCCCCGATGCTGCGAGTGACAACAAGCCCCGCGCGAAGCGTCGGCTCCTACCGCCGGCGCTGCTCGACAAGCCCGACACGGCCGCGTTCCTGAGCATCAGCATCTCGACCCTGGACCGCTTGAGCGCCGCGGGCGGAGTCCCCGCGCCGGTGCGGCTCGGCGGGCGACTCGCGTGGAACCGTCGCGAGTTGTCGGCTTGGGCCGCCCGCGGCTGCCCCGACCGGGCGACCTGGGCGAAACTCTGGCCGCAGATCCGCGACCGCCGGCCCGCCCGCAAGTAGCCACCGCCAACGGACGCGGGCCGCGACTCCTGCCAGAGCGCGGCCCGCCTCGAACTCACCGAACCAACCCCACCAACCCCGACCGACACCCTTTATGGAGTGCCTTCGTGACCATTGTACCGCCCGCCGCCCTGCCGCGGCAACCGACTCATCGGGCCGCCGATCGCGTCGCCGCCGCCCACCGAAACTTGCACGAGTCGCAAGTCGAACTCGCAACCGGCACCGCCTGTTCGGCCGAAGTCGATCAGGCCGCCGCCGCCTACCGCGACGCCGTGGCCGACGCCGTCGCCGTCAATCTGGCCCGGCAGCAATCGTTGATCGGCGAACTCCGGCTCGTCGCCGGCGACGAGACCGGACTGCGGGAAATCGCCGCGCACCTGATCGCGGAGATCATCGGCACCCTACCGCAAAACACGGCCGAAGTCCTGGGCGACGTGGTCCGGTTCTGCAAGGCCACCCGGCGCGAACTGGCGGCCCTGGGGG
>JANYHV010000434.1 GCA_025362195.1 Fimbriiglobus sp. | reverse complement strand
CGGCCGTGCTGGTCCGCAACCTGGCGTCGATCGGGTACTTCCGCGAGCAGTTGCCGGCCGCCGAGTTGCTGGGCGACTTCAGCCTGAACGTCGCCAACCGCCGCACCGCCGACGTGTTCCTGAAGGCCGGCCTGACCCGGTTGACGCCGAGTTACGACCTGAACTGGGAACAGTTCCAGGGGCTGATGCGGGCGTCGGACGCGAGCAAGTTCGAGCCGGTCATCCACCAGCACATGCCGATGTTTCACATGGAGCACTGCGTCTTCGCGGCGTTCCTCTCGACGGGCAAGGACCACCGCGACTGCGGCCGGCCGTGCGAGGCCCACGCGGTCGAGTTGCGCGACCGCGTCGGGGCCAACTTCCCCGTCCTGCCGGACACCGGCTGCCGCAACACGGTGTTCAACAGCGTGGCCCAGTCGGCGGCGGAGTACGTCGGCCGGATGCGCGACCTCGGCGTCAGCCGGTTCCGCATCGACCTGCTCCGCGAGACGCCGGCCCAGGTCGGCCCGCTGCTGGAACACTACACCCGGGTGATGCTCGGCCAGGTCGGCGGGCAGGCGAGTTGGCGGCCGTTGAAAGTCCTCCACCAACTCGGCGTCACCCGCGGCACGCTGCAACTCGCCTGACGTGCTTACTACGCGTAGGACCGCAGGTAGGCGAGAAACGTCCGCAGGGACCAGCCGGCGGCCAGGGACCGGCGGTAGTAGTCGCGGGCCAGCGGGCGGTCGCCCTGCTCGCGGTGGTGCCAGGCCAGGCCGGCGCACTCGCGCTTCAGGAACGCCGCGACCGCCCGCTTCGTCTCGGGGGTCGCGTCCGGGAAGCGGGCCGGCAGCGTGGCGTACAGGTCGGTCAGGTACTTCGCCATCTTCGCCGTCTGGTGGCCCAGGCTGTCCGGGCGGACTTCGATCGTCACGAGGTTGCGGTCGACGTAGGCCGTGCGGCCGACGGCCGACAGGCGGATCCACATTTCGAGGTCCTCGGCGTACCGGTAACTCACGTCGAACGGGCCGGCCGCGGCGAACGCGGCGTGCCGGGCGACGACCGACGACGGGTGGAGGAACGAGGTCTCGCGGATCAGCGCTTCCGTCGTCGAGCCGACGAGGACGAGCGCGTCCGCCGCCGGCTCGAAGGTCAGGCCGAGCTTCGCCACGCGGTCGCGCGTCCCGCCCTGCCAGCCGACTTTCTCGCCGGCCACGTTGACCGCGCGGAAGTCGCAGAAGACGACGGCCACGTCCGGCCGGGCCGCGAACACCGGGAGTTGCCGGGCCATCTTGTCCGCGTCCCAGGCGTCGTCCGAGTCGAGCAGGGCGACGAGGCCGGTGGCCGCGGCGGCGATGCCCGTGTTCCGCGCCGCCGACAGCCCCCGGTTCGTGGCGTGCGTCAAGACGCGGACGCCCGGGTGCGACGCCGCGAGGTCCGCGCTGGCGTCCGTCGAGCCGTCGTCCACGACCAGAATTTCGGCGGCCGGGACGGTCTGCGCGGCGGCCGACGCGACCGCCCGGCGGACGTACCGCTCGCCGTTGAAGACGGGGATGACGACGGTGTACGGGGGCAACTCGGCGGGCATGGTTCGGCTCGGACACGGGGGGCGACTCAGACACTCAACGCGGCGAGGCCGAACAGGCGGCGGGCATTGGCCGTGGTCGCGGCGGCCAACTCGGCGACGCTCACCCCGAGGACGCCCGCCAGGCATTCCCCGGTGTGAACGACGTGCGCCGGCTCGTTCCGCTTGCCCCGCTGCGGGACGGGGGCGAGGTACGGGCTGTCCGTCTCGACGAGCAGGCGGTCGAGGGGCACGGCCGCCGCCGCCGCCCGGATCGCGTCGGCCGTCTTATACGTCAACATCCCCGCGAACGAGACGTGCATTCCGCACGCCAGGCAGGCCGCCGCCGTCGCCGCGTCCCCGCTGAAGGAGTGCATGACCCCGGCGACCGGCCCGTGCGCGGCGGCCTCGGCCCGGAGCACGGCGACCACGTCCGCCTCCGCGTCGCGGCAGTGGATCACGACCGGCTTGCCGCACGCGCGGGCCAGGGCCAGGTGCCGCGCGAAGAAGTCGAGTTGCGCGGCGAACGGGGCGCGGTCCCAGTACCGGTCGAGGCCGGTTTCGCCGACGGCGACGACCCGCGGGTGGCCGGCCAGGCGGACGATCTGCGCGAAGTCCCCGTCGGCCGCTTCCCCCGCGTGGTTCGGCTGGATGCCGACGACCGCGGCGAGCACCGGGTGCGCCTCGGCCAGCCGCACGGCCGCCAGACTCGTCGCCAGATCGACACCGATGGTCAGCACGCGGTCGAGGCCGGCGGCGGTCGCGCGGGCGAGTACGGCCGGCAGGTCGGCGACGAACCGGGGGTCGTCCAGGTGAGCGTGCGTGTCGATCCAGGTCATCGCGTCGGCTCTCGGGGAGTCAATGCCCGAAGGCCGGGGAACCCTCCCCGGCCTTCGGCGTCGTTGTCGTCGCGGCGTTAGCCCCCCGGCCGGCCGAAGCCGCCGCCGGGGGTGCCCGGGGTGCCGCCGCCGGGCGCGGTCACGTCCCGCCGCTCTTTGACGCGGGCGACCCACTCCGTCCAGACGGTGTCCCGCACCTTGCGGTCGCGGTTGGCCCCGTCCACGCCGCTGTTCAGGACCATCAGTTTGCCGTCCGGTTGGACGACGAGCAGTTCGCTGTCGGCCTCGTCGGCCACCTCGCGGTCGCCGACCCGGACCTTCGTCTTGCCCCCGTCGAAATCGACGAGGACGCTGGCCGTGCGGAACTGGAGCGGCCACCCGCGGGGCTGGTGCTTCGGGTCCTTGATGCCGGCGATCTTCAAGCTGCTGCCGAGTTCGCGGAGGACGTAATTCCCCAGCCCGCCCGACCACAGGGGGAGTTCGAGGAACTGCCGCTTGCCGATGAACTCGCCCGGGGCGACCGGGATCTTGGCGACGATCCAGGTGCCGACCGGCTCGGACTTGTTCGACGTGCCTTCGAGCCGCACGCCGGCCTTCCACTGCTGCACCTCGACGACGGCCCGGCGGCCGGCGTTCACCTCGTCCACTTCCAGGAACTTGCGGAACGCCGACTCCTTGCCGTAGCTCTCGACGAGTTTCGTGGACGACTCGGCGTACTCGGCCGAATCGTGGGCGTACAAGAAGTTGTCCGTCGGGACGGTGAAGATTTCCGGGATTTCGACCGCCGGGCCTTCGAGGATTTCGCGCTTGGCGTAGTCCGGCTGGCTGACCTTGGTCGGCTGGTTGAAGTTCGGGTTCCGCATCTTCACTTTGACGCGGTACTGGTAGCTGTACCCGGGCAGCACGTCCGAGTCGATGAACCGCAACAGCGTGTGGTCGATGATCGCGTCGATCGGGTTCGGCTGGTTGACCAGCGTCCCGCCCGGCATCCCGCCGGGGGGCGTCATTCCCCCCGGCATCCCGCCGGGGGGCAGCATCCCGCCAGGTCCGCCGGGCATTCCGCCGGGCGGCGTGCGTCCACCGGGCATCCCGCCGGGCATCATGCCGCCGGGCCCGCCAGGCATCATCCCGCCGGGGCCGCCGGGCATCATGCCGCCGGTGTTGCCGCCGACGGTGATCGGAGCGAACGGGTTGCCGCCCTGGCCGCTGAGCTTCTTTTCGAGGTCGGACTGCGTCGGCTTGGGAATGTTGAGTTGGGTGAGCTTGGTGGTCTGATCGACGATCGCCTTCATCGTGATCTTCTTGTACTCGCCGAGGCCGTCCGCGAAGACGGGCAGCGGGTAGACCATCTCCTGGTCCACGGGCGGGACGAAGTACGTCAGGTAGCCGGTGTCCGTCGGCACGGTGTCGATGGCCCGCGAGTAGATCTTGGCGAGGTACTCGGCCTTGTGGTCGTAGGCGGCCCACTCGGACCACGTGCTGCCCGGGGCCAGGATGCGACGGTCCACGTCGAACCCGGCGAACACGGGGCCGGGGCTGCCGCCGACCGAGGCGAGCATCACGGCTTCTTCGTTCGTCTTGGCCCGCAGGGCCTGCTTGATTTCTTCGACCTGCTTCTTGACGGGGAAGGTGGCGGTGACGACGACGGCCCGGAGCGGGTAAATCGTCTCGGCCACCCGCAAGCCCCGCTTGACGATCTCGGCCGGGGTCGTGTACGCGATCGTCTGGTCGTCGCGCTGGCCGCCGCCCGACCCGTCGCCGAAGCCCCCGGGCATCCCGCCCGGCATCCCGGGCATCCCCGGCATCCCGCCACCGCCGGGCATCCCCCCGGGCATTCCGCCCGGCATCCCGCCGCCGGACCCGCCCTGCATCCGACCGCCGCCCCCGGGCATTCCGCCCGGCATCCCGCCGCCGGACCCGCCGCCGCCGGGCATCCCGCCGGGCATACCGCCGCCGCCGGGCATTCCGCCGCCGCCGGGGAATCCGCCCGGCATCCCGGGCGGACGCGGCGCGGTGCGGTTCAACGGCGGGGCCTTTTGCCCGTTCCGGTTGAACACGCTGTTGTTGTTCTTGGCCAAGGTGGCCGGGTCGGTTTCGACCTTGGCCTTGGCGGTCGGGTAGCCGACGGACACGGTGCCGTCGTCCAGGGTGCGGATGTCGTTGGCCCGCATCGGGAAGCGGATGAAGTCGAACTGGACGTCGTCGATCCACAGGACCCGGGGGTTCTGGCGGAGCGTGTCCGGCTTATCGACCGTCTCGAACGGCAACCCGGACGTGGCGAAGAGTTGGGGGTCGATGGCGACCTTGTCCGCCCCCTTCATGACCCAGCCCGGCAGGTCCGGGGCGTCGGTCCCCTCGGCCGCGATCTGCGACTTGAGCGCCGCCGCCTTCGAGTCGAACTGCTTGACCAGCGAACTCGGGCTGTCGGCCGTGGCGAAGTTGGTCACGCCCCACAGGCTCAGGCCGCCGACCAGCGCCGCCCCGACGCCGAGGGCGATCTTGTCGCCCTTCTTGAGCAGGATTTCTTGAAAGTTCGGCTTGGCCATGATCGGGACTCCCGCGGCTGGAAAGTTCGTTGGTGGTTGGAGGAGGAGCGTCGGACATCGACTCAATCGCCGTCCTTGTTCGCGGGCGGTTTGGGCGGGGCGGGCGGGGCGACCGGCGGGGCCGTGCCGTCGGCCACTTTGGTGTCGTACTTCTCGTACAGGGTGATGATGCCGTACACGGTCAACTCGACGAGGCCCGAGGTCGCCTGGGCCTCGGTGACCGCGGCCCCCCCGCCGCCGCCGAACCCGCCGCCGCCGAACCCACCGCTGCCAAACCCGCCGCTGCCGAACCCGCCTTCGCTGCTGCCGCCGCCCGGGGGGCCGAACCCGGAACTGCCCTGGAACCCGCCGCGCCCGGGCATCATCCCACTCGTGCCGGGCATCATCCCCCCTCCCGGGCCGCCGGGCATCATCCCGCTCATGCCGGGCATCATCCCGCCCGGTCCGCCGGGGTTGCCGGACAGTTCGCCGCCGTCGCCCCCGCCGGACGGGTCGGTCGCGTTCGACAGGGTGCCGCGGAACCGCTTCCAGTGGTACTGCGTGACCTGGAAGCGGAGGGACGAGTTGGCGAAGGCGACGAGGGTGTCCTGGAGGAACATCTGATCGACGACCAGGACCATGCCGACCGGCATCCGGCGGACCTGGTCGGTCACGTCGATGTACCGCTTCTTGTTGCCGTCGAGGACGGCGGTCGGAATGCCGAAGTTCGCGGCCGCTCCGCCGGCCAGACCGCCGGGGCTGCCTGCACCGCGGCTGCCCATCATCGCCCCCATCCCGCCCGCGGAGCCCTCGCCCCCGGGCCCGCCGGGCATGCCGCCGGGACCGCCGGCCGTGGCATCGACCACGGCGTCCTCGGGGAAGAACTTTGGCTGCTTGAGGGCGGCGGCGGCGTGCCGCGCGTCGACTTTGCCCAACTGCACCACGTCGATGCGGCGGACCGGCACCGTGCGGGCGTCCAGGATCTGCTCGACCCGCGCCAGCTTCTTCACCTCGGTGCCGTCCGGGATGGCGTGCAGGTTGGGGACCGGCTTGACCTCCATGACCTCGTTCGCCTTGAGGAACGCCGCCTCGATGCGGAACAGGATCGGCGTGCCCCCGTCGGCCAGCCAGACCCTCAAGTTCATCGTCTTGCCGTTGCCCAGGAGTTGCATCCGGTCGGTGCGGTTGGTCAGCTTGGCCAGGATGATCTTGCCCGCCTGCTTGCCCTCTTTGGGCACTTCGAGGTCGAGGTCCCAGACGCGGCTGCGGAACTTCCGCTTGAGCGGGTCCTTGCCGTCGTCGATCGGGGCGAACACGGCGGCGCTGGCGTTCACCGCGACGATCGGGTCGAGCAACCCCTTCTGCACCCACATGTCCTCCAGGGCGAGCCAGACCTGGTTGTTCGTCGGGGTCTTGTCCGTCCAGTCCGACACGTGGCGGAGCACCCCGCGCCAGTTGTTGCCCGCGAAGAGTGTCGGCTTGATGCTCTCGGCCAGGCGCTCGTAGACGCCCTCGTACACCGACTTCGTCTTGAACGTCGAGAACTCGTCGTTGAAGACCGACATCTTCTCGCCGAATTTCTGGTACTTCTGCTCGAACGCTTTCAGGTCGCCGTTCGAGGCCGTCGGCCAGGTGAACAGCTTGAGTTGCTGGTCCCAGTTGGCCTCCCAGAGCTTCTGCTTCTGCTGGGCGATGACGTCCTTCTGCTTGTCCATCGTGGCCAGGGGCTTGACGCCCTTGGCCTTTTTATTGCCGAGGTCGGTCAGGTCCTTGGTGATGGCCTCGGACTTCGTGGCCACTTCCCCGCCGACGAAGAGGAAGACGAACAGGAAGGTGAGGAACGTCAGGAACGGGGCGACGCCCGCCAGAATCCAGAAGATGTTCTTTTTGAGGACTTCGGTTTTCATCGGTCGGACTCGACGGGGCCTGGGGGTGCGGAGCGGACGCCGGGTTGTCTCATGTCCAGAGGATCGACGCGGGCCTTACGGCGTAACGCCGGTCGGCGTCGGGTCGGTCGGGGTCGGCTCGCGCCAGACGAAGCACAGGACGAACTCGGTCCGCGGCTTCGGTGCGTTCGCGCCTTTACCGGCCGGCGGGGTCGTAGTCGGAGGACCGCCGGCCATTCCACCAGGACCCCCGGGCATCCCGGGCATCCCGGGCATCCCGCCGGGCGGGGACATCGAACCGCCCTCACTCCCCATGCCTCCGCCCGACATCATGCCGGGACCCGAGGTGCGACCCATGCCGCCGCCTTCCGAACCGCCGAAGCCGCCCGCCCCGCCGGCCGTGCCGCCGGACATCAGCGGCGACCACGGCGGGGCCACGGGGCCGGTCGGGGCGGCGCTGCCGTCGCCCGCGGACCCGCCGGGACCGGGCATCCCGCCGCCGCCCATCGGTCCGCCCGGACCGGCCATGCCGGGCATGCCGCCCATGCCGCCGCCGGCCGTGCCGCCGATCAGGGTGTCGATGTACGACGTGCTGATGTAGGTGAAGCTGGTCGGCAGGGTCGGGGTCGCGCTGTTGCCCACGACCATCAGGAAGGCGTGGCTGACGCTCGGCTTCTTGGCGTCCCCTTCGCCGATGGGGCCGACCGGGTCGGCCGCCCCGGCGATGACCGAATCGACCCGCTTGGTCGGGTTGCCCTGTTCGGCGAACGCGCCGAACCGCTGGACGTTCCGCAGCAACGCCCGCTTGACGAAGTTGTTCGTGTCCTTGTGGTACGTGTACCCGCGCAACTCGAAGACCCAGCCGCCGGTGTTAGTGCCCTCGAAGGCGACCTTCGGCTTCTTCCGCTTGCTGGCCTCGTCCACCTCGACCTCGCTCTCGATCATGTCGTCGGCGATGTCGCGGACGAACTTGTCGAGGACGAACCGGTCCGCGCTCTCGTAGAAGGCCTTCACGTCGGGGACGTACCGGCAGTACACGGTTTCGAGGTTGACCATCGCCAGGTACTGCGACTGGTCGTCGTCGAGAATCTTTTCGAGCGGGATGCCGGACGACAGCCGTTCGCGGTACTTCTCGAACGCCCGCTGGCCGTCGGCGGTGTTCCAGAAGGTCCGCTGGTTGATGGTGTCGCCGTTGCCGAGCTTGAAGGACTCGGTCAGGTTGGACTTGCCCTCGTCCTCCCCGGTCTTGGCGTTGATGTACCCGGGCCGCGGCAGGACGGCGGACAGGACCTCCTGCATTCGTACCCAGTTCAGCCGTTCGTCGTTGCCGACGACGATCGCCTTGATCTCGTTCTGCCCCGTCTCGATGCCGGTCTTCTTGGTGTTGAACTCGGTCTCCTGGGCCGTGGCGGAGGCGATCGCGGCCTTGCCCTTGTCGTCGGCCGCGGCGATCGACTTGTCGTTCACGGCCGACAGTTGCGACCCGGACCCGAGGGCGAAAATCGCCACCCCGGCCAGGAACGCGGCGGTCGCGGCGGCCACGGCCGGCTTCTTGGCCCGGATCATGCGGTCGGTCCGCACCTCGCCGGGCAGCAGGTTCGTGAGCAGCCGCGACTGGCCGAGGCCCTGGAGCGCCAGGCCGTAGGCGATCGGGAAGGTCAGCATGTTGTCCGCGAAGTTCGGGTCGCCCAGGACCGAGTCGCCGACGATCCGGTCGAACTTCGCCGGCTTGCGCACGTCGAGGGACAACTTCTCGGCCAGGTACTTTTGCAGGCCGGGCAGCTTGAACGCACTGCCGAGGCCGACGAGGTAGGCGATGTGCGAGTCCCGGTGCGTGTTCGTGAAGAACCCGAGGGACCGCTGGACTTCGCCGACGAACTCGGTCAGCACCGGCCGGAGCGCCCGGAGGATTTGCGCGAGGTCGGGGGACTTGGCCGCGTTCCGCTTCAGGTGCTCGGCCTTGGCGAAGGTGAGCTTCATCTCCTTGGTCAGCGCGCGGGTGAAGTGGCTGCCGCCGAGGGGCACCGGCCGCTGCCAGATGATCTTGCCGCCGTCGGTGATGATGAGGTTCGAGCTGTCCGTGCCGATGTCCAGGACGACGACGCACCGCTTCTTGCCGCGCGGCGTGTCGTCGGTCGTTTCCTCGGGCGGCGGGGCGTCCGCGCCGCCCTTCTTGAGCAGTTCGTAGGTGGCGAAGTTGCACAGGGCGAGCGGGGCCATCTGGACGTAGTGGACCTCGCCGCCGGTGCCGACGTAGTGCCCGAGGTGCTTCGAGATGATGTCGCGCTTCATGGCGAACAGGCCGATCTCGGTCTCCATGGCGAACCCGCCGACGGTCTCCCCGCCGCCGATCTTCTGGAAGTCCCAGACGACCTCTTCGAGGGGGAACGGGATCTGCTGCTTGGCCTCGAACTTGACGATGTCCGGGATCTTCTTTTCCTCGACCGGGGGCAGCTTGACGAACCGCACCAGCCCGCTCTGGCCGGGGATGCTGATGGCGATTTCGTCCTTGCCGATGGGGTTCCGCGAGAAGAACTTCTCGAGCGCCTCCCGGGTCAGGGCCTCGGGGTCGGCGTCCGGCTGGGACAAAATTTTGGCGTGCTCGATGAAGTCGTACCCGGTCGCCGTCGGCTTGCCGTCGATCATCTCCATGCGGAGGGCCTTGAGGGCGCACTGGCCGATATCAATGCCCCAGACGCCGATGGGAATCGCCATGCTCAGTGCCCGCCCAGGTGTCGGACTCGTGCGACCGGGGTGGTCCCCGGGCGGGCGAGTCGGAGTGTGTTTGAAGGTATCCTACGCGATTCGGAAAGTCCGGTCGTCGGGACGGTGAGGTCGTCGCAAGCCGCACACGGTAACACGCCCGGCCGGGGCCTGTCAACCAACTCAACACGCCGCCCGGCCCGATTGTTGGCGCGAATCGGGATTCCGGCCGGCCGGCCGGAACGCCCCGCAAAACCGCCGCGACCGTCCCCCGGGGTTTCCCGCCAATTCGCCCCGCCCCCGTCGCCGTTGGCACGCGGCTGGCTAAGCCACGTGGAGTGCCGTCCGCCGTCCGCTTGGGGTGATTTATGCAGGTCCGCCGCGTCTTGGCCACGTTCGCCGTCGGTATCGTCGTTTCCGGGCTCCTGTCGTGGTCCGTCCGCGGCGACGAAGCCCCAGTTGCGGCCCCAAGTGCGGCCCCCGCCGCGGCGGCGGTCGGCGTCGAAATCGAAACCCTCGACGGGACGAAAGTCGCCGGCCGGTACGCCGCGCGGACGATCCGCTTCCAGGCCGACTACGGCGTCGTCGAACTCGACGTGGCCAAGATCAAGCGGTTCGACCTGACCCCGCCGGTCGCCCCGCAAACGGCCGTCGTGGCCAACGTCACCCTCGGCGACAAGTCGCACCTGCACGGCCCACTGCTGATCGACGCGATGACCGTCGAGGGGGCCGACGGCAAGCCGGTGACCGTCCGCCTCGCGGACGCGATCGAGGTCAAGTTCCTGCAACCGAAGGACGGGTCGATCGTCGGGTCGCTGGTCGCGCTGCTGACGCTCACCGTGATGGAGATCGTGCTGGGCGTCGACAACGTGATCTTCCTGGCGATCCTGGCCGGGAAACTGCCCGAGGAGCAGCGGCCCCGCGCCCGCAAAATCGGCCTGGCCGCGGCCCTGGGCACCCGCCTGTTGCTCCTGTTCGGCCTCTCGACCCTGATGGGCCTGACGCGGGCCGTGTTCACGCTGCCCGAGTTGCCGTTCCTGGACACCGCCGAGGCCCGGGGCATCTCGTGGCGCGACCTGGTGCTGCTCGCCGGCGGGATGTTCCTGATCGGCAAGAGCGTGTTCGAGATGCACGAAAAAGTGGAAAGCGCGAAGTCCGGGGAGGCCCCGCCGGCGAAGAGTTCGTTCCTGCGGGTCATCATCATGATCGCGCTGATCGACGTGGTCTTCTCGCTCGACTCGGTCATCACGGCCATCGGCATGGTGAACGACATCTGGGTCATGGTGACCGGCATGGTCCTGGCCATGCTCGTGATGCTCGGGTTCGCCGGGCCGATCAGCCGGTTCGTGGACAAGCACCCGACGATCAAGATTCTCGCGCTCAGCTTCCTCGTGCTGATCGGCGTCATCCTGGTCGCCGAGGGCATGGGCCAGCACATCAACAAGGGGTACATCTACTTCGCCATGGCCTTCGCCGTCGGCGTCGAGTTCGTCAACCTGCAACTCCGGGGCAAGCCTGCGGCGGCGTGACGGGTCGGTTCCGCAGGCGAGTCAGGAGCGTCAGCGACTGGAGATCGAAAGACCTCCAGTCGCTGACGCTCCTGGCTCGACGGTCGTCGTTCCTGGCTCGCCGGTCGTCGTTTGTTCGCCGGTTGTTGCTACTCGGCTTTGGGGGCGAGTTCGGCGTCGGAGACGCTGATGTCGTCCTGGTCGTCGGACTTCAACGGGTCGAAGGCGTACTCTTCGTACTCGGCCGTCGCCAGGACCGTTTCCAGCGCCTTGCGCTCCAGGAGTTCGGTGGCAAGAGCTTCGAGCATGTCCTCGCGCTCCATCCGGGCCTTCACCTTGCGGGGGGACTCGCCGCTGCGGTCGGCGATGGCCTCGATCTCGGCGTCGATGTCCTCGTCTTCGATTTCGAGCTTCTCGATCTCGGCGATCTTCTGCAGGACGAAGTGCTCCTTGAGAGCCGCGGCGGTCGTGCGGATCACGTCCTGTTCGAGGACGCGCTGGCGGCCGAGGATTTGCTCGTCGTTCATGCCGGACGACCGCATCTCCATGACGCGGCGTTGCAGGGTCTTGCGGGCCTGGCGGACGAGGAGGTCCTGGGGCAGGTCGAACTTCGCGTCCTTGGCGAGCGTCTCGAACACGCTGGCCCGGGCGGCGTTCCGCTGGGTGTACTCCATGAACCGGTTCAACCGGGCGCGGACGTACTCGCTGAACTGCTCGGCGTTGCGGACGCCGAAGTTCTCGTACAGGGCCTCGGTCAGTTCCGGCGGGCGGGTCGCCTTGATCTCCTTGACCGTGAACACGGCCTGGACCTTGGCCCCGCGCAGGCTCTCGGTGCCGACCTCCTGGGACAGCGTGATGTCCACGCTCCGGGTGTCCCCGACCTTGGCCCCGGCCATCTGCTCGCCGAACTTCTGGGCGACCCCGTCGGACAGGGCCAGCCGCTTCTCGACTTTCAGCGCGATCTCGTTGACCTTGTTCAGTTCCTTGTCGCCGTCCTTGATGACCGCGTCCACGGTGACCGTGTCGAACAGGGCGACGGCGGCGGTCTTGCCGTCCTTGGGCACGAGCGACCCGTAAGGCTCCAGGAGGCGGGTGCCCTCCTTGGCGATCTCGGCGTCGCTGAAGTCGTGGACCGGCTTCTTGACCTTCAAGTTCTTGTAGCTGGGCAGGTCGAACTCGGGCCGGACTTCGATGCGGAACTCGTACACCATCGGGCCGTCGTCGGGGATCAGCACGCTGCCCGGGTCGAGTTCGGGGGGGCTGAGCGGGGACAGGGTCGAGTCCTCGGCGAGTTGCTCCAGGCTGGCCATCAGGAGTTGCGTCTTGGCCTCGCCGTAGACTTCTTTTTTGAACTTGCGCTCGATGATCTTGCGGGGGGCCTTGCCGGCGCGGAAGCCGGAGATTTGGGCCGGGTTCTTGAGCATCAGGTCGGAGAACTTCTCCTCGATCAGGGCGTCGATGGCGACCCGCTCGATGGTCACCTTGACGTGCTTGCGGCACGGGCCGGCGTCGGAGATTTCGACCTGCTGGGGCAGCTTCTTCATCTCGGCCACGGAGACGCCCGCGTCGGTGTCGAGGTCCGTCTCGGGGGTCGTTTCATCGGCCATGATGCGTCTCAACTGGGGGTGCGAGGGGGGAACGGGGGAACAGGGGGCGGAAAACGCGGAAAGCCGAGAAGCGACCCGCGGGCAAACGCTGGGGCTTCCCGGCTATCGTGTCGAACGAACACTCGGAAAAAGCGGGTGATGGGACTCGAACCCACGACAACCTCGTTGGCAACGAGGTACTCTACCACTGAGTTACACCCGCAGTGGTCACCATGGAATGTAAGGCCCCGGCCCGCGCACTGCAAGGGGAACTTCGCAAGAAGCGCGCCGGCCGGAGACTTCGGCCGGGCCGGCGACCGGGCGATTCCGGCGTCAATGCCGAGTGCCCGGGCGATTGCCCTGTTCCGCCGGGTGCGACCGGCGTACAACGACACGTATGCTTCCAACGGATGAGAACGAGCTCGCCACCGAGCGCCTGCGTGACCTGTTCGCCCGCTACTCGGAGACGCTGCTGCGCGACGTGGCCAGCCGCCTCGTCAAGCCGCGGACGGTGATCCCGACCGACGAACTCATCGACAAGTGCCTGGCCACGCTCCTGAACCCGCCGGTCATGGACCGCCGCATCAAGGAACTGCCCGACGCCGCCCGCAAGGCGCTCACCCTCATGGGCCTGAGCCGGCGGACCACCTGGAACGTCGGGTCGCTAGTCCTCGCGCTCGCCGCCTTGGGCCACGCCGAGGGGCTGTCGCCGGTCACGACGCTGCTCGACAACGGCCTCGTCTGCCCGGTCCTGGGCGAACTCCCGGCCGAACTCGGCCAGTGGGAATCGTTCCTCGGGGAGGGGAACATCGCCGACGCCCGGGTCGTCGTCCACCCGCAAGTCGCCGCCCGCGCCCGGGCCGAAGACCTCGGCCTCCCCACCATCTTCGGCGAGCCGGTCGGCGCGCCCGCGACCCGCAACGCCGACGGCCTCGACTGGCCGCTGCGGCTGTCGGTGGTCCGCCAGCAGATCGAAGAAAACCTCGTCCGCCTGACGCAGGCGAACACCCTCTTCAAGCGCGACCACGGCCGGTTGCAGACCGACACGGTGTTGAGCGCGTCGGTCGCCGAGCAGTTGCGGCCGGTGCCGGACGCCGGGGTGCTCTCGTTGTTCTGGGCGCAGGCGTGCGGGCTGTTGCAGAAGCGCGACGGCGAGTTGCGGGCCGCCCCGTTCTCCGAGTCGTGGGGCACCACCCTCGCGCCGACCCTCGTCGAGTTGTGGGCCGGGCTGACCGCCGTCGAACCGTGGGACCCGCTCCGCGGGTACTCGCCCAGCGAGACCGGCCAGTACCCGACCCCGACCGCCGGCTTCCTCGCGGCCCTGCTACTGGCGAAGCTGCCGGCCAACCAGTGGGCCGACGCGCAGCCGGTCGCCGACTGGCTGTGGGCCAACCACCCGTCGTGGCAGGGGATTCTGCCCAAGGAAGAGACCAAGACCCGCGGCCGCCTGTGGGTCGAGAATTACTTCCTCGGCGTGCTGCTGCCGCTCAAACTCGTCGAAGCCACGCAGCACGAAACCGTCTGGAGGATGCGGCTGACCGACGTCGGCCGGTGGCTGCTCGTCGGCGGGGCCGAGCCGGTCCAGCCGCCGACCGTGGCGCAGGCCCTGCTCGTCCAGCCGAACGCCGAGATCCTGGCGTACCGCCAGGGGTTGACGCCGCTGCTCATCAGCAAGCTGAGCCGGTTCGCCCAGTGGAAGAACCTCGGCCCGGCGTGTACGCTCGAACTCACGGCGACCCGCACCTACCACGGCCTCGAATCCGGCGTCACCCTCGCCGGCATCCAGCAGACGCTCAACCAACACGGCATGAAGGTCGTGCCGCCGGCCGTGGCCGACCTGCTCCGCCGGTGGGCCGACAAGCGCGACCGGCTGACGATCTTCACGGCCGCGACGCTCGTCGAGTTCCAGACCGCCGCCGACCTGGACGCGGCCGTCGCCCGGGGCATCGTGAGCATCCGGGTGACCGACCGCATCGCCCTGTCGGACGACGGCCGCGACCCGGACTTCAAGTACCTCCGGCTGATCGGCAACCGGGACTACGAGGCCAAGCCGCAACAGTGCCTGGCCATCGCCGGCGACGGCGTGTCGATGACCCTGGACACGACCAACTCGGACCTGCTGCTCGAAGCCGAAATCGTCCGCCTGACCGACCCGATCCCCGGCGACCCGCCGAGCGTCCGCCGGTTCAGCCTGACGCCGGCGTCCCTGCGGCGGATGGTCGATGCCGGGTACGACATGGCGATGCTCGACGCCTGGTTCAAGCTCCGGGCCGGCCAGCCGCTGCCGTCCGCCGCCCGGCTGTTCGTGCTGCCGCCGAGTACGGCCGAGACGCACGTCTTGCGGGTCGTCACGGTGGCCAGTGCCGAAATCGCCGACGGCCTGATGCAGTGGCCGACGACGGAAGTGCTGATCGAAGCCCGCCTCGGCCCGGTGGCGCTGCACGTGACCGACGAGAACCTCCCCGCCCTCCGCGACGTGGTCGGCCCCCTCGGCATCGCCATCGACCCGAGTTGAGAGCGGCCTTCAAGTTCGCGTGTCGTTGATCCCGTCGAACGCCACGGTTCTCGGCTCCGCCGCAGGCGCGTTAGCCCGACGCGCTAGCGAGGGTGGACCGGTCGTTGAGGATGTTGGGGTCGTCGGCCGTGCGGTCATCGACAGCGACCTTGCCCTCGACCGCTCGACCCTCGCTAACGCGCCTGCGGCGGAGCCGAAAACCTGGCCGAAGTCGGTAACGCTCAAACTCCGCTCTCACGCGGTTACCGGCGCAGCAGGAACTCTTTCGAGTTGAGGAGGCCCCAGGCGATGTCTTCCCAAGCGGCGCGGGGGGACTTTGCGTCCGCAAGGTACTTCGTCAGCCGGTCGCGTTCGGCGAGGGTCGGGGTGCGGGCGAGGGTCGCCAGGTAGAGGTCGTCGAGGGTCACGTCGGGCCGGCCCAGGCGGTTGCCGGGGGACTTGAGCATGTCGTCCACGAGCCGGCCGGTCATCAGTTGGAACGACTGCAACATGCCCGGGTCTTCGCTCCGCTCGCACTCGCACGTCAACAGTCGGTCGGGCTTGCCGAAGACTTTGAGGAACCGCGACCCCATCTGGTCCGTCGGGTCTTTGCCGCGCCGGCCGGACTGTGGCGGGGCGGGGATTTCCGCGGCGCGGAGGCCCAGCGGGTAGCCCGGGAACTTCACCGGCAGGTCGAGGGCGACGCTGATCGCGTCGAGGAGTTGCTCGGCACCGAGCGGCCGGACGGTCGCCCGTGCGAAGTGCGACTCGTCGGCCGCGTTGCTGCCGTCGGCGGCGGGGGACGAGGCGAGTTGGTACGTCCGGGACGTGAGGATTTCCCGCACCAGCGGCTTGAGCCGGTATCCCGACGCGGCGAACGACTTCGTCAGGTGGTCGAGCAGGTCGGGGTTGGACGGCGGGTTGCTGGCCCGGAAGTCGTCGTTCGGCTCGACCAGCCCGCGGCCCATCAGGTGCAGCCAGACGCGGTTGGCCTGCGCCCGCGCGAAGAACGGGTTGTCCGGCGACGCGACCCAGGCGGCCAGGGCGTCGAGGCGGTCGCCGGCCGGGCCGTCGCCGGGGCGGCCGAGGAACTTCGGCTTCGCGGTGCCGCCGCGCGGGTGGACCAGTTCGCCCGCACTCAGGTTGGTGACGAACTGCTCGCCGACGAACTCGTGCTTGTCGAAGCTGTCCCTGCGGTCGTTCCCCGGCACGCGGTACCCGACCCGGGCGAACGTCGCGGCGAACCGGTGGTAGTCGTCCTGGGTCCAGACGTCGAACGGGTGGTTGTGGCACTTGGCGCAGCCGACGCGCAGGCCGAGGAAGACCTGCGCGACCGACTCGGCCCGCTGGTACGGCTCGCGCACGGCCCGGTAGAAGTTCGCGGCCGGGTTCTCGTAGGTGCTGCCCCGCGCGGCCAGCACGTCCCGGGCGAACTCGGTCAGCGGCCGGTCGGCGGCGATCGTCGCCTTGATCCAGCGGTGGAAGAGCTGGACCCCCTTGCGGTCCAGGGCCTTCTCCTCGTTCCGTAACAGGTCCGACCAGAGCTGCGCCCAGTGCTGCGCGAACTCGGGCCGGTCGAGGAGCGCCTCGACGGCGCGGGTCCACTTGTCGGGCGACGGGTCGGCGACGAACGCCCGCACCTCGGCCGGCGTCGGCGTGATGCCGCACGCGTCGAGGAAGACGCGGCGGAGGAACAGCCCGTCGCCGGCGAGGTCGCTGGGCGTCAGCCGGAGTTCGGTCCACTTCGCGGCGGTCAGCCGGTCGATGGCGTGGGCCGTGGGCCACTTCGACAGGTCGGGCGCGGGGCGGTCGGGCACGAAGGCGACCCGGACGGCCGTCATCAGGTGCTGGTAGCGGACGAGGACCACGGTCTCGCCGTCGGCCTCGCGGATCACGTCGCCGGACGGCAACACCTTGGCGACGCCGACGTTGTTCGTCTCGAACGCCAGCCGGTCGGTGAGCGGACGCGTCGAGCCGTCGGAGAACGTCGCCGTCGCGGTAATCGCCGTGCGGTCGGCGGGGGCGTTCAAGACGCGCGAGGTCGGGCCGACGCTCAGCGCCACCGGCCGGGCCGCCGTCGCCCCGTCGAACCCGGCCCCGGCGGCGATCCACTCGCGGAGCACGGCGGCCTCGGGGCCGGCGACCTTGAACCGGACCCCGCCCTCGTGCGGCACCCGCCCGGTCGCCTTCTTGAGCAGCAGGCTCTCGTCCGGCCGGCCGACATCGACCCGGCGGGCCAGCGCCTCGCGGGTCAGTGTGGTGAAGTCGAGTTCGGCGTTCTCGCCGCGGAGGCTGAGTTTGAACCCGCCCCGGCCGATCAAATTCCCGTGGCACGCCCCGAGGTTGCACCCCGACCGCGA
>JANYHV010000358.1 GCA_025362195.1 Fimbriiglobus sp. | reverse complement strand
GCGCTTGCCCCCGTTGCCAAAGCGGCCTCAGAGCGCGGCGGCGCACGCCCCTTACGCCGGCGGCGGGCCGGGGTACCCCGCGACTTCGTGGACCATCTCGCCGGTGAGGACGGCTTCCAGGTCGCGCAAGGCCCGGGCCGCCGGCGCGCCGTCGAGGACGCGGTGGTCGAAGACGAGCCGCACGCTCGCCGTGCCGTCGGCCGCGACCGGGCCGTAGGTCAGGGTCGTCGTCAGCGGGCTGACGAGGTGTTCGAGCGTCGCCCCGAGGCCGGCCGTCACCGTCAGGCCGAACGTGCCGAAGTTCTTGGCCCGCGAGCGCCCGGACCGGTGGTAGCCCCAGCGGAACGCCCACCCCCGGAGCGGCCACGGCAGGCGGGCGTACCGCAACAGCCGGCGGGAGTGCCGCGCGCCTTCGACCGGCTCCCGCTTGGCGGCGGTCAGCACGGCGTGCAGGCCGGCGAGGGTGTGCTGGTCGGGGTTGCTGACGAAGGCGAAGAAGACGCACGGCTCGCCGGCGTACTCGCGCTCGACGGCCACCGACGCGACGCTTTGGTCGGCCTGGTACAAGTGCGGCCACGGCCAACTCAGGTACGCCCGGCGCAACTCCGGGCGCGTCGCGGCGACCCGGGCGTAAGCCTTGGCGAAGATCGCCGCCCACGACGGGGCCGCCGGCAAGCCGGCCCGCGCTTCGGCGAGGCCGCGCAGGGTCATCGTCCGCTCGATCGTCACGAGCGGCACGCCGGCACTCAATCGCATCACTTCAACGATGGCGCGGCGGGCCGGCGTGAGCCAGACCCGCCGCCCCGTGACCCGGGCCATGCGGACAACTCCAAAGAGGTTGTCCCTACCTTACGCGAGATCGGTTCGGTGCGGGCGGAGTTCTGCTCCGTCGGAAATTCGTCTCGACCAGCAGGGTGTTGAAAACGCGGGCGGGTCGTGTGCGTTAACGTTCCGCCCGACGACCGCCGACCCGTGACGACCGGTTTCCGCCCGGACTCGTGCCTGGACCGTGCCGGCGTTCCAACTGGTGACCGGTCGCATCATCGATAAGCTGCTAAGATTGACTGTTAGCGATTGCGTCGAAGTGACCTGACCCTCGACGATCTCGACCTGGCGTCACTCGGCCGAACCCCGATGAGCGGGGCAAGAACTCGTCGCCCGGGAGTCGTTGAACTCGAAGGATTTTTTGTTGCGGCGGTGAGGAGATAACGAGCAACCACAGGGGGGGCTTCTGAATGAGTCCGATCCGCTTGATCCATAACACGGCTGAGTTGTCTGGAACATGGTATTTCGAGTTCTTACCTGGGGTGTACCGCGATAAGTGTTGGAATGAAGAGTCCGTGTTTTTAGCAGAGGATGTTTTCGGGCTTGTTGAGTCGATCATCGCTCGCCACGAGCCGCAGTTCGACCACTACGCATTTGTCGAAATCCGACGGCCCGTGTGGGTTCCGATCCTCAAGGAATTGGAGCAGTTGGCGGCGACGCCCGATCACGCAGAGGTTGCCAAGTTGGCGGCCGATTTGGCTTTCTGGCTGCACGAGAAGTTGGTCCAACACGAGTGCGTGTCGGTGCTGGGCATGTGACCAATCGGTGGCGAATCGAAACGCGGTTGCCGACTCGTCACGCGAGTGCGATTCTGGATTTGGATGTCGAGGCCGCACAGTGCTCCGCTTTGGCTTTGGGAGAGTTTCGATGACGACTTCGCTTTCCCCTCAACGTTCCGCCCCGTCCGGTCCCCGGCCGGTGCTCTGGACGTGCGCCGAGTTCCACCGGCTCGGGGACGCGGGGGCGTTCGAGGGCCGGCGGGCGATGCTCATCGGCGGCGTCATCCTGGAGGAAGGGCCGATGAACCCGCCGCACGCGGTCACGCTCGAACTCGTCGAGGCGGCGGTGCGGGCGACCTTCGGGGCCGGGTGGCGAATCCGCGGGCAGTCGCCGCTGGTCCTCGGCCAGGACCTCGACCCGGAACCCGACCTCGCGGTCGTCGCCGGCGTCCCACGCGGCAGCACCGGGCACCCGACGACGGCGGTCCTGGTGGTCGAAGTCGCCGACTCGTCGCTGGCCTTCGACACCCACGAGAAGCGCCTGGTGTACGCCCGGGCCGGCATCCCCGACTACTGGGTCGTCGATGTCAACGCGCGGCGATTGCTCGTCTACCGCGACCCCCAGGCCGGCGACTACGCGACCCAGCAGGTCGTCGGCCCGGCCGGCACCGTCTCGCCGCTGGCGGTGCCGGCGGCCGTGGTGCGCGTCGCCGACTTGCTGTTGTGACGCCGACTTCCGGCGAGCCGACGGCGTCGGCCGCGACCCGTGACGACCGGTTTCCGCCACGTCGCTTGTGTTTCGCGGCCGGTTCCCGATAATCCCCGTTCGCGTCCGGCGAATACCGGGCGACACCGACCCCGGGGACCGCCGACCATGATGCACTGCCCCCAATGCCTCCGGAAGCTCAGCGCCGCCGCCGGCCGGCCGAACTTCTGCATGCACTGCGGGCACAAACTGGCCCCGGCCGACGCCCCGGCGGACGCCGTCGGCCCGCTCCAGGCCGCCGCCTTGATCAACGCCTCGCCGCAAGAGACGATGGCGTTCGACTACCAAATCCCGCCGTCGTCCGTCACGTCCGAGGGGAACAGCGCGCTGTCCGAAGTGTCGGGCGACTCGTCCGGGTCGAGCCTGACGGCCATCGCCGGGTACTCGTTCACGCGGTTCCTGGGCGCGGGCGGCATGGGCACCGTGTACGAGGCCGAGTCGGCCGCGACCGGCCAGCGGGTCGCCGTCAAACTGCTGTCGGCCCGGCTCGCGGCGAACCCGTCGTCGGTCGAGCGGTTCCGCCAAGAGGGCCGGGTGGCCAGCCAGATCACGCACCCCCGGTGCGTGTTCGTGCTGCGGGCGGACACCGAGTCGGGCCGGCCGTTCATCATCATGGAGTTGATGCCCGGGAAGACGCTCAAAGACCTCGTCGATCAGTCCGGCCCACTGCCCCACGCCGCCGCCGTGGAGCGCATCCTGGACGTGATCGACGGCCTGGCCGAGGCCCACCGGCTGGGCGTCATTCACCGGGACGTGAAGCCGTCGAACTGCTTCCTGACGGACGACGACCGGGTCAAGATCGGCGACTTCGGCCTGTCGAAGTCGCTCACCCCGGACGAGGACGAGGACGGGGTCGCGGCCCGCCAACTGACCACGTCCGGGGCGTTCCTGGGCACGGTCATGTTCGCCTCCCCGGAGCAGATCCGGGGCGAGCCGGTCGGGTACGACTCGGACGTGTACGCCGTGTGCGGGACGCTGTACTACCTGCTCACCGGCAAGGCCCCGTACCAGCACGAGAGCCTGACGGCGTCGCTGGCCAAGGCCGTGTCCGAGCCGCCGCCGCCGATCCGCGACCGCTTCCCCGACGTGCCCCGCGAGTTGGAGCGGGCGGTCCTGCGCGGCCTCGAACGGGACCGCACCCGCCGCTGGCAGAGCCTGGACGACCTGCGGGACGCCCTGGACGAGTTGCAGGGCGAGAAGCTGCAACCGGCCCGGCCGCGGGCGATCATTTTGGCGTACCTGCTCGACTCGTTCGTCCTGCTCGCGCTACTCGTCGTCGTCGAAATCCCGCGGCAACTGCTCCTCGGGCCGACCGCGAACGGGAGCGTGAACCTCGACCTGCTCGAAATCTCGTGGCCCGGCATCGCCCTCGGATCGCTGTACTTCGCGCTCGCCGAGGGGCTGTCCGGGACGACGGTCGGCAAGCGGTTGCTCCGCCTGCGGGTGACGCGGGTGAACCGCGTCGGCCCGCCGGGCCTGGCGGCCGCCGGGGTGCGAGTGGTCGCGTTCACCGCGAGTTGGGTGGTCATGTCCGCCGCGCCCGAGGTGGGCGTCGAACTGTTCGGCCGGGGCGGGGCGGTGGCCGGGCTGGGCGTCGCCGCGCTGGGCGTCGCCGTGCTCCTGCTCCAGTTCCGGCGGACGGCCCACGGGTGGCGCGGGGTCCACGACTTCGCCAGCGGGTGCCGGGTCGTCCAGCGGCCGCGGCCGCCGCACCGGCCGCGCCTGGTCAGCCTGTTCGGGAACCCGCTCGACAGCCTCAAGCCGACGGCGACCGCGCTGCCCCGGGCCCTCGGCAGCTTCGCCGTGTCGGGCAAGCTGTGCGACCTGCCGGACGGCGGGGAAGTCTGGGCGGGCGACGACCGGTCGCTCGGCCGGCGCATCCTGTTGCGCGTCCTGCCGCCGGGCGTCCGCGAGTTCGACACGGCCGACCTGGCGGCGGCGGCGACCCGGCCGACGCGGCTGCGGGTGATCGGCAACGGGTCGTTCGGGGCGACCGCGGCCGACGGCCGGGTGGAGCGGCGCGGGTGGATCGCGTACGTCGCCCCGGCCGGCGCGCCGCTGACCGACGTGGTCGCCCCGGGGGCGGCGCTGGACTGGATCGACGCCCGCCCGGTGCTGGAACAACTGACCGACGAGTTGACCGCCGCGGAGGACGACGAGACGCCGCTCGGGCCGACGTGCGTGGAGCAAGTGTGGGTCGAGCCGAACGGCCGGCTGCAACTCCTCGACTTCCCGCTGCCGACCGGCCGGCAAGGCCTGCTCGCCCCGGACGCGTGCCCGACGCTGGCCCCCATCGACCTCGTCCGCCAGACCGCGGCGCTGGCCCTGGAGGGGGCGGCGCGGGGCACGCCCGGCCGCATCCGCGCGCCGATCCCGCCGCACGCCGCCGCGATCACCGACCGCCTGTTCGACGACGCCGGCCCGCCGGCCACGGTCGCCGACCTGGGCCACCGGCTGGCCGACAACCACGCCTACGCGCCCGAACTCACGGCCGCCAGCCGGGCCGCGCACCTGAGCGTGCTGGCGTTCACGGTCGCGGTGCCGATGGCGGTCATGTTCGTGTGCGCCGCGACCCTGTCCCTGTCGATCGCGTTCTTCTACACGGGCGAGGCGGACACCGCGACGATGATGCGGGCCGTCCTCGAAAGCCCGGCCAAGCGGGCGGCCCTGCTCGACGCGGTCCGCGAGGGCGGGCGGGTCAGCCCGAAGGCGGCCGTGCGCCTCGAGGCCATGCTCAGCCCCGAGGAGTTGCCGCGGACGATGGCCCGCCTCGACGAGCGCGTCCGGGTCCGGCAGGGCGACGAGGAAGCGGTCCGGCTGGCCCTCAACCGCCTGGAGCGCCGCACCGTGACGCGCTTCCAGGAAGAGCGCGGGGCACGGGAGTCGCAGCCGGACGCGCCGGCGGCGGTGGCGCTGGCCGCCCGGTACGTCGATTCGCTCGACCGCGGCAACCCCGAGCGGCAGTTCACCCGCGAGGTCCGCGCCGCGACCTTCCACGTGTTCGCGACGCTCGTCGTCGGCTTCCCGCTCTGCTGGGCCGCGTTCGCCTTCGCCTTCCGCGGCGGGCTGACCATGAAGGTCGCCGGCGTCACCCTCGTCACCGCCAGCGGCCGGCTCGCCCCCCGCTGGCGGTGCGCCGCCCGGGAACTCGTCGTCTGGGCACCGCTCGTGGCCGTCCTGCTCACGACCCTCGCCCTCCAGCACAGCTACCCCCAGTGGGTCCTCCTGCGCACCGCCACGACACTCCTCGCGCTCCTCCTGCTGCCCGTCTACTTCGTCGTCGCACTCCGCCAGCCGTCGCACCCGCCGCAAGACCGAATCATGGGCACGTACCTCGTGCCGTCATAACCCTATGAATTGTCGATTGCAGAATGGAGATTGGAGATTGAAGCAGCTCCGCCCGTCGATCTGCCGGTGGACTCGGGTCGAGGGTTTTCAATCTTCAATCTTCAATCGATGCGGGTTCAGTCGCTCACGCCGCTGTTGAAGGTGCGGCCGGCGATTCGGGCGGCGAAGCGTGCCTTTTGGGTCGCCGATAGGTCCTTCGCGTACCGCTTGCGGACGGCGTCGATCCAGCGGATCTTCCGCGTCCCGTAGCCGGTCGCCACGCGGACCAGCACCGGCCCCGGCAGCGCCAGCGCGCACTGCACCGCGGCATCGACGTTGTCGGCCGGCGTGATCTCGTGGTAGCCGACGCCGAAGCCGGTCGCCAGCGCGCGGTAGTCGAGCCGGGCCAACTTGGTCGCGGTCGTGCGGCGGTAGGCGGCGTCCTGGAGCATCTGCATGTAGTGGTAGGCGTGGTCGTCGAGCAGGAAGACCTTGACCGGCAGGCCCTCGCGCGCCGCCGTGGCGAGTTCCTGCATCGACATCAGGAAGCAGCCGTCGCCCATCAGCGTCACGACGAGCCGCGCCGGGCAGGCCCGCTGCGCGCCGAGCGCGGCCGGCAGGGACCAGCCCATCGCCTGGTTATCGACGGGGTTGAAGAAGCTGCGCGGGCACGCGACCCGCAGGTATTCGGCGGCCAGGTGCTCGCTCGCCGTCACGTCCGTGAACACCGCGGCCGAGGTCGGCAGTTGCCGGCGCAACGCCCCGATCAGCGCGAGCGGGTCGAGGCCGCAGGCGTTCGGCGCGATGCCCGTCGACTCGCGGTCCTGCTCCGCCTTCTCCTTGGCGATGCGGGCTGTCAACAAGGCGTCGGCCGGGCGGCGCAGGCGGTCCGCGCAGGCCAGCAGCTTCGCCAGGAACATCCCCGCGTCGGCCGGCACGCAGACGTCCGCCGGCATCACTTTGCCCAGGTTGGCCGGGTTGATATCGACGTGGACGACGCGGGCCGGCCGGGGGTTGCCGTAAAAGCCGGTGCTGACCTCGCTGAACTTCACGCCGATCGCCAGCAGCGTCGTCACGCCGCTCTTCAACGGGTGCAGCGGGTCGCGCTCGAAGGCCCGCTGGGCGACCTCGGAGCCGTGCGGGCCGTAGCCCCAGCCGACGGCGAGCGGGTGCCGCTCGTCGATGACGCCCTTGCCGCTGACGCTCGTGGCGACGGGGGCTTGCAGCAGTTCGGCGACGGCGGTCAGCGCGGCCGTCGCGCTCATGCACCCGGCCCCGGCGTAGATGCCGACGCGCTGCCGCGGGTCGGCGAGGAGTTGCACCGCCTTCTCGAACGCGGCGTCGTCCCACGGCGGCGGCACGTCGGCCGGCGGCGGGACGCGGAAGTCGGCCGCTTCAATCAGCAAATGGAACGGCACGACGACGGCGACCGGCCCCGGCTCGCCGCCGGCCGCGACGCGGAAGGCCCGCCGGACCGCCTCGGGGATTTGCCGCACGTCGGTCACGGCGATGACGCACTTCGTCACCGGCTTCAACAGGGCGACCGTGTCGAGCGAGTGGACCTGGAACGGCCGGGCCTTCTCGCCGTTGGCCACGTCGCCGACGAGGGCGACGACCGGGGACGAGTCGAGCAGGGCTTCGCCGAGGCCGGTCAGGGCGTTGGTCACCCCCGGCCCCGGGACGACGCACAGCACCCCCGGCCGGCCGGTGACGCGGGCGTACCCGTCGGCCATGCACGCCGCGCCGTACTCGTGGGCCGACAGCAGGTAGGGCACGCCGCGGGACTTGAACTCGTCCCAAAGCTCGTTCTCTTGCGCCCCCGGAATGCCGTAGACGCACCCGACCCCTTCGGCCCGCAACGCCTCCGCAATCGCCTGCGCCCCGGTCAAGTGCCCGACCACCCAACCGTCCTCGCCGGCCCGCTTGAACGGCCCGGCCTGGGCCTCCCCGGTGCCGGCGAGGTGTGCCCCGAGGGCCGCGCCGCCGAGGGCCGACAGTTGCGCGAACCCGCGGCGGGACAAGGGCCAATCCATGACGCGGCACTCCGGGGAGACTCGGCAACCCCGTGAGTATCGGCAGGCCGAGTCGCCCGGCCGAAGCGAATCGCGGCGGAGCTTGGATGGGGCCGGAGGACTCGCCTTGTTCGCCGTTACGCCGGGGGGCCGTGCCAGGCTTTGGCGGCGGCGGCGAACCGGTCGTCGTACAGTTCGCGGATTTCGCTCTGCGTCATCGTCCGGCCGAGTTCGGTCGCGTGCAGGTACTCGCAGAAGGCCACGCCCAGCGCGTACGTCGCGCGGCCGGCCAGGGCGGCGCTCGCGGCCGCGCCGATCCCGGGGACGAACTTGACGAGTTCGCGCAACGCCTGCCGGGACCGGAGCGATCGGCCCAGCGAGCCGAGGAATTGGTCCACCGCGGCGGGCGTGCCGGTCTGCGCCGCGAGGTCGTCGAGCATCTGCTTCTGCAACCCGGGCAGCACCACCAGGCCCATGCCCGGGATCGGGGTGACCGCGGCCGTGACGGCCAGCGTCGTCGCCCTCAGGATCACCGGCATGGCGCGGTGCAGGTGGTTGTCGCGGAAGGTGTCGGCCAGTTCGGTGAGCTGCGCGAAGACCGTGCGGTAGGCGTCGGGCAGGGTGGCGAGCAGGACTTCTTTGAGGGCCGCGCCGCCGTAGGCCGTGTCCGTGAAGCCCTCGTCCGGCCGGGTCAAATCGACGGGGACGACGCGGTCGGCCAGCCCGGCGAACAGGGCCGTTTGCTCGCGGACCAACCGGGGGAAGTCCGGGGGTAGGCCCGCTTCGTCGCGGAAGGTCGGGGCGGCCGACACGTCCACCGGGTACGGCTGCGGGTGCTGCTGCTGCGGGAAGGCTTCGTGCAGGCAGGTCAGCAGCAGCACGACGGGCCGGCTCGGGCGGGCCTGGCGAATCTTGGCCAGGCTGGCGCGCAGCGGGCCGGTGGCGAAGTCCTTGAGCCGCACGGTGACGAGGACGAGGTGCGCCTGCGGGTCGAAGGCGGCCAGGTCGTCGGTCGCGTCGTACCCCGGTTCGTCCACGCCGCGGGTGTCGAGGAACGTGAGGACGGGGTCTTCGGGCGTCGGGAAGGGGAAGCGGCGCGAGGTCCGGGTACACGGCCGGAAGCCGTTGCCGACCTCGGCGTCGGTCGCCCCGGTCAGGAACTTGACCAAGCTCGTCTTGCCCGACTGCGTCTTGCCGAACAGCCACAGCACCGGGGCGGGGGTCTTGCGGCGGAGTTCGTCGAGTTTGGCGCGCAACTCGGCCGGGTCGATGGGGGACGTTTCCGGCGGCGGCTTGAGGAGCCACTCGCGCCAGGCCGACCACCGCTTCCGCAACGACGACTGTTCCACGCCCCACCTCCGGATACCCACCGAGATACGCCCGGCGGCGAACGGAGGCAATCCTCGTGCCGGTCGCGGGGCTACCGGGCCTGGGCCTTGGCGATGACCCGCTCCAGGGCCGCGGCCTCTTTCGGGTGGCCCTTCCAGAGCAGGTCGCCCTCGCCGTTGAGCAGCACGACGGTCGGGAAAGTGGCCACGTCGTAGCGTTCGAGGAGCGTGCCGGGCTTCGGGCCGGGTTCCGTGTACAGCACGTAGTTCAAGCCGTGGGCCTGCTTGTACTCGGCGGCGCGGGCCAGGCGGGTCGCCCGCGGCGCGTCGTCGCACAGCACGCCGACGACTTCCAGGCCGCGCGGTCCGTGCCGGGTCTGGAGGTCCATGAGTGCCGGGATGGCCCGCTTGCACGGGCCGCAGGTCGTCGTCATGAAGTCGAGGAGGACCAGCGAGTTTTCGCGGCCGGTCGGGAACTCGCGCTCGACGCCCGCGGCGTCCAGCAGCACGAACTCCGACCGGGGCCGGATCGGCACCGACCGCGACGTGCTGCCGGGCAGCGACGCGGCCGGCGGGCGGGCCAGGCCGGCCGGGCCGTCGGTCCGCAAGTCGGGCCGGCCGACGGTCGGCGTCGGGGCGGGCGGGGCCGTCGTCGGCGACCAGTCGCGCTCGCCGACCTCCGACGCGGCGCGGGGCGTGCCCAACTCGCCGGCGCGGGCCGGCAGGCTCGACTGGCCCAGCGCCACCGGCGACGGGGCACCGGGGTTCGACGGGTTCAGCACGGCCGCCGGCGGGGGGATCGACGTGTCCGGCGGGGCGGCCGAGCGCGGGCTGCCGGGGAAGTTCGGCCGCCGCGGGGTCTCGCCCCCGCCGGACGGGTTGATCGTGGGGAACAGGAAGTCGTAGTTCAGGCCGATGACTTGTTGCTGGCTCTTCGCGTGGCCCGTCGGCACGTAGACGCGGCCGGCGCAGTCGCGGCCGTCGATGCGCGACCGGGCCGTCAGGACGTACCCGCTCTTCGCCTTCAGGCCGTAAATCTGGAACCGGCCCTGGTTGTCGGTCAGCGTGTCGAGCGGGGCACCCGGGCCGTCCCCCCCGTCGGCCAGCGCGTACTCGACGCTGACGCCCCGGGCCGGCTTGCCGTCCGGGTCTTCGACGACGCCGCCGAGCGCCCGGCCGCTTTCCTTGACGGCGTCGAAGCCCGCATCGGCCGGCTTGGTCCGGCCCTTGTCGGCCCGGGCCGTCGGGGCGTTCGTGCCGGCCGTGGGGCCGTCGAGCCAGTCGCCCGTCGGCCGGGTGTTGCCGCGCCGCGGGATGCCGCCGCCGGGCAAGTTCCCGGACGGCTGGCAGCCGCCCAAAACGAGCGCGCCGAGGACGGCACCGAGTGCGAGGCGGTCGAGTCGTCGTGTCATGCGTCCGCCCCCCCGCGGCTCCGCCGCCCGTCGCAACCGTCACCGGCCGCAAAATCATCCCGAAGTTAGAGTGTCGCTACCGCATCTTTCCGTTTCTATTCAAGTCCGTCAAGCCGAACGCCCGGCCCGGATTCGACCCGGCCGTTCGACGCGGCGGGCGACTGCTCCAAAGCCCGCAAAGCCCCGGCGGCGGTGAATCGGGTTGCCTTGCGGCCCGCCGCGGTAAGATGGGTTGCGGGGGCCGGTCGTGGCGGGTATCACGACGGCGTCCCCTGGGCGTGGAGAGCCGGCCGATGACGACGACGCGAAGTTACCGCTGGCTGGCCGCGCTCCTGGCGGTCGCCGGCTTGGCCACCGACCAGGCCACGAAGTACGGCATGTTCCGCGCCCTCTACGACGGCACGACCCGCGGCGAGCGGGACGTGGTCCCCGGGTGGTTCAAGTTCACGGCCGAGTTCAACCCCGGCGTGCCCCAGGGCGACGGCCTGTTGGCAACCCTGCAAGCGGCCAACGGGCCGGTCATGCCGCGGGTCAACTACGGGGCGCTCTTCGGCCTCGGCGGCGAACACACGTCCACGGCCAACCTCGGCTTCGCCGGCGTCAGCTTCCTGGCGGCCGTCGGCATCGTCGTCTGGGTCCTGCGGCGGGGCACCCGGGCCGACGGGTGGCTGTCGGCGGCGCTCGGCCTGATCCTCGGCGGCACGGTCGGCAACCTGTTCGACCGGCTCGTGTTCGGCGGCGTCCGCGACTTCCTGTACTTCTACAAGATCGACTGGCCGGTGTTCAACGTCGCCGACTGCTGCCTGGTCGTCGGTGCCGGGATGCTCCTCGTCCACGCCTTCGTCACCCCCGCTCCGGTCGAGACCCCCGCCCCGATCCTGCCCCTCGAGCCGCCGGCGAAATCATTCGCGGACTGACATCGCCGATCTGGGGGGTCGCCTCGTCCGGCCCGGGCGGGACCCCGCGCGACGGCGACCGGGGGCTGGCTGAGTGCCCGACCGCGGCTATGATCCTCGACATGTCCGCACTCCCCGAGCCCCTCGCCGCCCTCCGCGGCCCCGCACGCCCCCTGCCGGTCGGCTTCCCCCGCCTGGGGGCGTACGTCGTGACCTACCCCGCCAACGCGGCGAGCCTCGAACCGACCCTCGCGGACTTCCGCCGTTCGGACTGGGGCGCGGAGCCGACCGTCGTGAACCAGCCGGCCGAGTGGCCGCTGGACAAGGACGCCGCGTCCAACAACTACAAGCGGGCGCTCGAATTCGCCGCGGCCGACGGCTGCGACTTCGCCCTGATCCTCGAAGACGACGTGCGCGTCTGCCGCCGCCTGCGGCACAACCTGCTCGCCCTCCCACTGGTGGCCCGCGACCAGTGCGACTACCTCGGGCTGTTCATCCCCGACCTGATTCGCAGTCCGTGGGAGCGGCGCGAGGCCCACCTGGGGTACCGCCTCGCCCGGCCGCTCTACTCCGGCCCGAACACGACCTGGGAGAAGTACCGCATGTGGGGCAGCCAGGCGTACCTGCTGTCCCGCCGCTTCGTGGCCGCGGCGCTGGCCCGGTGGGACGACCTGGTCGAAGGCCAGGACACGCGGGTACTCACGGTGTGCAACGAACTCCAAACGCCGCTCTGGTACTCCGACCCGTGCCTGGTGGACCACGCCCCGCGGGCCACCGCGTTCGGCACCCCGACCGCCTACGCGCCCGACTTCGACCCCGACTGCGTGGTGACGGTCGAGCCGGGCTTCCAGCCGCCCGAGGCAGTCCCGGGCTGGCTCGCGGCCGAAGAAGCGGCACTGGTGTGGCAGGCGTCGGCGGGGCGGCGGGTGCTCGAACTCGGCACCCAGTCGGGCCGCGCGACGGTTTGCATCGCCCAGTCCGCGGCCGGGGTCGTCAGCGTGAGCCGCGGCGACCAGTCCGAGGCGGCCGAGTGGGTCCGGCGGTACGGCCTGGCCGACCGCGTCCACTTCCTCCGCGGCGACTTCGCGGGAGCCTGCGCGACCCTCCGGGGCGGCTTCGACCTGGCTTTCATCGACGGCGAACACGACGCCCGGGGCGTGGCCGCCGACATCGCCGCAGTGCTGCCGCTGCTCGCCCCGGGCGGGCGGCTGGCCTTCCACGACTACCCCGACCCCGGCTGGCCGGACGTGCGCCGCACCGTGGACGACCACGCCCGGCGGCTGGGCTGGCGACGCATCGCCCAGGAGGGGTACGTCGGCGTGTTCCAGACGAAGCGACTACTCAAGTTGCAAAAGCCACGCACGATTTAGCGAATTTCGTAGTTGCACCGCACGGTGGGGCTGGGGTACACTCATCTTCGTCGATATCTCCCCGGGGCTACCCGTGCAAAAACCTCAAGGTTGGACGGCCCGAACGCGGGCGCTCCTGTTCGGCACCCTGCCGGCCCCGACCCGGCCGGACACGTGCCGGACGGTCCTGTCGCTCAACGCGATCGAGGACCGCAACGCGCCGGGCAGTATCGCCGCCACGACCGACCCCTTCTTTTCTGCCTCCGGTCCCGTCGAACCGACGGCCGTCCCGTCCCAACCGGCCCCGTCGCGCTCGCCGGAACCGATTGCACCGACCTTCCGAGTCGAAGTGCCGGCCAGCCCCCCGGCAGCGGCCAACGGAGCACAAAACCAATCGACCGTAACCGGGTCAGGCTCCCGGCCGTCGTCGCTGGACGCCGAGACCCTTTGGGGCGTCGCAGGCCAGAAGTCGGCGCTCTCGTTCGGGGTCGCCTTCGCGAGTACGACCCTCAAGAGTGGCCAAGACACCGCCGGCGCACCGGGCACCAACCCCAGCGCACTTTCGACCGGCGCTGCCGGGTCCGGTTCGGGTAGCGGCTCGGGCTCAGGTAGCGGTAGCGGTAGCGGTAGCGGTAGCGGCAGTGGGTCAGGGACGGGGACCGGAACGGGCACGGGGACCGGAACGGGGATTGGCACCGGTTGTGGGACGGGGACCGGCACCGGGACCGGCACCGGGACGGGGACCGGCACCGGGACGGGGACTGGCACCGGGACTGGCACCGGGACCCCGCTCCCTACCGTAACGATCTCGGTCTATCAGAACGCGGTCGAGCCGTCATCGGCCCCCACTAACTTCCCGGCGACCACTGGCTTCATCCGTTTCTCCCGGTCGGGCACGACAGCCAACTGGAAAGCTTCGTTAGCGGTCTCCTACCGTGACGAACTCACGGGCACCGCCTCGAGTGGCCTCGATTACAGCACACTCGGGACTTCTGTGACCATCCCCGTGGATGCCGGTTACGTCGATGTCGCGATCACTCCGGTGGGCGACGGCGTCTGGGAATGGCCCGCCCCCGAAACGGTGAAGGTCACGCTGATGCCGTCGTCGAGCTATAACAGCACGCAGACGACAGTCACCGCAACCATCTCCGATCCGGCCACGCCGACCTTCACGCCGGTGGTGGACGACACGACGCAACTCTCCGACGATTACAGCCAAGTGGGCGTACCGGTCGATGTCGGCTACCAAATCGCGGGCCAGGGGGTGCTGACGCACGGGGCGGTGGTGTTCAGCATCCAAACGGGGCCGGGGCAGTTCGCCGACAGCCCGTCGGTGTCATTTAGCACTGACTCCTACGGCAACGCCTACGTGTTTACCCGCGTGGTTCCGACCGCCCCGGCCGACATCCAGGTGTCGGCGATGCTGGTGCAGGAACCGGGCAGTCCTAAGGCACCGCCTGCGAAAGCTCTGCCTGCAGTGCAAGTTGCAGGCATCACGATCAACATTAACTCTGAAGGCTCGGAGCAGAATAAAGCCGGTGAGATCAAGTTAGATGGGCGAATCAGAAACGCGGACACACCTTTAGGAATGGCGGACCGCATCCCCCCTAAAATCTCAACTTCCGTCTGGGTTTACGTTGATGGTAATGTCCCGGATACTGCCAACCTCGGATTCCTTGTCGAAGGCCAAAGCAATACTACAGGTACTGTGAAAGTAGTAGCAGGTATTAACCTTCTCGACATCACCACTCCTGTCGCATTTGGCCAAAACCTAGAACAAGTTCCTGGTGCAGCCGCCAACCATAAATTTGTTCACACGCCTATTCAGGGTGTGCTACAAACTGCTCCTGGTAGTAGTGGCAAACTCGTCTACTCTGTCGTTGATATTAACAAAGTAGCCAAGGTTAATGCCAAATCATCCGGCTTCAGTGTGGCCGCTATCCCCGTTGGCATCGAAATCTCGAAGGTCGCGGCTACCTACAGCCCTGGGACGACAGCGTTGCTAGTACCGAAGCCTGACCTTAGCAACTACATAGTACGGTTCGGTCAGCGGTATAACATCCGCGTTATCAGCGACTCCGGGAACGACGCCGCTGGGACAGCCCAACTCGATCAGGTGAACGTTCTCGAAGTCCTCAGTGTACCTGTTTTCAAGTCTGTGCCGATCCCAGGTGTAGCGTCTGAGGACAACAAGTCGTTCTTTGCCCCACTACCCCCAGTGATTGATGCCCAAACGGCTTTTATCGCTGCGACTAGCGCAGTACTCGGCGACGATATTGCGATCGCCTTCGGTGTAAACGCGAACAACGATGCGCAAGCCGCCTCGCTAGGTCGTAACTTGTTTTTGAAGCGTGCGACTCAGTCTGACGGGGGTACATTGACGCTCGATCAGTATTTCACGTTCACGGACGCGAGAACCGGTTCGGGTTCCCTTGTCGTTGCGAATTCGGGTTTCACCCACCTGCTAAAAGTCCCGTATCCTGGCCCGCTTGCACCTGGGGTGGTGGGCTATACGAGGGCCACGATGGAGGTGACTAAGAAGCCTGGGGCAGTGAAGATTGGTACTGTCACGGTCGCACAAGGCAACGCGGTTGGCGATGCAGAAAAAGTGGTTTCGTTTGAGGTGACAGCGCCGTAACGAACTAGGGTTGACCGCACATGAAATCGAATGCTATTTGAAAGGTGTCCTTTCACCCTACGCCTACAAAGGAGTCACCCGTGTTTATTGCCGCGCTGTCCTGCTGCCTATTGGGGGCGTTCCCCCGCCCCGCCTTAGAAATCGAGGTCGCCCCGGTGAAGGCAATCCGCTCTGGTGAGGCGCTCGAATTGAAGGTTACGCTGACTTACCGCGGGGAGAATCCGGCCCGCGTGGACACTGTCAAATGCATCCGGCCGTGCGACTATAAGTTGCCCAAGTCGTGGGGGGCCGTGGCCAAGCGCGACGGCGGCATGATGGCCGTGATGGTGGGGCCAGGGTACTACGAGATGGATCCCGGCAAGACGGTTCGGTACACCCTTCGGGTGTCACGGGACTACGACATCTCGCCGCCGCCGGGGGACCACGAGGTCTTGGTGCAGGCCAGGCTCGCCGACGAGTTGTCGCCGGAAGGCGCACAGTTGTTGGAATCGCGCTGGGTCAAGGTGACGGTCCGCGTCTTGCCGCCCGAGTAGGCCGACATCGCGCCGTGCCGGCGGTGCTGTTCAGTGAAGTGATGCGCGGCCTCGACCTGGTCGTGAGCGTCGCGCACGTCGGCGGGGCAGGTGTACGCGGACATGGGCATCGCCACGACCTACTCGTGGGCGGACTTCTACTGCAAGGACTATGCGGCGACTGGTGCCATTACATTTAATGTCTTCGGGCCAGGGGCGTCAGGTATCGCAGCCCCAACCCACGCCAAGTCGTTCGGGACGGGGATGGCGATGGCCTCCAGGACGGGTGGGAGTCCGCGGCCGTGACCGAGTACATGGCCCAATACGGGCTGGGGTTTACCGTCGGCAGGCTCGGCGTGTTCGGGGCCGGTGAGTCGCCGACCCACGAAGGTCGCGATGTCGATAGTCCGCCCGGTAGCCCGGGCACGGACACCGACGGCGGCCGGAACATGGTCCCCCACAAGACGCCCGGGGATAGCCTGACGACGCTCCAAGAATACCGCGGGTTCATCCTCGACGGCGGTGGCTTTGACGGGGCCGGAGCGAACGGCCACGCCGGCGGGCACAAACGGCTCAGCCCGGCGTACAAGGAACTGCTCGTTGAGGTGGACGCTATGTCCGGGTTTGCTGCAGCCCTTACGCCGGCACAACTCACCGCAGTTCTTGGGGCCGTTGCGAATGGTTACAGTAACGCGACTAACGGGGCAGGTATCAGAGTGTACTGGGTCGTAGATGAGGCCTCCGTGCCAAATGTAGTGTTCCAAGATGCTTCAGTCGCAAAGAGTTGGGCATACGACCACAGTAATCCGTTACTAGAAGAGTTTGCCCACGTCGTGTACGCAAACAAATTCTCAAATAATACTCCCTACGGCGAGACTTACAGGAACAATTTGTATACCAATTCTGGTGGATCTTTCGTATTCCTGAGCGCCATTGCGACGGATTTTGCTTTAAGTGGTATGCCAGTCGCCGCAATACAGCCTTGGATAAGCAACACAAGTGCTCATGAAATTTGCCATTCAATTATGGATACTATTAGTACAAACGGGTTTGACGGCGGTGAGCACGTCAAAGATCCGGATGGTGATGGTGTTGAGGGCGGACGCGGCGACTTAGGTTACCTAATGGTTAAAGGAGGCATTAGGATTCATACTGCGCCAGTCCTATTCGATGATAAGACCCGCGGTCAAATTGACTTGACAAAGAAAGCGTCCGTGGAATGGTAGAAACATTTGAATAACCAACCATTGTCCTGGGAGTATCCATGTATCATAAAATATTACCAATATTAGTATTCACCATGGCGTTGGCCTGTCAACCAGTCGCTGTTGACAAGATGCGAGGTACGGCAGTCAGCGGTTTGTTACCGTTAGTTCAGGTGGTTTCGTCGCCTGAAATGTGTATTCCAATCGTACTCACAAACGCTTCGGACGTTATCATTAAGTATGCCGTCGAATCTGACGAAAAGACGTTATACCATCTCGATGGAACACTACGACAGCACGGTGAGATAGTTACAAAAGATTTCAAATCTTCTGACGCAAGGAGTTTCAATAAAAACCGCACGCGATCACTATCGACCCAAGAATCTGCAGTGCTAGACTTCCGCTTGCCTTATAGTCATCTTGATGCAGGTCGATACGAACTCCACATAGTGTATGAGATCCAAATAAACTCAGTTCACGAACAGGACTACGGTCTGTCTGCACATAAGTTTGAACAAACGATACTAATCAATGTAGTCGATAAATGAGTTTATTATAATATTACAGTAACATTCCCTCAGATGATTATGCGGGTTCGCAATATCAAAAATCGATCTGTTTCCATAGTTTTAGCGTGCGTGCTTCCTGTGGCCTACCTCGCGGGTCGGTTGACACCCCGACCGCTGGCGGGTGCTGTCGCTACGGCGGACCCAGACCATGCGCGGCAGGCCCGGCTTTCCCCAGTGTCATTCGCCCAGCACGCCGTCGTCACCACGACATCGGGTTCGGAAGTAGGCATCCCCCTCCTGCTGGAGAACACAACGCTCCAGCCCCTCCGCTACGCCGTCCGGAGGGGGGGCGGGGCACCAGGCGTATTCGGGGTCAACGTGGCCCCGTTCCGCGACGGCAAGCCGGCCGGCAAC
>JANYHV010000231.1 GCA_025362195.1 Fimbriiglobus sp. | reverse complement strand
TGCCGGCGGACGACTACGACAACCACCACCTGCCCCGCTTCCTGCTCCTGGGCGCGGCCTTCCTGACCTTCCTGAACCTGCTCCTGATCTGGCGGCCCCTCCAGCGCGTCCGCCGCGAAGCCCTGACCGGGGCGTAGGGGAACGGGTTCGCGTGCCGGCAGGAGATGGTCGAGTCCCGGCTGACGCACCACACCCAGTCGGACACGTTCGACAAAGCGAAGGAGCCGAACCTGGTGCAAGGCGCGGGCGTGATCGCCGTGACCGCAACCCGCATCGCCAACCTCCCCGACCTGCTGCCGCGCGACAAGCCGCCGGCCGCGAAGCGCGAGCGGAAGGATTAGCGACGTGGGCGGCCCTGGCGCTACTTGGGTGGCGCGGGGGCGGGCTTGGCGGCCGCCGCGAGGCGGGCTTTGATCTCGTGGCGGGTGTCGCCGAACGCCTACGAACTGCCTTGTCCCGGTTTGGCGTGTCCTACTTGCCGTAACCGAAGCAGATCACGTCTTAGAGAAGCTACGGCTGCCCAAACTTCGCCTGCGGCACGGGCCGCCAGTGGGTGGCCGTCAGCGAAAGTTGACTTGACGGTAGGTTTCGTCGATCTTCGTAATCAACTGATCAATTCTCGACTTCTCGCGATCAGTTTTACAAGCGACTTTTCTGGCCCGGAGAAGTGTAATCGCGTCGTCCGCGCCGAAGCCCACGCGGAGCGTGATTGCCGCGCATATAACAGTATGATCGTCGTCCGTCTCGCACGCCTTCTTAACGACCGCGTCGAAGGCCGGGTGGCCAATCTGCCCCAACGCGAACACACACGGTAGAGACTCGGTGATAGGGTAAGGTCGTTTACCACTGTTCCGCACATAGGCCGGCGAGAAGTTGATGTGCTTGACGAGAAATGGTACGGCCTCAGCGGCTCGCATCAAGCCGAGCTGTCGGACGGCGACGACCGCCGCGACATCATGCTGGGCACCAATACTAGTGTCCGCAGCCTGGGTGAGACGCGCAATCTCAGTCGCTCGACTCTGCTCGGCGGCGGACACCTCGGCCTCAATGGCGGCGGCGGGCAATACGGGTTCAACAGGGTCGGCACCAACGGCAATGCGCATGAACAACACCAAAATAATAGCGGTATTCACGTCGACTCCAGGTAGGGGGAAGGACGCAAGGGAGGGCAGGAGTGCGAACCTCATTCACACGTAACAGCAATGGAAACATATGCATCGCAACCAAATCAAGTTAGGTTCACGGACAACTTTGTGACAGCGGGCCCAGTTGCCGCGTTGTCGCCCGCGATGTCACTGATGATCTGCCACTGGTCGGTGTTGCCCGCACCGGTCTGCTTCATGCTGAAGCGTACGTAGTAGGCATAGACCCCAGAAGGCCGAACCCGCGTCCCGTTGACGGCAATTGTTGCGAGTGCCTGAAAGTTGTTGCGAGTGCGACGGATGGTGTTAAGAATCGCACTGGAGACAGATAGCCCAGGTGCATCCCAATCATAGATGTATCCGGCCGAGTCAGTTGGATCATTATCATGGGCGCCCGCCGGTCCGTTATCATTCCCCGGCACATAGTTTGGTCCGAAAGCCCGCTGGGCTGTAACCACGCCGTTTTCGTAATCTTTGAACTCCACAGATCGGTCGAGCATGAGGTCGCTGCCGGGGTAGTTGAAGTCGGCGGGCGAAACCTTGCCTCGGGCCTCGCTACCCCACCCCATACGCGCGCCAAAAGTAGCGTTGTACCGCTGTAGTTTCAGGTCCAAGTTGTTCGCAACTGTCCACCCCTGGTATCCGGCTTTTTTAGAATTGTCGGCTGAGATGGTGCCAGCTAGTGCGACAGTCACATCGACCCACAACACCGTGAACGACACGTCGTCGGCCCCGGCCGCGTTGCCGGCCGGCACCGCCTTGATCTTGGCGTCCCGCATCGTCGAGCTGCCGACCGCCCCCTCGACCCACAACGTCTTGGGGAGAGCCTTTTGGTCGAACACTCTCCCGGTCGCCACCAAGTTGCCTTTGGAAGCTGCGTCGAAGAGCTTGACCTCACCGGGTACCGTGAGCGTGACCTGCCCGCCCACGGCCGGGTTGCCGGCGGCGTCTTTGAGTTTCTGGATCGTGATCTGCTGCCGCGGGACGACGTTGTTGTCGGCGATGTTGTTTGGGTTCCGCACCACCAAGCCGCCGATCGTGTCCTCGTTCGTGTTGTTCTTGGGGGAAAATTCGGTCACCACGGGCTTGCTGCCGGGGATGTCGGGGTTCGTCGCACCGACCGTGAGGTCGCCGTCGATGGTGATGTCGGCGAACGCGATGCCCGGCCCCTTCGCCGGCCCCCCGGCCCCGTTGTCGATGCTCGCGCAGTGGGTCGGGCCGTTCATCGACGAGGCCGCCATTTCGTCGCCGTCCCCCTCGACCGCGTGCGCCATCGAGTTCTCGCCGCCCCCGCCGACCCCGGCCACGCCGACCCCGCCGTAGGCCGCGGTGATCGGCACGGGCGGGGTGTCGAAGCCGAACGTGGCCGTGTCGCCGATCGGCAGGTACGGGCCGGTACTCAGGCACTTCATCCACCAGGACACGCCCCCGCCGGACGAGTCCATCTCCCACCCGGCCATGCTGGTGGTCATTTTGGTGACGAGCGACGCGTCCTCCGGGGTGACCTGGAAATTGTTGATGCCGGGCGAACTGAACAGCACCGACAGGCTGTGGTTGGTGAGCGTGTACTGCCAGCGGAAGGTGTCCGGGTCCGGTCGGGTGACGCGCAACTCGACCGTCGCCGTCTCGTCCACGTTGCCCGCCTCCTGGTACGGCGGGTTGTGCCACAACCAGTTGTCCGGGCCGTCGAACGGCACCACCGGGTCGCCGGTCGAAGCGACCGTGACTCCGCTCCACGACCGGTCGTTGTAGTCGTAGTCGCACCCGGGCTGGCCGGCCATGTCCTCGAACGCCAGGGCGACAGAGGTCCCGGTCACGACCGCGAGGTAGGCCTTGTGGTCGGCCGCGGTCGCCCCGACGGTCGCCGGCCCGAAGGCGTGCTCGACCGTCTGGCCGGACAGGGTGACGCTCATGGTGCCCGCCAGCGCCTTGGCCACGGCCAGCGCCGCCGTGTCGGCCCAGACGGTCGCCGCGCCGTTGGTGGCTTCGGAGTTGGGATTGAGCGCGAGGCTGCCGGCGTGCGTGGCGTCGGTCACCCCGACCGTCCCCTCGGCCGGGACCGGGGCGGCAACCGACCACCACGCCGGGGTGTCGCGCCGCTCCAGTTCGGTCACGCGCAGGATCGTGCTGCGAAGGCGGGGGATCGTGCGGGTGGTACGCTTCGGCATGGCGGTGCCTTTGGGTGACTGTGTGAACGCCAGACTAAACCGGCGATTTCCGCGGTGCAAGGGCAATGCCGGGAAAATTGTGCGAAGTTTTGACGCATCCCGCCGGCGGTCGCCCGTCCTCGACACGCGGGGGGCCGCCGACCAGTCCGGCCACCGGCCCGAAGCGGCCCTCGCCAACGCACGAGCCG
>JANYHV010000345.1 GCA_025362195.1 Fimbriiglobus sp. | reverse complement strand
AAGTTCCGCCGCCGCAAGGCGTCGAAGCGGCTCCGCGGCCACACCCAGCCGCACATCCGGGTCAAAGTCGAGTCGATCGTCGGCTAACGGCCCGAGCAAATCGCACTTGTTCCTGGCACTCGTCCGGTGACCGATCACCCGGCGAGTGCTTTGTTACGCGCCGACGTTGAACGGCCGACGAACCGTCCGTTGTTCGCGGGTGGGGTTCCGGGGGGCGTCGGAAATTGTTACAAAGGGCGGTACGGTACAACCCCACCCGCCGAGATCCCCCGATGCCAGCCCCCCTCACGACGCGGCCGAGCCTTTCGATCCTGGAAGACCGCACGGTCCCGGCCGCTAATCTTCAATTCTTGCACCAGTCGCCCTACGCCGCCGTCGCCTCGATTGACGTTTACATCAACGGCACCAAAACCCTGAACGACGTTCCCTTCCGGCAAGCCACGGCCTTCCTGAGCGTTCCCGATTCCGTGCCGCTCAAGATCGACATCGTCGCCGGGGCCGCGGCCGACAACAAGTCTCCCCTGGTCACGCGAACCCTGACGCTGGCCCCGAACACCGACGCCATTGCCGCGGTCGTCGGCAACCCGGGCGATTCGACGACGGCCGGCAAGTTAGGGTTGGCCCTGTCCACGGTCGCACAGGCAGCGGCCTCGAAGGCGACCGTCGCCGAATTCACCGTGCTTCAAGCCTCGCCCGACGCGCCGGCGATCGACGTAAAGATTCGCGGCACGGGCACGTTCGCCAACGACATCCCGTTCTCCGGCTACGGCTCCGGGTACACGTCGGTGCCGCCGGGCAAGTACGTCGTCGATGTCACCCGGGCCGACGGGATCACGCCGGTCGGCTCGTTCAACCTCGATTTGACGAGCGCCGGCGGCACGGCCCGGGCGCTCATCCTGAGCGGGTTCGCGGCGGCCAAGTTCCCCACCGACCCGCCGCTGGCCCTCGTCACGGTGGACGGCAAGGGCTTCGGCACGGTCTTGACCCGCGCGGCAGCCTTCGGCCAGACGAAGTACGCCGTCGGCGGCAACGGCACGGCGACCCTCTACAACTTCGACGGCACGCCCGGTGTTTTCGTCGCCCTGCCGCGCTACGGTACCCGCGTGCAGACCAAGACGGATGTCTCGAGCGACAACGCCCGCACCAATCCCCTGCGGGTTGCGGTCGGGGACGTGAACAACGACGGTGTCGCCGACCTCGTCACGGCGGTCGGCCCCGACGCCCAGAGTGGACTCCCGGCGATCGACCAGGTTTCGGTCTACGACGGCGCGACGGGAACGCTCTTGAAGTCGCTCACGCCGTTCGAGAGCAGTTTCACCGGCGGGCTGTTCGTGGCCGTCGCGGACCTCAACAACGACGGGTTCGCCGACCTCGTGATCTCGCCCGATCAAGGCGGCGGCCCGCGGGTGCAGATTTTGAGCGGGAAAACCTTCGCGCCGCTGATCCCCGACTTCTTCGGCATCGCCGACACGAGCTTCCGCGGCGGCGCGCGGCCGGCTTTCGCCGACGTGAACGGCGACGGCACGCCGGACTTGATCGTCGCGGCAGGCTTCGGCGGGGGGCCGCGGGTCGCGGTGTTCAACGGCCTGAGCCTGTTGCCGGGCGGTTCCCCGGGCCGCCTCCTGCCGGACTTCTTCGCCTTCGAGAACACCCTGCGGAACGGGGCGTACGTCGCCGGCGGGGACACCGACGGCGACGGCCTCGCGGACGTGATCGCCGGCGGCGGGCCGGGCGGCGGGCCGCGCGTCCTGGTGCTGAGCGCGAGGGACTTGCTCGCGGCGACGAGTACGCTGACGCCCCTGGCCAATTTCTTCGCCGGGGACGCCGCCGACCGGGACGGGGTGCGGGTCGCCGCGAAAGACCTGGACGGGGACTACCGCGCCGACATCGTCGCCGGGATCGGGACGACCGGCACGACGCCGACGGTCCGCACCTTCGCCGGGAAATCGCTGCCCCTGGGAGGCGCGGCCACAGCGCTGACCGAGTTCAACGTGGTTTCGACGTACGGGGTTTTCGTCGGCTAGCGGCAGAGCCGTTCCTGAATCTTGCGCAGCAGGACTTGTTCGTAGGCCGGGTCTCGGCCGACGGGAATCCACGTGCGGGTGGTCGGCGTCGTCAAACCGGTGACTTCGATGCGACGGTCCACCGTCGGCAAGTCCCGGAACGTCGCCGACCCGCGCGGCGACCCGGGCGGCAGCGCGACCTCTTCGAGTTCCTTGTACACCTCGACGTACACTTTGAACCCGCCGCGCTCGCCCGGCATGATGCGGACGACGGCGTAGTGCCGCAGGGATTGCAGGGTCGCCAACAGTCGCTCGCGCGGGTCAGGGCTGCTGTACTTCCAGGGCTGCTCGTACCCGGACGCGGTCTTCGGCTTGGTCTCGATCTGGCCGGCGTACCGCGGCCCGGGCAGGATTTCGAAGTAGTCGTTGACGGCTTCCAGCACGCGCTCGTAGACGTGGGCGTACCCTTCGGGCGTCGGCTTGCCGGGGACGACGAGGATCGGATTCTCTTCGGTGCCGCTGTTCGAGTGGGGCCGCACGAGGACCGGGTTCTCGACCGGGGGCACCGCCGCGCAACCGGCCAGACCCGCCGCCCCCGCGCCGACGGACGCCAACCAGCCGAGATGGATCAGCCTCCGCATCGCTCGCCCCCCGACCGCGCCACACCCCCGACCGCACGCTATGCCCGGACCGCCCGGTGCGGTCAAGCGGGAAGTGCGGATTCTGCGGCCCGCTCGGTGCGCGGAATAATCCCGATTTAACGGCAGTTGCGCTTGCGCGGCCCCGGCATAAACTGTAGATTCGGGATGTCGTACCGAATGTCTGCGTTGTGCCGGGGAGTCGGGTTATGCCGTGGAACGATGTCCGAGTCGGTGACTGTATTGACGTAATGGACAAGCTGCCGGGCGGCTGCGTCGATCTGGCCTTCGCCGACCCGCCGTTCAACATCGGCTACGAGTACGACGTGTACCAGGACCGCCGGGCCAAAGCCGAGTACCTCGAGTGGACCGAGCAGTGGATGAAGGGCGTGGCCCGCGTCCTCAAGCCGACCGGGAGCTTCTTCCTGGCCATCGGCGACGAGTACGCCGCGGAGATGAAGATCCGCCTCGACGCCCTCGGCTTCACGATGCGGAACTGGATCATCTGGCACTACACCTTCGGGGTGAACTGCTCGAAGAAGTTCAACCGGTCGCACGCGCACATCCTGTACTACGTCGCCGACCCGAAGCGCTTCACGTTCGAGTCCGACCGCGTCCGCGTGCCGTCGGCCCGCATGACTACCTACGCCGACCGCCGGGCGAACCCCGTCGGCAAGCTGCCGGACGACACCTGGGTGCTGCGGCCGCAAGAGCACGGCGACCACTTCGCCGCCGAGTCCGACACGTGGTCGGTGTCGCGCGTCTGCGGCACGTTCAAGGAGCGGACCGGCCACCCGTGCCAGATGCCGGAAGGCGTGCTGGAGCGCATCGTCAAAGTCGCGTCGAACCCCGGTGATCTCGTCTTCGACCCGTTCGCCGGCAGTGGCACGACGCTGGCCGTGGCCAAGCGATTGAAGCGCCGCTACCTCGGCATCGAACTGTCGGAGGACTACGCCGACGCCGTGCGCGTCCGCCTCGACGCGGTCCACACGGAAGTCGAGAAACCGGTCAGCGTGCCGCGCCGGCCCGGGGTCGCGATGACCAAGGCCGCCGGGCTGAAGCCGCGGTAACTACGCCAACTTTTCGGCGGCCAACTTCCGGGCGACTTCGAGGGCCTCCGGGATTTGCGCTGAGTCCTTGCCGGCGGCCTGGGCCATGTCCGCCTTACCGCCGCCGCTACCGCCGAGGGCTGCGGCGATCGGCTTGATCAGGTCGCCCGCCTTCAAGCCCTTCGCGGTCAAGTCGTTGGTCATCGCTACGACGACCGGCACCTTGCCGCCGTCCTCTTCCCACGCCAGGACGACGAAGGCGGACTTGCACTTTTGGCGAATACGATCGACCTGTTGCCGCACGCCCTCGACGCTGCCGCCGGCGAGTTGCCCGACGACGACCGTCGTGCCGTTGGTCACCGGGGCGGCCGCGAGCAACTCATCGACCAGGCCGGCGAGGTTCGCAGCCTGCAGCTTCTTCAGCGCGACTTGCGACTTCTTCAACTCGTCTTGCAGGGTCTCGACGCGGCCGGCGAGTTCCTCCGGCTTGCACTGCAACTTGCCCGTCAGCGCGTCCACCACGCCCGACATCGCGTTCACTTGGGCCACGGCCGCCCGCCCGGTGACGGCGGTGACGCGGCGGACGCCCTTCGCCACGGCGTCCTGGCCGACGATCTTGAACAGGCCGATCGTGCCGCTCCGCGGGACGTGGACGCCGCCGCAGAACTCGGCCGACTCGCCGACGGTCACGACGCGGACGGGGTCGGGGTACTTCTCACCGAAGACGGCCCGCACCCCGGCGATTTTCTTCGCCTCCTCTAGCGGCATCGTCACGGCGAACACGGGCAAGTCGCCCTGAATCGCGCGGTTGACGGCGTCCTCGATGTCGCGGATTTGCTCGGGCGTTAGTGGCTTGTCGTGGGCGAAGTCGAAGCGGGTTTTGTCGTCGTCCACGAGCGAACCCTTCTGCTCGACGTGGTCGCCGAGGGTTCGCCGCAACGCGAGGTTCATGAGGTGCGTCGCTGTGTGGTTGCGGATGATGTCGGCGCGGCGGGTGGCCGTCGGCGTCAGCGTGACGGCGTCTCCGACGGCGAAGCGACCTTGCTCGACGGTGCCGGAGTGTAGGGTCGCCTCGCCGAGGCGTTGCGTCGCCTCGACGGTGAACTCGCCGGACGGCCCCGTGACACTGCCGGTATCGCCGACCTGGCCGCCTTGGTCGCCATAAAACGGCGTGCGGTCGAACAGCAGCGCGACGCTCTCGCCGGGGCCGACCTCGCCACAGGTCACGACGACGTTGTCCTTGACCCAGCCGATCAGCTTCGACGTTAATGATTGACCGTCGTACTTCGCCGTGTCATCGGTCCTTGGCAACACGCCCTGAATTGCCGCGACGACGAGCGACTTCTTGCCGCCGCGCGAGACCTTTTGGAACTGCGCGAACAGTGCGTCGTAGCCGGCGACATCGACGGTGAATCCCTGGTCGGCGGCCAGCTTCTGCGTGATGTCGACGAAGAAACCCTGCTCGGTGTGCAGGTCGAAGGCGTCCTTCGCGCCGATCGTGTTGCCGGTGCCGGCCGCGCGGCTCTTCGCCTCGTCGAAGAGTTTCAGGCCGCGCTCGACGGTGCGTAGGAAGCCGTTTTCTTCGTCGAGAATGATCCTGCGCACGCGGTCGGGGTTGCGCTTCAACTCGGGGAAGGCGTCGCTGAAGTGCGTGACGATCGTCGAGACGAGGGTGTGCAAGAACGGTGTCCGCTGACCCAGCGCGAGCCAGCCGAACAGCGACGCGCGGCGCAAGATGCTGCGGATCACGGAGCCGCGGCCGGCCTTGTCGGGCACCGCGCCGTCGGTGAGGGCGAAGGTCAGCGTGCGGATGTGGTCGCCGATGACGCGGTAGGCCGTGTCGATAGCGTCGTCGAGCTTGCCGCCGTAGGGCCGCGCCCCGGTTGCGGTGCGGATGGCCTCGAAGATCGGCGTGAACACGTCGGTGTCGTAGTTACTGTCGAGGCCGTTGATGACCGCGCAGATGCGCTCGAAGCCCATGCCGGTATCGACGTGCTTGGCCGGCAACGGCGTCAGGCTACGGTCCTCGTTGCGGTTGAACTGGATGAAGACGTTGTTCCAAATTTCGATCACGTCCGGGCTGCTCGCGTTGACGAGTTCGCCGCCGGTCTTGTCCGGCGTGCGGTCGAAATGCACTTCCGTGCAGGGGCCGCACGGGCCGGTCTCGCCCATCTCCCAAAAGTTGTCCTTGGCGTTGCCCAGGTGAATGTGGCCGTCCAGGACGCCGACCGATTTCCACAGGTCGGCCGCCTCGTCGTCGCGCGGGATGCCGTTCTCGGGGTCGCCCTCGAAGACGGTCACGTGCAGTCGGGCGGGGTCGAGTTTCCAGACCTCGGTGAGCAGTTCCCAGGCCCAGGTGATGGCGTCGCGTTTGAAGTAGTCGCCGAAGCTCCAGTTGCCGAGCATCTCGAAGAAGGTGTGGTGGTAGGTGTCCCGGCCCACGTCGTCGAGGTCGTTGTGCTTGCCCCCAGCCCGGATGCACTTTTGCGTGTTCACGACCCGGGTGAACTTCGGCTTCTCGGTGCCGAGGAAGTACGGCTTGAACTGGTTCATCCCGGCGTTCGTGAAGAGCAGGGTGGCGTCGTCGTGCGGCACGACGGGGCTGGACGGGACGAAGGCGTGGCCGCACTTTTTCACGAAGAAGTCGATATACTGCTGGCGAATCTCGGTCGAAGAGAGCATGTCAAACCTCAGCACGTGCGGGACACCCCAGGTCGCCCAGGGCGTTGCGAGTAAGACACGGAACCGCACGGAAAGTTCAAGAGGCGACCCCCGACATGCCCCCGACCTCCCGCCACCGGCGACTCGTGAAGGCCGGCCTCCTGGTCGTCGTCGCAGTCTTAGTCGGCGGGGCCGGCACCGTCCTGACGCAGTTCCCGCCGGCCACGTCGTCGTTCTACCCGAAGTGCCAACTGCACAGCCTGACCGGCCTGCACTGCCCCGGCTGCGGCATGACCCGCTTCGCCTCCGCCGTCGTTCGAGCCGACCCGGCCCAAGCGGCGGCTTACAACGCCCTCGGCTTGATCGCGCTGCCGTTCGTGACGGTCTGGGGGCTGCAACAAGTCTGGGCGTGGCTCTGGGGCACGACCCCGCGGAGGTGGTTCGCCCCGAGGTGGCACGGCCGCGTGACGGCGGTGTTCCTCGTCGTCCTGGGGGCGTTCTTCGTCCTGCGCAACGTCCCGGCCGAGCCGTTCACGCTCCTGGCCCCGCACGAGTTGACGCGGTGAGCCGGCGGACTTCGTCGTGAACGACCCGTAACGGCACGCCCTGCTCACGGGCGACTTTCGCGCAATCCTCGTACTCCGGCGTCACGACCGTCAACCCGCCGCGTTCGCCGCGCTTCGCCCGCACGTCCCCCCACGGCGTCGCCACGCGGATCGTTTCCCGCGTCAACTTGCTCCGCGTCGCGGTCGTCCGGCGGACGCCGAACGTGCCGGTCTCGGCGAACAGGATCGCTTCGAGCTTTGCCACGTCGGCCGCGTCGCAGATGACGCTGAGCAAGACGCCCGGCCGCTGTTTTTTCATCTGGATCGGCAGCGTGAACGCGTCGAAAGCTCCGGCCGCGAAGAGTTGCTCGACGCAATAGCCGACGACCTCGCCCGGCACGTCGTCGAGGTTGGTTTCGAGGACCGCGACCGTATCGGACGCAGGCGAACTGTGCGTCGTGCCGACGAGCAGTCGCAGGATGTTCGGGCGGTCGAGGAAGTCTTTCGTACCCGCGCCGATGCCGACACGCTCGATGGTCATCGCCGGGGCGTCGGTGAACTCGGTGACCACCGTCGTCAGGATCGCCGCACCGGTCGGGGTGGTCAACTCGCCCTTCACGGCCGACGGCGCGAGCGGCACGCCCTTGAGCAGTTCGAGCGTCGCCGGGGCGGGGACCGGCATGACCCCGTGGGCGCACTTGACCGTGCCGCTGCCGGTGGGGACGGACGAACTCGTGAACTTCTCGACGCCCAGCAAATCCAGGCCGACGGCCGCCCCGAGGATGTCGGCGATGCTGTCGAGCGCCCCGACCTCGTGGAAGTGAACCCGCTCGACCGGCATGCCGTGGACGGCCGCCTCCGCGTGGGCCAGCTTGCGGAAAATCGCCGACGCCAACTCGCGCTGCTTCGCGGTCAGCGACGACCGGGCGATGATCGCTTCGACATCGGGCAGGAAGCGGTAATCCTCCTGGTCCGCGGCGACGACGTTGACGTGCAGCGCGGCGATCCCGCACGTTTTGACGCGCTCCAGTTCGAGCGCGATCGGCAGACCGAGCGAGGCAATGGCGTCGCGGATTGCCGCCTCAGATACTCCAGCGTCGAGGACGGCGGCGAGGACCATGTCGCCGCTGATGCCGTTGAAACAGTCGAAGTGGGCGACGCGCATCGCGTGCCTCCGGGGGTACGCTTCGGGGCCGGGGATAGGCTATGGTAGGACAGTGTTCCCCGCTGCCACCGCGAGACCGACCGCCATGACGACTGCCGAACTCCGCGCCCGACTGGCGAACTCCGCGGCCGCCGACGGCGGGTGGGGCTACCACCCCGGTCAGGCCGGCCACCTGGAACCGACGTGCCTGGCCCTCGCGGCCCTCGGGGCCGAGCCGGCGAAGTACGAAGCGACGTTGCGCAAAGCCCTGGTCTTCCTGGCCGCGCAGGCCCTCCCGGACGGCAGCTATCGGCTCACCCGGGGCCGGCCGCAGGCGGTCTGGCCGACGGCACTGGTGCTGTTCGCCAAGCGGGCCGTCAACGCCGACGCGGGCGAGCAGGGCAAGATCGCCGCGCGGCTGCTGTCGCTCGAAGGCCGCATCGTCAAGAAAGACCCCGAAGTCGAGGACATGCTCGACATCGACCTGCAACTGCTCGGCTGGCCGTGGGCCGAGAACACCTTCTCGTGGGTCGAGCCGACCTCGTGGGCCTGCCTGGCACTCCGGTCGGCGGGGCAGGGCGGGCACCCGCGCGTGCGGGAGGGCTTGCGACTGATTCTCGACCGCGCCTTCGACACCGGCGGGGTGAATTACGGCAACCGCGTCGTCCTGGGCAAGCCGACCGAACCGATCCCCGGGCCGACGGCCGTGATGCTCCTCGCCCTCCAGGGGGTCAGTGCCCCGGTCATCGACGCGACGGTCGGCTACCTGCGGATGCACGCCGCCAAGACGACCGACCTCGAGCACCTGGCGTGGATCAAGCTGGCCCTCAGTTGCCACGCGACCGACGGCGCGACGCGCGAGGCCCTGCCGGAGATCGACGCCCGCATCCGGGCCGCGCTGGCGGTCGAACTGCCGATGACCGACGGCCTCGGCTGCGGCCCGCTGCGGCTGGCCCTCGCCGCGATGGCCCTGGACGCCGAGTCGCGCAACCCGTTCCGGCTCGCGGACGTGCCGGTCGTCGGCACCGGGCAGAAACTCGGGGCGACCCGGGCGCAGTCCGACCCGTCCGAGTTCGCCGAGAAGCCGGAGGCGAAGTCGCTGGGCGAGAAAGTGAAGTCGAAACTGTTCGGCTTCATGATGAGCGGCATCAGCAATCTGCGCCGCTTCCCGGCGTCGTCCGCGGTCCACATCGGCCGGGCCGACGACTACGACGGCGACCTGCTCGGCGTCCTGACGAAACAGTTCGAGCACTTCCGGCCGCACCTGCCGGTCGCGGGCAAGCGGGTCGTCTTGAAGCCGAACCTCGTCGAGTACAACCGGGACAAGGTCATCAACACCGACCCGCGGTTCGTGGACGCCGTGATCCGACTGTTCAAGAACGAAGGGGCGGCGGAAATCATCGTCGCCGAGGGGCCGGGGCACTGGCGGAACGTCCAGTACCTCGTCAACGAGTCCGGCCTGGGCGACGTCCTCCGCAAGCACGGCGTCCGGTTCGTGGACATCAACCACGACGAACCGGTCAAGACGCCGAACCTCGGCCGGACGACCGGCCTGGAATACCTGTACCTGTCGAAAACCGTCGTGTCCGCGGACATCCTCGTCTCGCTGCCGAAGCTCAAGACGCACCACTGGGCCGGGGCGACGCTGGCCCTCAAAAACCTGTTCGGCACGCTGCCGGGGATTTGCTACGGCTGGCCGAAGAACGAGCTGCACTGGCGCGGCATCCCGAACAGCATCGTCGATATCGCGTGTACTCACACGCCGCACTTCGCCATCGTGGACGGGATCGTCGGCATGGAAGGGGATGGGCCGCTCAACGGCACGGCGAAGCACGTCGGGGCGCTCGTCATGGGCCTCGACCTCGTCGCCGTGGACGCGACCTGTTGCCGGCTGATGGGCCTGCCCGTCGAGCGGATTCCGACGTTGGTATTGGCGACCCAGAAGCAAGTCGGGCTGATGGACGAGACCCGCATCCCGCAACTCGGCGAGTCGATTGCGAGCCTCGCGCAAGTCTTCGCGTGGCCGCCGCACCTCGAACGCATGCTCATCGCCGACGGGGCCGCGAGCTGACGAAACGAGCGTGCCCCGCAAACCAGTGCGGGGCACGCTCGTTTCGTCGGGCTTTTCGCCTCGGCTACGGCTTGGCGGTCGCCGCCGGGGGGCTTGCGGGTGCCCCGACCGGGACCGCCGGGGCTTTGGTGGCGTACTTGATGAGCACCATGACCAACAACCCGGTCGCCAGGGTGACGCACATCGTCACGAGGACCACGAAGAGCATCACGCGGCTGTTCGCGTTGCTGCCGAAAATCTTGGTCAGCATCAGCGTGTCTTCGGGATTCGTGCCCGACTCCGCCGACGGCCTCAAAAACTCGGCCGGCATGGTTTCGCGGCCGACCGCGGTCAGGGTCTGAATCTCCTCTTGCGGCGGCGGGGCGAACGGACTCGGCGGGAAGGCTTGCACCGGCCGCGGGTTCGTCTGAGTGAGCGGGACCGGGGCGAGCCGCGGGGTTTCGCGGGATTGGCGAGCGGCCGGAGCCACGGCGGTCGCTGTCGCTGTCGCGGTCGCCGACGCGAACACCCTCGGGACCAACTCGGAGGCCGGGGCCGGGGACAGCCGTTTGACGAGCTGGCTCAGCGGCGGGCCGCCGGCCGGCGTCGCACGCTTGAGCAGGGTGCTTTCGGTCGGCGGTTTCGCGTCGTCCAGGACGATGTCCTCGATCGCGGCCGGACTGAGCTTGGGCATCTCGTCGATCAGTGGTTCGGGGATCGTCCCGGTCGCCCACCGGTCGAGTTCGACGGCCACTTCGAGCGGCGTCTGGTAGCGGGCGTTCGGGTCCTTCGCCAGCATCTTGGCGAGGACCGCGGCGAGACCCTCGGGCACTTCCGGGCGGATCTGGCGGATCGGTGTCGGGTCCTTGGTCCGGTGCCACAAGAGTTTCTGCGACACGCTGCCGGACGGGAAGGCCGGGTGGCCGGCGAGCAGGAAGTAGAAGCTCGCGCCCATGGCGTAGATGTCGGCCCGCACGTCGGCCGTGTGGCTGTTAGCGACCTGCTCCGGGGCGACGTAGTCGGCCGTGCCGAGGACGATTTTGTCGTCGTACTTGACGGTCAACATGTCGGTCTGGTCCTTGTAGAACCGGGCCAGGCCCATGTCGAGGATCTTGGCCACGCCGCGGCGGTCGATGAGCACGTTGCCCGGCTTGATGTCGCGGTGGATGATGCCGCTGCGGAACGCGAAGTCGAGGCCGACCGCGATCTGGCGGACGTAGTGGCACGCCCGGCGAATGTCCATCGGGCCGAACTTCTTGACCATGTCGAGCAGGTTCGACCCGTCCACGTATTCCATGACGATGAAGTGCAGGTTGCCGTCCTGGTCGATGTCGTGCGTGCGGACGATGTTCGGGTGTTCGAGCGACCCGGCGGCGCGGGCCTCGCGGTAGAACCGGCCGAGCGCGGCCGGCTGCTCGGCCTTCGCGGGCGGGAGGACCTTAATGGCCACCCGCCGCTTCATGTACATGTGCTCGCACAGGAACACCTGGCCCATGCCGCCGACGCCGACCCGTTCGAGCAGCTTGTACTTGCCGATGGTGAACCCGCGCCACTTGCCCAGCAGATATTGTTCGGCCTGGAAGTCGGTGATGAGGCCGTCCTCGACCATCGAGTTGGCGGCGTCCCGCGGGTCCTCGGGCAGGCCGCGGCCCATCTGCCGCCGCTGCAGGTAGGTCGTCAACTTGCTGTCTTCGATCATGCCGCTTTTTCGGATGAGCTGGAGCAGCTCTTCGACGGACGAGGGGACGGACATCGGGTGTCACCGTGCACGAGGAAATCAATAAGGGTCACGCACTGTCGCCGCAAGGCTAGAACAGGCTCGGACGGATGCAACCCGGTGTCAACGCCTTTATGCCGATGTTTCCGGGAAGTATCGCGGCCGGCGTTTGTGCGACGCGCGGCGCAATTTTCCCGGTCGGCCCAGTGTCGCGCGGGGGCCGGGAATCGTTCGTCGAATTGCCCCGCCGGTCTGCGGAATTGACTCGACCTCGGGACTCGGCACTCCGGGGTTGCCCCGGGGGGAGGGCAACGGTTGAGAGGACATCGGCGTGGGTGTGGCTTGACGCCTGCCCTCCCGGCCTGAACAATGAGATGGCCCCGCCGAAACGCCCGCCGACAGACCTCTCCCGCGAGACCGCCATCATGCCCGCGAAGACTTTCCAGCGAGCCTGGCCCTGGCTAGGCGTGTGCCTGTTGGTTTCGGCCGGGTGCAGTCCGCCCGAAGAAGTCCGCACCTACACGGCCAAGCGCGAGACGCCGACCCCGACGCCACTCCCGACACCCGCGCCGGAAGCCCCGGCCGCCGTCGCCGACGGCACCGACAAGTCGAGGATGCTCGGCGTCATCATCCCCGTCGGGCCGAACGACTCCCGGTACATCAAGTTTTCGGGAGCGATCGACCGCGTGACGGCGACCGAAGCCAAGTTCAACGAGTTCGTCGCCAGCGTCCGGCTGACGAACGCCAAGGCGATCCCGACGTACAAGGTGCCTACCGGCTGGACGGAAAACCCGCCCCGCCAGTTCGTCGCCAAGAGCTTCATGGTCGGCCCGTTTGAAAAGCCGCAGGTGACGCTGTCCGACGAAATTCAGGGCACGCTGTTGGCCAACGTCAACCGCTGGCGGGTCGAAGTCGGGTTGAAGGAAGTGACTGAGGCCGAGTTGCCGTCATCGGTCACGGAGATCACCCTGGGCGACACGAAAGCCTACCGCATCGACTTCCGCGGCCCGGCCGTTCCCGGTGCCGGTCGGATGGGTGCCCCGCCCGGCAAGAACTAACCCCGCTTGCGACTCGAACACCCTCGCCCGAACCGATCACCCCGCGGCCGGAGATTGCCCCCATGAGTACCCTCGACGCCGACCGGCCGATGTCCGATCCGGCCCCGCGCAAGCCGCAACCGCTGCCGGTCCACCCGGTCATCACGCTGCTCAAGCCGATCGCGTCGCTCAAGCTGACGGTGTCGCTGTTCGCCATGTCCATGGTGCTCGTCTTCTTCGGCACGATCGCCCAGAAGAACGCCGGCATCTGGGGCGTGGTCGATCAGTACTTTTGGTCGTGGTACGTCTGGATCGACGTGCAACTGGCCGTGCAGTTCGGCCAAATCTTCTTCGCCGTGCCGCCCGACTGGTCCACGTCGGCGAAGGTGCCGTTCCCGGCCGGCAAGCTCATCGGCTTCACGATGTTCTTCAACCTGCTGGCCGCGCACACGCTGCAATTGATCAGCCTGATCCGCGTCACCGCCAAGAAGGCGAAGAAGTCGGAAGCCTACGGGGACGTGCTGAAACTGCTCGTCCGCCGGTCCGGCATCTACATCCTGCACGGCGGCATCCTCCTCCTGTTCGTCGGCGAGTACATCACCCGCGAGTTCCAGGTCGAGCAGAACATGGTCATCGTCGAGAACGGCTCGGCCGAGTTCTCTTCCGACACCCGCAACCAGGAATTTGCATTCACCACACCGGTGGAGGGATCGGACGAAGACAGCGTGACGGTGGTTCCCGTCGCCAAAGTGCGCGAAGCCTTTCGGGCCGGCCAGACGTACTCGCACCCGGCCATCCCGGTCGATCTGGAAGTGCTGGAGTTTTACGCGAACAGCGATCTGGTCAACGTCGATCCCGGTCAGGATAATCTCGCCACGACTGGGCGCGGGCTTCTCGATATCGCGGTCGAAAAACCTGTCGCCAAGGGGACTGACACCCAGCAGAAAATCGACGAAGCAGCGGCATACGTCCGCTTCAAATCGAAGTCCGACGGCAGCACCCTCGGCACCTACATGCTGCACACCCGGGTGCCTAACCAAGCCGGGCCGACGGTCGATGGCAAGCCCTACGGCGTGGCACTCCGTCAGACCCGCTTTTACAAGCCGTACCGGCTCGAATTGATTCAGTTCACTTTCGAGCGCTACCTCGGTACCAGTACGCCCAAGAACTTCGCCAGCAAGATTCGGCTCATCGACTCGAACAGCGGCGACCCCGACCGGGAAGTAACGATCTCGATGAACGATCCGCTGCGGTATCGCGGCGAGACCTTCTTCCAGTCGGGCGTCCTCCCCGGTGAGAAGGGCACGATCCTGCAAGTCGTCCGGAACCCCGGCTGGGTGTTGCCCTACCTTTCGTGCGTGATGGTCACGGTCGGCATGATGCTGCACTTCACCCTCGGACTGGTCACGTTTGTGACGACAGGTCGGTCGCCGGTCGTCGTCACAAACGAGTCGGCCGTTGAAGCCCGCACGCCCGGGGAAGCACTGTCCCGACTCGTGTTCGGCAAACCGCGCGTCCGGTTGACGACCGGTGGCGTGCCGACCACTGGTCGCGTCATCGCCTGGACCTGCGTCGGGGTGACGGCCCTTTACCTCCTCGGGTCGGGAATCCCACGCACTGCGGAATCGAAGTACGACCTCGCCACGCTCGGCGCACTCCCGGTCATCGAAGGGGGCCGCGTCAAGCCGCTCGAAACTCACGCCAACGTAACCCTGCGCCTGTTGAACAACACCGAAGAGTACAAGGACGAGTCGGACAAGAAGCGGCCGGCGATCGAGTGGTACTTGAAGACGATGACCGGCCTGCCCGGCAACCTCGGCCCGTCGGCGGCGTACCGCATCTTCCGCATCGAGAACGACCGGCTGATCGAAATGATGAAGGTCGAACGCCGCGAAGGCTTGCGGTACTCGTTGGACGAGTTAAAGCCCCGGTTCGACGCCCTGGAAAAAGCCGCCAAGAAGGTCGTCGATCGGCCCAAGCTCGAACGCGACCTGTACGACGCCAAAGTGCTCGACCTGGCCACGCACCTGCGGTCCTACATCGCCGTGATGACGGGTACGGACGCTTTGATACTGCCCCCGGAGGACGGGAAACCGTGGCGGCAGCCGGCAGACAGCGGCAAGACGGTGGACCGGGCCGAAGACCAATTCCACCAGGAGATGGTCCGCGACCTGATCCAGCGGATGGAAGAACTCGGCCTGCCGCGCGACCCGACGAAGATGAACCCGGACCAGCGGAAAGTCTTCGACGGCGTCTACACCGAGGCCCAGTCCGCGAAGGCCCAGAAGCTCGAAGTGGCCCGCGAAGCCATCCTGGCCGGCGACCCCGTCTACAAGCTGTGGTCCGACATGCTCGCGGCCTACCGCGAGCGCAAGCCGGAGGAATTCAACCGCCTCCTGGCCACGCTCGACGGCCTGAACCGCTCGGCCCTGACCCCCCGCCAGCGCTTCCAGGTCGGCCTCGAATCCTACCTCAACCGGACCTCCCTGTACTACAAGTGCATCGGCCTGTACGTGGTCGTGTTCTTGCTCACTCTTGCCGGCATCGGCACGCACCTCGTCAACCCCGGGGTCGCCGAGGGCTTCCGCCGCGGGGCGTTCGGCGTGCTCCTGTTGACGTGCCTGGTCCACACGGCGACCCTGTTCGCCCGGATGTACCTGATGGACAGGCCGCTCGTGTTCGTCACGAACTTGTACTCGTCGGCCGTGTTCATCGGCTGGGCCGCCGTGATCGGCTGCCTCCTCGTCGAGCGGATCTTCTCGATCGGCCTCGGCAACGGGGTCGGCGCGCTGATCGGCTTCAGCACCAGCGTCGTCGCCCACAACCTCGCGGCGAGCGGCGACACCCTCGAAATGATGGTCGCCGTCCTCGACACCAACTTCTGGCTGGCGACGCACGTGACGACCGTCACCCTCGGGTACTCCGCGACCTACGTCGCCGGGCTGATCGGCGTCATCTACGTCGCCATCGGCGTGGCGACGCCGTACCTCCGCAGCCCGGTAACCGTGTCCACGGGCGGCGGAACCAAGACGATGGAACTCGGCCGCGTCATCGGCATGATCCTGTACGGCGTCGTCTGCTTCTCGGTGCTGTTCAGTTTCGTCGGCACGGTCCTCGGCGGCATCTGGGCCGACCAGTCGTGGGGCCGGTTCTGGGGTTGGGACCCGAAGGAGAACGGGGCCGTCCTCATCGTCATTTGGAACGCCCTGCTCCTGCACTCCCGGTGGTCCGGGCTGGTCAAGGACCGCGGCTTCGCCGTGCTGGCGATGGTGGGCAACATGATCACCACGTGGAGTTGGTTCGGCACGAATCAACTCGGCGTCGGCCTGCACAATTACGGGTTCAGTAACGAGTTGCAGCAACTGTGTACGTTCCTGTGGATTCTGCACACTCTCTTGGTCCTGGTGGGCATCACGCCGAAGCGGTACTGGTCGAGTTTCGCCGCACCGGCGACGCCGGCGGCGTGAGTGGCAACGCGAAGGGCCGGGCGGGATGATCCCGCCCGGCCCTTCGCGTTGCCCGGCCGACGACTACTTCTTCGGAAGGACGGCGATGGAGCCGGTCTCGGCGATGTAGACCAGGTTGCCGGTGTTGCCGTCCTGAAAGACTTCGACGCCGTACACCGCCGCCTTAGCGAACTCGGCGACGCCGCCCGGCCGGGCCTTGAGCGTCATGCCGTACTTCCAGACGACGCCCTTGCCGGTCTTCGCCTCGGCCGCCGGGGCCGTGGCGATGGCCCCGGTCTCGGAGATGTAGAGCAGCCCGCCCGTGTTCTCGTCGCGGAAGACCTCGACGCTGAACGTTCGCGTGTCCGGGCCGAAGTCATTTTCGCTCGCCTTGCGGCACCGCATGGTCAAGCCGTACAGGGCCTTCGGGGCCTTGACGCTGTTCGCCGCCGGGGCCGTCGGCGGGGCAGGGGAGGTGGCGATTGAAGCCGACTCGCACACGTAAATCAACCCGCCGGTGTTGCCGTCCTTGAAGACTTCGACGCCGAACTTCTTCGTGTCCTTGGTGAAGTCTTTTTCCTTCGCCTCGCGGACTTTCACGATCAGCGCGTGGTGCCATTTCGGCGACTCGTTCGTCGCCACGCTGGCGGGCAGATCGGCGAACGCGGCCGTCGATTTCTCGCTCAGGTAGAGGACCTTGTCGGTGGCCAGGTCTTTGAACGCTTCGACGCCGAGCTTGACCGTCGCCGGCGTGAACCGCTCCTCGTCCCCCTTGCGCGACCCGAGGTCGTGGGCGAACAGCCACGGGGCCTTCTTGTCGGCCCCGACGCCGGCCGACGGGGTGACGGCTAGCGCGCCGGTCTGCGTCACGGCGATGACCGACCCGGAGGCGTCGTCCTTGAAGAACTCGACGCCGATCTTCGGCGTGTCCTTGTCGAAGTCGGTGGTGCCGCCCTTCCGCGCCCGCAGGTCGTGGCCGTACACCCAGGTCGGCTTCGGGGCCGGCGGTTGGGCGAGCGCCGCGCCCGCGAGCGTGGCGGTCAACACCAGGACGGTAAATCGCCGCAGCCGCATGGGAAGTTCTCCGCAAGGAGGTCGGGGGCAGGGAGTTGAGACGCTTCAATCTAGCACACGCTCCGGTCCGCGCCGGCGTCTTTCCGCGGCGGCCGGTTCGACTAACCCGCGGCGGCGGGCTACACTGGCTCCGCCCCGGCTTCCTCCCCCGCACGGCCCGGACGCGCAACACGACGTGAACGACAGCGACCGACGCCTGATCTCAGAGTGCCTGGCCGGGCGGACCGACGCCTTCGGCGAATTGGTCGTCCGGTACCAGGACCGGTTGTTCAACTCCGTCGTCCGCATCCTGGACAACCACGACGACGCGGCCGACGCCGTCCAGGACGCGTTCATCAACGCCTACGTCTCCCTCGGGTCGTTCAAAGGGGACGCCGAGTTCTTCACCTGGCTGTACCGCATCGCGTTCAACACCGCCGTCAGTTTGAAGCGCCGCCGCAAGCAATTGGTGAGCCTCGAAAGTGCCCGCGACGGCGACGCCTCGATCGACCCCGTCGATCACTCGGAAGAGACCCGCCCGGGCCTCGCGCTGCAGCGCTCGGAGGACGAAGAAGTGCTCCAGGCGGCCCTGAACCGCTTGTCCACCGACCACCGCACTGTCCTGGTTCTCAAGGACATCGACGGGCTGAAGTACGAAGAGATCGCGGACATCGTGGGCGTGCCGATCGGCACCGTGCGGAGCCGCATTCACCGGGCGCGGCTCGAGTTGAAAGAGTTCCTGGAACCTGAATTCGGGAACCAGTTCCCGCCCGAGGCGTCGAAGGGTTAGTCCGAGCGACCAGCGCTCCCACACCAGAGACGGGTCGAGGCCCGAGCGACATGCTGACCGAACTCCAACGCGAACTCATTTCCCTCGCCGTCGGCGGCCGCCTTTTGCCCGCCGAAGAGGTCGCCTTCCGCGCCCTGCTCGCCGAGTCGTGCGACGCCGTCGCGCTGCTCCAAACCCTTCAATCGCAAGCGGCCCGCCTGCACGCCCTGCCCCGGGCGGCGCTCCCCGCGGGCCGGTCCGCGACCATCCTCCGGGCCATCGCCAAAACCCCGGCCCCGGTCGGCCCGTCGGTCACCGTGCGGGTCCCGGCCCGGTCCGGCCGGAGTTGGTTGCCCTACGCGGTCGCGGCTTCGACCCTTTTGGCGGTGACGGGCGGGTCTTTCTGGGCCGCGCAACAGTCCGCCCGCCCCGGGGCGAATCGGCCGGCCGAATTGGCGAAGTTGCCCGTTGTGAACCCCCAAGACCCCGCCGCGAAACCGGGACTGATTGCCACCGACGTGCCCGAACCCGGACTCCCGGCCCCCCGGGTCGTGAATCCTGCTGAACTCGCTCGCGTCGAACCGCCGTCCGGCCCGGAACTCGCCCCGGAACCGCGCGTCCGCCCGGCCGGTGAGATCGTCGGCTCGGGTGCGTTCCAACAGCGGCCCAACCTGGCGACCCTCGACATCCGCCTGCCGATCCTGACGACCGCGTCGAAACTCGACCAGCCCGAAGTCCGCACGTTGACGGCCGCAGAAGTCAACTCGTCCCCGGCCGTCCGCCTCGACCTGTTCAGCCGGGACACGCTCCGCGGAATCCAGGCCTTGCAAACGGCCGCGACCACTGCCGGGGTGACGGTCGCCGTTGACGGGCTGACGGCCGAGCGCATGAAGAAAAACCAAGCCCTCGTGTGGGCCGTGTACGCCGAATCCCTGACGGCGGACGACCTGGCGAAGTGGCTCGACCAGGTGGCCGTCGTGAACCGCGAGGCCGGTAAAGACGCCCCGTTCGGGGCCGCCCACCTGACGACCGCCGCCGGCCCCGAGTCCCGCGACCTCCGGGACCTCCTCGGCGTCGAACCGAACTTCTCGAAGCGGATCGTCGCCGGCGTGCCCAACTCCGTCAAAGCCTCGACCGCCGACCAGGTCGCCCAGGCGATGAGCAAGCCCGTCAAGGCCGCGATCTTGCTCACCTACGCCCCGGCGAACGCCCGGACGCCGGCCACGATGTCCGCCGAGGTCAAGTCGTTCCTGACCGGACGCGGCGACCGCAAACCGGGGACGACGCCCGTCTTGATCGTGGTCCGTCCCACGAGCTGACCCCGTCGATTCCCTTTTCTTTCCCGCACGCATTCAAAGTGCCCGGACGCAATCCGACTCCGTTGGTATACTTCTCGTACCGCCATGCCGCGGGACGCCGACGCCGGTCGGCCCCAGGACCGCGGGGCGATTTCAACTCGTTCGACAGACCGGTTCAAGGACGCACGGATGACGACTGACGAAATGGCGGACCTTCGCAAACTGCGCTACAACAGCACCGTCGTCCACCTCGACCAAGTTCACCCGGACCTCATGGTCCTCCGCGTCAAACCCGACTTCCCCCGCCCGGCCTACCTCGCCGGCCAGTACTGCGCCTTGGGTCTGGGCAACTGGGAAGCCCGCGTCGAAGGCTGCCAGGCGGAGACCCTGAAGCCCGAGGACTTGTCGAAGTTGGTCCGCCGCTCGTACTCGATCAGCAGCAGTATCTACCAACAGCCCGGCCACCTCCGCGACATGGCCCAGGACGATTTCGTCGAGTTCTACATCGTTTTGGTCCGCGAGAACTTCGACGGCCGCGTGCCGGCGCTCACCCCTCGCTTGTTCGCGCTGAAGCCCGGCGACCGGCTCAGCATGGGCGAGAAGATCGTCGGCCACTTCACGTCCGAACTGGTCAAGCCGGGCGAGAACGTCGTCCTCCTCGGCACGGGCACGGGCGAGGCCCCGCACAACGCGATCGTCTGGGACCTGCTCCGCAAGGGCCACACCGGCAACATCGTCCAGGCCTGCTGCGTCCGCCTCCGGAAAGACCTCGGGTACTTCGACACGCACCGGCAACTGATGGAGCAGTTCCCGAACTACAAGTACCTCGGCCTGACCACCCGCGAACCGGGCATGACGCGCAAGGTGTACATCCAGGACTGCATTACCAGTGGCGAACTCGAAGAAGCCCTCGGGGCACCCCTCGACCCTGCGAAAACGCACGTCTACCTGTGCGGCAACCCGAAGATGATCGGCGTGCCCGTCAAGGACAAGCAAACCGGCGTCCGCAATTACCCCGAGCCGACGGGCGTCATTGAGATTCTCGAGAAGCGCGGGTTCCAGGCCGACAACGCGGCCACCAAGCTCAAGGGTAACATCCACTTTGAAGAATACTGGTAGGCGTTCGATTTCCGAGTGTGTCGTCAGCGAACCGAATCACGAATTGTCCAGGAAGGTTCGCAGGTATGAGCGAAGGCACTCAGATGGTCGGCGAGTACAAGTTGAGGTCGCTGCTCCAGACCGGGCAGACGTCTCAAGTGTACGAAGTTATCGAACCGCGGAGCGGCCGCCACTTCGCCATGAAAATCTTGCTGCCCGAGTTCGCCAGTAGCAAAGAACACCGCCGGATTTTGTTCCACGAGGCGGCGATCGGGGAAAAACTTCGGCACGAAAATGTCATCAACATCATCAAGGTGAGTAAGTCCGAGACGACTCCCAACTTCATCATGGAGTTTTTCCCGGCCGGGAGTTTGCGGAATCGCTTGCTCTCGAAGGACCCGCGGGACAAAGAATTCCTCAAGGTCAACGCCAAGAAAATCTTCAAGCAAATCGCCACCGGCCTCGCCTACATGAACGCCAAGGGCGTCGTCCACTGCGACATCAAGGCCGACAACATTTTATCGAACGCCGTCGGGCAGACGAAAATCATCGACTTCGCTATCGCCAAGACGGTTCAGAAGGGGTTCTTAGCGCGACTCTTCAACCGGCCCGGCAAGCCTCAAGGAACCCCGAGTTTCATATCTCCCGAACAGATCACGGGCCGCATCCTCGACGGCCGGTCCGACATCTACAGTTACGGGGCGACACTGTACGAACTGACCACCGGCCGGCCGCCGTTCCGGGGCGCGACGATGAACGAACTCTTGAAGAAGCACCTCCAGGAAAAGCCCCAGTCGCCGATCTACTACAATGCCGACGTGACGGAAGAGTTCGGCAACTACCTGCTCAAGCTGTTGGCCAAGAACCCGGACCAGCGGCCGGCGTCGTTCCACGAAGTCCTCATCGAGTTGAAGAAGTTGCGCGTTTACAAGTCACTCGTCGAGAAAGACGACGACGACCAGATGTGAGTGGAATGTCGGCGACGGTTCGATTCAACTCTACCCTCGGAAGTTCGACGGTCATGCTCCCAGCCCCGTTGCCGTTCGAACAAGAAATCCACGACCTGGAGCAGACCCTGCTCCACCTCGAACGGGCGGAGCCGGCCGGGTCGCCGAACGAAGAAATCAAACTCTTGCGGGCACAAGTCCGGTCGCTTCTCAAGGCCCGGTACGCCCGGCTCACGCCGTGGGAAACCGTCCTCGTCGCCCGCCACCCGGCCCGGCCCCAAACGGCCGACTACCTCGAATCGGTGTTCGACGAGTTCCTGGAACTGCACGGCGACCGGGCGTTCGGGGACGACCGGGCGATTCGCACCGGGTTTGCCCGCCTGGGCGACTACAAGGTACTCGTCGTCGGCCACCAGAAGGGGCGGACGCTGGCCGAGCGGCAGCAGTGCTTCTACGGGTGCGCGCACCCCGAGGGGTACCGCAAGGCGATGTCTAAGATGAAACTGGCCGCCAAGTACCGCGTCCCGGTGGTCTGCCTGATCGACACCCCCGGCGCGTACCCGGGGATCGGGGCGGAAGAGCGGGGGCAGTCGCAACTCATCGCCACGAGCCTGATCGAGATGGCCCAACTGCCGACGCCGGTCGTGTGTACGGTGATCGGGGAAGGGGGGTCGGGCGGGGCACTGGGCATCGGCATCGGCGACCGCGTGTCGATGCTCCAGTACGCGTACTACTCGGTCATCAGTCCCGAGGGGTGCGCCGGCATTCTGTGGAAGACGGCGAACGAAGAGACGAAGCCGCGGGCCGCCCAGGCACTCCGGATGACGGCGACCGACCTGCAGAAAGTCGGCGTACTGGACGACGTCGTCCCCGAACCGGTCGGCGGTGCCCACCGCAGCCCGCGGGAGATGGCGGCGACACTGAAGGCTCACCTGACGCGGAACCTGCGCGAGTTGTCCGGCCTGAGCACGCCGGCATTGCTGGACGCGCGGTACGCGAAGTTCCGGGCAATGGGCGTCTACCGGTGACCGGCCGCGACGGCGCGGGAGTGGCTCGAATCCATGCAGCGCGGGCAGTTTTGATTCAGAACTGGTTGAGTAAACATAACATAGATTATCGGACTCGGCGACTCAGACTCGGAAACCCGCCCGCCGAGGGAGTAGCCTACAGGGTCCGATAATGTCAATTATGTATACTCGGTCACACTGTGACTGCCAGTCTTCCTCTACAGATCGGGCACATGAACGAATTGACCGCCGATCCCCGCCCGGTAACTCGCACGGCCCCCGGCGAAATGTCACGCTGTCGCGTTCGTCGCCGTCCGGCGACCGAACCGCAGGTACAGCGGCGGGAGGAGGAACAGGTTCAGCAGCGTCGAAGTCGTCAGGCCGCCGAGGATCACCACCGCTAGCGGGTACTCGACCTCGTGGCCCGGCTTCAACCCGCTGACGATCAACGGTAGCAGTGCCAGCCCCGTGGCTAGCGCAGTCATCAGGATGGGGACGAGGCGTTCCTCGGACCCGCGGCGGACCAGGCGCTCACCGAACGGCTCGCCCTCCTCGTCTTCGAGGTGGCGGTAGTGGCTCACCAGCATGATGCCGTTGCGGGCGGCGATGCCCAGCACCGTGACGAAGCCGACGAGCGACCCCAGCGACAGCACACCGCCGGTCAGGTGGACGCCGACCCCGCCGCCGACGAGCGCGAACGGGAGCGTAAAGGCGACGATGAGCGTGAGCCGCACCGAAGCGAAGTCGGAGTAGATCACCAGCACGATGCCCAGTAGCGCGAGCAGGCCGAGGCCGTAGAGTCGGCGGGTGGACGCCTGCCGCGCGGCGAACTCGCCCAGGAACTCGGGGTGGTAGCCCTGCTCGTAACGGAGGCCCCGCACTTTCGCCTCGACTTCCGCGGCGACACTGCCGAGGTCGCGGCCCGGGGCCACGTTGCACGTGATGTCGATGCGGCGGCTCGCGGCCTCGCGCTTGATCTCGTTCGGCATCGGCACCACCAACACGTCGGCCACGTCGCGCAAGCGGACTTGCACCCCGGTCGGCGTGTCGATCGGCAGTGTCAAGAGCGCGGCCACGTCGTTGCGGACGCCGGGGACGCCCCACACGACCACGTCGAACCGGGCCTGACCCTCGTACACTTCCCCGGCCTTCGACCCGCGCAGGAGCATCGTCGTCACCCGGCGGACGTGCCCGGCGGTCAGGCCGTAGCGCTCGGCCGCCTCGGGCCGCAGGCGGATCTCGATCTGCGGGACGAGGACTTGCGACTCGACCTTCAAGTCCTTGACCCCTTCGACCGTCTTCATCGCCTTCTCGGCCTCAGCCGCTTTCGCGCGCAGCAAGGCCATGTCGGAACCGAACAGCCGGACGACGACGGCCGCGCTCGCCCCGGACAGGACTTCCTTGCTTCGCTCCTTGAGGTACGTCTGCACGTCGCAGAACATGCCGGGGTAGCCGTCCATTGCGAGTTGGATTTTCTTCAGCGTGCCGGGGTAGTCGGCGGCGGGGTCGATGCTGATCCAAAGTTCGGTGAAGTTCGGCCCGACGACCTCGTCGGCGACCTCGGCGCGGCCGATGTGCGAGCCGAAGTTGCGCACCCCCTCAATGGCACGCAGCTCCTTGCTCGCACGAATCGTCATCCGGTCCATTTCCTCGACCGACGTGCCCGGCTTCTCGATGAAGTGCATCAAAAAATCCGTCTCCTGGAACTCCGGCAAGAACTCCTGGCCGAAGTGCGTCGCCCCGGCGGCGCTCAGGGCGAACGTCCCGGCGATCACTCCGAGGGCCGTGTACGGCCGGGCCAGCAGTCCCGGTAGGACGGTGCGATAGAGCCGGCGCAGGAGCACCGCGAGCGGAGCGTCGCGGTGGCGGTCGCGGCTGCCGGTGAGCAGCATGTACGACAGGGCCGGTGTCACGGTCAGTGCGACGGCGAGTGAGGCGAGGATGGCGAGGATGTACGACAGCGCCAGTGGGCGGAAGAAGCAGCCGGCGATGCCGTCGAGGAAGAAGATCGGCAGGAAGACGATGATGACGATCATCGTCGCGTACACCACGGCGCTGCGCACTTCGGTCGAGGCGTCGAGCACGACTTTCATCGGGTCGATCGGGTTGCCGGCGGCGCGGTTGAGGAGCAGTCGGCGGGTGATGTTCTCCACGTCAATGATGGCGTCATCGACGACTTCGCCGAGCGCGATGACCAGCCCTGCAATCACCATCGTGTTCAGGGTCAGGCCCAGGGCCGAGATGACGACCACGGCGGCGACCAGTGACAGCGGGATGGCAGTCAAGCTGATGAACGCGGTGCGCCAGTCGAAGAGGAACAGCACCAAGATCGCGGCGACCAGGCCGCAGCCGATCAAGAGCGCGTGGCTCAGGTTACTAATCGAGCGCTCGATGAAGGTCGCGGGGCGGAAGATCGTCGGGTCCACGTCGAGGCCCGTCAGGCCTGGTTTAAGCGCTTCCAACGCCGCTTCGACGCGGCGGGTCACTTCGAGGGTGTTGCCCTCGGGCTGCTTTTCGACGATCAGGAGTAGGCCCGGCACGTCGTTGATGATGGCGTCGCCGATGGCCGGCGGCGACCCGACCTCGACCTCGGCGACGTCGGCTATGCGGATCGGTGCCCCGCCGCGGAAATCGACTATGGTCCGCTTCAAGTCGTCGATGGTCCGCACGCCGGCCCGGTGCCGCACGGCCAGCCGCTGGTTGGGCGTATCGACGAAGCCGCCGGA
>JANYHV010000336.1 GCA_025362195.1 Fimbriiglobus sp. | reverse complement strand
GCGAGCCGGAAGCGTGAGCGCCCGGAGTTGCGTGCGGCGGAGTTTGTAGCGCACGCAACTCCGGGCGCTCACGCTTCCGGCTCGCCGAAGACATCCCACTGACAATTCCCAGCGAGACCAGCGGATGAACCGCCGAACCTTTTTGCTCACGACCGGCGGCATGTCCGTCGCCGGCGGCTTCGCCGGGGCCGCGGCCGTCAAGGCGTGGAACGTCGGCCGGGAGGCGACGGACCTCGCCCCCGCGGAGGACGCGCTCGCGCAGGACTTGACCGCCGACGTGGTCATCATCGGCGGGAGCCTGGGCGGGTGTGCCGCGGCGCTGGGCGCGTTGCGCGAGGGCGCGACCGTCATCCTCGCCGAAGAAACCGACTGGGTCGGCGGGCAACTCACGACCCAGTGCGTGCCGCCGGACGAGCACCAGTTCGTCGAGAGTTCGGGCTGCACGTCCGAGTACCGCCGGCTGCGCACCCGGGTCCGGGACGCCTACCGCACCCGCGCGGACGCCAAGATGACCGCCGCCGCCCGGGGCAACGCCAAGCTCAACCCCGGCAACGGCTGGGTCTCCCGGCTGTGCGCCGAGCCGCGCGTCTGGCTGGCCGAGTTGGAGGCGATGCTGCAACCGGGGGTCGCGTCCGGCAAGCTCCGCGTCCTCCGCAACTGGCAGGCGGTGAGTGCGGACGTGGACCGCGACACCGTCCGGGCCGTCACCGGCCGCACTGCCGACGGCCGCAAGCAGACGCTGACGGCCAAGTACTTCCTCGACGCGACCGAACTCGGCGACCTGCTGCCGATGACCAAGACCGAGTTCGTCACCGGGTCCGAGTCGTCCAAGGACACCGGCGAGCCGAGCGCCGGGCCGAAGGCGCGGCCGGACAACATCCAGTCGTTCACGTGGGTCTTCGCCCTGGACCACGTCCCCGGCGAGACGCACACGATCACCAAGCCGAACGAGTACGAGTTCTGGCGGAACTACAAGCCGGCCTACGCGGCGAACATGCAGCTCAGTTGGGTCTACCCGGCCGGGGACAAGGACGGCAAGCCGAAGCTCGGCTTCGACCCGACCCAGGAGAAGGCCGAGTACGGCGCGAACCTGTGGACGTACCGCCGGGCACTCGACACCCGCATCTTCGAGCAGGGCCACAAGCTGACCGACATCAGCCTCATCAACTGGGGCCAAAACGACCACCACCGAGGCCCGCTGATCGGCGTGAGCGACGAGGACGCGGCCAAGAACTCGGCGGCGGCCAAGGCACAAAGCCTGTCGCTGCTCTACTGGCTGCAGACCGAGGCCCCGCGGACCGACGGCAAGACCGGCTGGCCCGGCTTACGGCCCCGGCCGGACGTGACCGGCACCCCGGACGGCGTCGCCAAGCGGCCGTACATCCGCGAGTCCCGCCGCATCCAGGCCGAGTTCACCGTCCTCGAACAGCACGTCAGCAAGCCGGTCCGGACCAAGGAGCACACCGGGGCCGGCATCCCCCGGGCCGTCCAGTTCAAGGACACCGTCGGCGTCGGCCTGTACCTGTACATCGACATCCACGCGACCTCGGGCGGGGACAGTGGCGGCGGCACCGGCGTGTTGCCCTTCCAGGTGCCGATGGGATCATTACTGCCGAAGCGCGTCGATAACCTGCTCGCGGCGTGCAAGAACCTCGGCGTCACGCACATCACCAACGGCTGTTACCGCCTGCACACCGTCGAGTGGAGCATCGGCGAAGCGGCCGGCGCGCTCGCCGCCTACGCCGCCAAGGTCGGCAAGTTGCCCCGCCAGATCCGCGCCGACGCCGTCGCCCTGGCGGACTTCCAGAAGCGCCTCACCGCCGGCGGGGCCGAAATCGAGTGGCCAGCGACCGCCACGAACTAGAGCGGAGTTCGCGTCGTCGTAGCGTGTCGTTGATCCCGTCGAACGCCACGACCTTCGGACTCGTTTTCGGCTCCGCCGCAGGCGACTCTTGTTAGCCCGACGCGCTAGCGAGGGTGGACCGGTCGAGGTCAAGGTGGCTGGCGATGACTGCACGGCCGACGACCCCGAACATTATCGACGACCCCTCGACCCTCGCTAGCGCGTCGGGCTAACAAGAGTCGCCTGCGGCGGAGCCAGCCGCTCCCTCCCGCCATCGCAGGTGGCCCGCGACCGCCACGAACTGACCCGAGACATTGACGGCGAAACCCCCACGAGGGGGGTTTCCAGGCGATTCCGTCAATCGCCAATGCTCCGCGCTACCGCTGGGCACCGAAGATCGGCGTCTGGCCGAGGCGGCTGCCGCCGATGCCGGCGAGGTTCGGGACGATGGCGAACTGGACGCCGAAGTTCTGCACGATCGGGTTGTACGACACCCCGAACAGCAGCGTCGTGTCCGCCCCGACGCGGGCGACGTTGATCTGGTTCGCCAGGGATTGCTTCAACCCGAAGTCGTAAATGCTCAGCACGTTCATGCTGTACTTCGAGTTCAACTGGTACGACAACGACACCTGCAGGGCTTTACTGCCGATCGGGTCGGTGTGCCGGTAGCTGATGAAGAAGTTGGTGCCGTCCGGGCGGTTGAAGTTCAACCCGGCGTTGAAGTACTTGACGCCGTTCGGGATCGGGTCGGCCCAGCCGGCCGACGTGAACGCGACGCGGTCGCCGAAGTTCCAGGCGTAGTCGTACTCCAGCAGGCCGAAGCTCTGGCCGTAGTTGTCCCGGGCCGGGTCGGGGAAGTACGTCCCGGATACGTCCAGGCTCATCCAATCGACGACGTGCTGGGCACCGGGGAAGCCCCGCTTGGTCTGCAGCCGCTGGTTCAGGCCGAACTGGGCGACCTGCATCGTGTCCAGGGTATCGACCTTGTTTTCGAGCAGCCGGCGGATGGCATACTGCTGCGGGTCGAACAGCGGCGACAGGCCGAGCGGGATGGCGCTGGGGGTCGTGATGACGCCGCTCTGCCGCGGCCGGGTGATGCGGTACGCCAGGTCGGTGTTGTCGTCGTTCAAGCGGTCGAGTTGCGGCAGGTCGTAGTACGGCGTGTTCGAGTACCCGCTGAAGTAGTTGCCGCGGACGGTCGCCTTGTGGTACAGGCCGTTCACGTTGAACAGTTCGCTGGACGCCTCGCTGTACAGCTTCGACACCGTCATTTGGGCGGTCACGCCGCCGCCGCCGTAGAAGCGGCCGCGGCCCTCCCCGGCCGGGTCGGGGACCGGGCCGAGGGACGGCGGCATGTTGTTCCCCGCGCCGGCCTGGAAGGAGTTCAGCCCGCCGTTCGTGGCGCTCAAGTCCTGCGTGTAGTACGTCAGGTCGGCGACGGCGTACGGCGCGAGGCGGACCGGGCCGAGGTCGAACGGCGCGGTCAGCCGCTGGCCGAAGTCGAACCGGCCGGTGTTGACGGGCCGGTCCGTGACGACGACCGGTTGCGGGTTGATGGTCGCCGGCCGCAACTCGGCCGACCCGACGCCGGCCCGCGCCGAGTACGTGAAGATGTCCAACAGCGACTGGCCGACGACGGCCCCGTCGGCCCGCCGCCAGTTCGTCTCGGTGACCCACGGCCGGTCGAACCGCTGTTCGAGGAGGGCCGACCCATACAGGTGCCCGGCCCCGGCCTGGGCGTAGGCGAACGTCTCCTGGTTCGGCAACTGGTCGAACTCGGCCTTGAAGAACTGCTCCATGAAGTTCTTGTCGGACAGGTGCTCGACCTGGGCCATGACCCGCAGGTAGGTCGTGCCGTTCTCGTAAATGTCCTGGTTGTGCCGCCACTGGGTGCGGCCGCGGTACTGCGGCGGGATCGGCTCGGCCCCGCGGTCGCCGCCCAGGTTGTCCGTCTCGGTCTGCGGGAACAGGACGTGGTTCTTCCGCGTGTCCTGGAGGTAGTAGGTGCGGAAGAACCCGCTGTACGGCTGGTTGTACTCCTGGCGGCCGGTCCGCGAGGCGACGCCGAACAGGTCGCGGCCGGAGTAGTCGTACTCCGTCCCGGTCGCCCCGCCGCGCAAGCTCAGGTAGTCGGCGAACACGACCCACCGGTCGCCGGCCCGGCCGCGCAGGCCGGCCAGCTTGAACACGTCGAACGTCGTGTAGACCTGGAACCCCTTGACCGTGTCGTTGCCGATGTTGAACCCGGACAGCGGGCCGAACGGCTCGTTGATGTCGTTGCGGGTCCGCGGCAGGTAGAAGATCGGCACGTTGAAGATGCGCGGCTTCACGTCGTACGAGGTCAGGATTTGCTCGAACCCGAAGTCCTTCTGGCCGGTCGTCAGGTCGGTGTACTCGATGCCGAAGATGTTCCGCCGGACGCGCTCTTCGCGGGTGAACACCGACCGGGACGCCGTGTACTGGAGGCCCGGGTCGGACGGCCGGCGGCTGCCGTTCAACGTCGTGTCGTACAACTCGATCTCGTTCGGCCCGAGTTGGTGCAGCACCCGGCCGCGGACGTTGATCTCCTCGGCGAGGGCCGGCGTCTTGAACTGCAACAGCGCGTCGAGGGCGACGGCCTTGCTGTTGTTCACGTCGTAGTAGACTTCCGGGCCGGAGTAGATCAGGTCGAGGTTGCGGCCGGCGACCGGATCGACGGTCGTCTGCCGGATCACGACCGCGCCGTTGAGGTACAGTTCGACTTCGGACTTGTCCGACGCCCCTTGGAGCGGGGCGTTCAGGTCGGCCGAGGCGGCCGGCTTCTTCGCGCCCTTGATCCAGGCGACGACGTTGTCCGCGGAGAACTCGACTTCTTGAAGGCCGGCCCCGCCCGACCCGAAGTAGTTGACGCTGACGATCACGCCGCCGGTGTACAGCAGCTTCTGAGTGTTCTGGTCGTCGCTGGGCAGGAGTTTCCAACTCGGCGGCTCACTGTACCGCGGGCCGAACTTGATCCGCTGCCGCGGGCCTTGCGGCAGGTTGATGCGGGCGTTGTCCACCGGTTGCGGGGTCGGCGCGTCCGGGTTCCGCGGGGCGATCGGCGGCTCGGCATACGTGCCGCCGCCGGGCACGGCCGGCGGCGGCAAAATCGGCACGTCGGGCGGCTGCGGCTTCTGGGACGCCGACACGGCCGGGCGGGGCAGCGGTAGGGGCGTGCTCGCGGCCGGGTCGAACTCCGGGAACGGCCGCTCGACCGGCGCGGGCCGGGCGGGCAAGCTGACCGGCAGGCCGGGCGGGTCCACGGCCGCGAGCCGACCGCCGGCCGCGACCGCCGCCAGCGCGACGGCGACCAGCCCGACCCGGATTATCGCGGCGCGATGAGCCACGGAACCTCCCCCGCACGAAACGAACCCCCGCCCGCAGTCCCGGCAAGCCGGCGACCGTGGGCCGCGGACTATAGACGCCCGGCCCCCCCTGTCAAGCCGGGGTGCGATCCCGCCCGGCCCGCCGCGAACGCCCCCGCCCCCCGGCGTTCGCTTGCTTACCGGCGGGCGTCTGCTACGATCAAACGCGCCCCCGATCCTGGAGATGGACCCGTATGCCCCGCACCGCCCGGCCCCTCGCGCTCGCCGCCGCCCTGCTCGCCCTGGCCGCCCTGGCCGCCCCGGCGCGGGCGGACTTCATCGTCGTCGCCAACTTGAACCCGCGGCCGGTCAGCTTCGAGATCAGCCACCCGACGGTCGAAGGGGTGCCGGTCCAGAAGTACACGGTGCAGGCGATGGAGAACCGCGTCGTGCCGACCGGCCGGGAGCCGGAGATCGCCTTCGACCTGGCGGGCAAACTGACCCGGTACCGCCTCGACCCGTACGCCTCGTACCTGTTCGCCGAGGTCGAGAAGAAACCGATCTTCCAGGGGATCGAACTCGTCGCCGCCCTGCCCGCCCCGGCCGACGTGCCGGTCAAGCCGGCCGCCCGCCCGCCGGTCAAGGTGCCGGTCAAAGTCTTCGCCGACCAGTTCGAGTCGCGCAACCGGGCGACCTGGGAGAAGGCCCTCACCCGCCGCGTCGCGGACCTGTCCGAGGTGTTGGAGAAGCAGACGGGGTTGGCGCTGGAGGTGGTCGGGGCGGACGACTGGCAGGCCGAGCCGCAGGACGACCTGTTCGGCGCGATGCGCGAGTTCGAGCGCAAGGCCAAGCCGGGGCCGGGCGTTCTCGCGCTCGGCTTCTCCGCGTACCGGCCCACGGTGGCGGCCGCGCCGGCCGACGCGCTGTGGAGCGCCGGCCGCGGGCCGTTCGGCACGCACTTCGTCTTCCGGGACGGGGCCTTACGGGGCGACGGGGACCGCCAGGAGGTGGTGCTGCAAGAGATCGGCCTGTGGCTCGGCGCGGCCCGCACGAAAGACCCGTACTCGGTCATGCGGCTGAAACTCGGCGACGGGGCGGCCAACCGCGCCGGCTTCTTCGTGCAGTTCGACCCGGTCAACCTCGTCGTCGTCAACATCTGGGCGAAGTACCGCCGGGCCGGCAAGCTGCAGACCTGGGCCGACATCTCGCCGACCGACCGCCTGCGGCTCGAAGTGCTGTACAAGACGCTCGCGCAAATCTGCCCGGACGACCCGATCAGCGTCGAGCACCTGGGGGTGTTGGAGCGGATCCGCACGAAGGGTGTGGCCGCCGCGGGCGAGGGCGTGAACGTGCCGCCGAAACCCCGCGTCGTCGTCCCGGCCGCGCCCCTCGCCCCGCCGGCCGACGCCAAACTCGCGGCGGCGACCAAAACCGACGGCGTGCGGGCCGTCGTCGCCGCCGTCCGGGAGCGGGCGAAAGTGTTGCACGAGAAGCCGGCGGCCGACCGGCTCAAGGGCGACCCGCTGACGCAAGACCTCGTCCGCACGGCCGCCGCCGCCGCGCTGACCCTCGACCCCGCGCAGCAAACCCCCGCGTTCCTCACGGCCCTCGGCATCGCCCTGGACGACTCGACGACGCTCCGCAACAACCCGCTCACCCGCGACCTGTGCGCGGCCGTCGAGTCCGACGCCGAGCGCAAGGAACGAACCGCGGCGCTGGGCACGCCGACGGTGCTGAGCCGGCGCGACCTGTGCCAGCACTTCGCCATCTCGGCGGCGCTGACCGAACTGTTCGGGGCGGCGGCGGCCGAGACCGCCGGCGTCTCCAAGGAGTTGATGGACATGGCCGGGACGAGCGGGTTCAGCTTCATCGACCTGACCGCCGACCTGGCCGGCGTGGCCTTCGCCGGCCGCGTCAAGAACGACCCGAAGAAGCTGGCCGAACTCGCCGAGGCGTTCGCCGTGGGCGACTACATGCCGGGGACGGCGAAGCTGCGCGAGGGCCTGTCGCCGAAGCGGTTCGCCGCCGACTTCGGGAGCGTCGCGGACGCCCGGTTCACCGCGGCGCTCGACGACATCCGCACGCGGGTCGCCGCCAGCCCCGGGTTGAAGCCGGCCAAGTAACCCGGCGGGCCGTCAGCGGTCGCGGCGGCGGTAGAAGTGGCTGATGTCGCCGTGGAACACCGGCTCCCACTCGGCCGGGCGGGCCGCGAAGTAGGCGTCGAAGGCGGTGTCCGTGCGGGTCAGCGCGAAGTCGAACCGGCCGTGCCGGGCCTGCCACGCGGCCATCTTGGCGGCCACCACCGGGGGTTCCGCCCCGCCCGTTTCGACGAACTCGACGAGCCACGCGTCGCCGAACACTTCGCACCGGTCGTCCACGAACACTTCGTACCCGGGCGTGTAGTAGATCGAGAACGCGCCGTCGCTGTAGTCGTTGAACAGGTGGTTCGGCCGGCCCGGTTTCGGCTCGCCCGCGCGGAGCGCCGGCAGCGCCTCGAACGGCCAGTGCTTCGGGTCGAGCCGCGCCCACTGGCCCCACGGCGAGTGCGACGCCTGGAGCGCGGCCACGGCGGCGACGAGCAGCGCCGGGAGTGCGAGCGCCTTCAGCCAGTCGCCCCACGTCGATTCGACCGGCGTGGTCGCCGCGTAGAAGTCCGGCCGGCGGCGCTCGACGGCCCGCGCCCACCGCGTCTGCGGCCACACGTCGGCCGCGGCCACGCACGCGACGACGGCGAACAGCGGGGCGTGCCGGACCCGCCCATAAGCCTGGAGCATCCAAAACAATGGCAGTAGCCAGCTCACCCGCCACCGCGCCGGCGGTGTCCCGGCGAGGAGCACGAGGTACCCGGCCATGAGCGCGGCGAGCGGCCAGGTGATCGGGTTGGCGAAGTCGGTCGGGGCGTGTTCGACGATGATGTCCGGCAGGTGCGGCATGGTCATGATGTCGAGCCACGTCCGGGGCAGCCGCACGCCGTAGGGGTTGACGAAGACGACGAGGCCGCACGCCAAGCCGACGCCGAGTAGCCCGAGAACGGCCCGGGGCGTCGGGATCGGCGACGGCTTGCCGAGGAGCGCGAACAGCGTCCAACCGACGCCGGCCAGGCCCAGGGTCGCCAGCCCGCCGAGCACGCCGCCGTGGACGTTCGCCCAGACGAGGGTGACGGGGATCAACGCGGCGACGGCGGACCACGGCCGCCGGCCGGCCTCGACCTCGACGATCACCACCATCGTCACGACCATGCCGACGATCGTGGCCAGGTGCGGGCGGACGTGGAAGTGCGTCGCGGACGCGGCCAGCACCACGCCGACGAACATGAGCGCGGCGACCGGGTTGAGCCCCGACCGGGCCAACCGCAGGGTCAAGAAGGTGAACAGCGCGGCGAGGACCCCGGTCGCGGCGGCCAGTTGCGCGTCGAACCCGTTGACGCGGTGGGCCAGCGCCATGCCGACTTCGCCCAGCCACTGGTACGGCACCCACGGGTCGCCCCGGAAGGTGAACGTGAACGGGTCGCGGTCGAGGAAGCCGTCGGTCAGAATCTTCTCGCCGACGACGGTGTGCCAGAAGGTGCCCGGGTCGCGGAAGAAGTTCATCCGCCCGCCGAGGACGAGCAGCACCCAGAAGCCCAGGAAAATTAGGCCCGGTTGGAGTCGCTTCACGCCGGCACCGCCCGCATCCGCCGGGCCGCCGCCGGGACCGACCGGGTCGCCGGCAGGGCGTCGAGGAGCAGGATCGCCGGGGCGACCCAGCCGAACCAGACGGAGGTCGCCCCGCTCACGTTCACCGCCAGCATCAGGACGTTCATGGCGAAGTACGCCCAGCGCAACCGGCCCGCCGCCGGGTCGCCGGCGCGGCGGAGGACGACGACGAGCAGCAGCACCAGGTCGAAGTGCCAGGCCCCGTAGGGCGACGTGAGGAACGACACGAGCAGCAGCGTCGGCACCTCGGCGGCCCAGTCCCAGGTCCGCCGCCGCGGCCACCAGTGCCACGCGAACCAGGCGAGGCCGAGCACCACGGGGACGAATTGAAGGCCGAAGTGCTGCGACCCGAAGGCGACGCGGAGCAGCGTCCCCAGGGTCAGCGACACCCACTCGGCCGGCGGGTGGTCGCGCATGGCGGCGAAGTACTGGGCGTACACGTGCGGGTTCGTCAGCAGCGGTAGGAGGGCCGTGACCAGGCCGACGCCGACCCCGGCCGCGAGCATCGACACCCGCCGCCGGGCCAGCGCGTCGGCCAGCATCGCCGCCCAGAGCAGGTACGCCAGGTGCGGCTTCGTCGAGAGGAGCACGGCCGCGACGCCGGCGAAGGCGAACTGCCCGCGGCGGGCGAAGTAGGCGAAGCCGCTGGCCCCGAGGAGCAACAGCGGCCCGATCTGGCCGGCTTGAAGCACCAGGTAAACCGGCACGAACACCGCCGCGGCGATGCCGAAGCGCGGGGCCGTCTCCGGGGTCGCGTAGGTCGCCCGTAGCAATGCCACGGAAGCGAGGATGGCCGCCAGCCCGAGCAGGAACCAGGCGAGTTGCCCGACCCGCGCCGGCATGGCCCCGAACGGCATCACGTAGGGCAGCGTCCAGGGCGGGTTCCACATCATGACCGCCTCGTCGGTCGGCCGCCCGGCCGCGCGCTCCAGCGGGAGCAAGAGTTCGGGCGAGTACGGGTCGGCCCCGGCGAGTTGCAACCGGCCGGCGGCCCAGTACTCGACGTAATCGTCCGGCGGCCAGACCGTCGGGTCGGTGAGCAGCGACCGGCACTGCCAGGCCAGGACCGCCAGCAGGCCGAGCAGTCCGACGGCCGCGAGGAGGGTTCGGGGTTTCATGGGCCAACGGTAGCACGCGAAACCCGGGGCGTCGGAAGCCGCGGCCGCGGGAACTGTTAGGAGGGGGCCGTTCAAACGGTATCTGAATTGCTATCAGTCATCGGGACGCGGTGATGACCGGCCCGAATGTCAGCAGAAATGAACGGCTGGGGCGAGCCATTCGGCCCAGCCCTCACGATTGACTCCCGGGCAAAGTCGGCCGTGTGAATTTGGCGATTTTCCCCGGACTTTCTGGACTCACGAGTCGAAACTTGCTCTAGATTCGAATCAAGACGCCCGTGGTATTCCTGCGACACCCGTCTTGGAGGAGACACCATGATGAGCTTTCTCGTTCCTCTCGCCCTGTTCAACCTGTTCGTGCTGATGGCCATGACCGTTGCCGCCGTGGCCGTTACGCGGCAAGACGTGCTGCACCCCGCCACCGTCAACCCGTTCGCCCCCGGCATCGCCGACCCGTCGGCGGACACGCTGCAAAACGACCAGGCCATGGTCCAAACCGTCATGGCCCCCGTCCACGATTGGGAAGTGGCCACGTTCGCCGACCTGACCCAGGTCGAAGACCTGCTCGACTCGCTCGAAGCCCACGGCGTGGCGACCCGCGAAGTGATCGCGGTCACCGACCACTGCTTCGCCGTCCGCTGGAAGTAATCACACTCGCTGCTCAACATCAAACCGCCGGCGTACATCGCCGGCGGTTTTTTCGTCGGCGTCAGATGGCCTCGGGGCCGCGCTCGCCGGTGCGGATGCGGACGCAGTCTTCGAGCGGCAGGATGAAGATTTTGCCGTCGCCGATGCGGCCGTCGCTGCCGGTCCGGGCCGCGGCGATGATGGCGTTGACGGTCGGCTCGACGAAGTCCTCGTTGACGGCGATTTGCAACTGCACCTTGCGGAGCATGTTGACCGTCAACTCGTGCCCGCGGTAGACCTCGCTCTGGCCCTTCTGCCGGCCGAACCCCTGCACGTCGACGACGGTGAGCCGGAAGACCTCGACGCCGTTGAGCGCCTCTTTCACGGCTTCGAGCTTCTCCGGTTTGATGATCGCCAGGATGAGTTTCATCGGCCGTCGCCCGGTTGGATCAACTTCGGCTTGGCCCGCCGCGGCGGCTCGACCGGGGCGTCGCCGAGGACCTCGAAGTCGTCGTCCGCCCGGGTCGCCCGCTTCACCGGCTTGGCGGGCTTGCGGCGCGGGGCCTCGTCTTCGTCATCGTCCTCGTCGTCATCGATCTCCCGGCGTCGGGGCTTCTTCTTCCCACGCTTCTTCCCGGCCCCGGAGGACTGGGATTGGACCACTCGGGCGACGACGACGCCGACGACCACGACCAGCGTCAACAGCACCAGGATCGCGCCGAGCCAGAGCGGGGTCTTCTCGTACGTCTTTCCCGACGCCAGGTTGGTCCGGGTGCCGTCGTCGTTGTTGACGTAGCCGATTTTGACGCCGCAGTGCGGGCACTTCTTGGGGGCGTTGGCCGACCCGCCGGTCCAGGAAATGTCCCGATTGCACGAGCTACACGTGCCAGAATTCATCTCGGGGCCGGCGACCGGGAAGCCGGCGTTGGGTGCCCCGGCCCCGGGCCGGCCGGGATTATTCGGGAACCCCGGCTGCTGCGGGAAACTCGGCCCGCGCGGGAAGTTCGGGGGCTGGGCCGAGCCGACCGAAACGGTCAGCATCAGCGCGAACGCGACACCGACCAGGGAGCGGATCACGGGCGGATCTCCTGCGACAACCACGGAGAGAATTGACGTGGGACCAAGACTACCGCGCCGGCCGCGGACTTCCTAGCGGGGAATCCACCTGGTCGCCGGGAGGTTACACCTCCGCCAGGTCTTTGACGAGCACCTGGCTGCGGCGGCCGTTCTTCTCGTACACCTCGCGGCGCGACGGCGGCAGGTCCTCGGGCGTGCCCAGGCGGAAGCCGCCGCGCTGGACGAAGTAGTTGATCGCCTGCGTCGAGAGGCAGAACAGCACCTTCACGCCGCGCGACCGGGCCAGGCTCTCGGCGTAAGTCAGGAGCTTGCCACCGATGCCCTGGTTCTCGTACCGGGCGTCCACGTAGACCGACGCCAGTTCGGCCTTGCTCTCGCCGGGGTACATGTGCAGTGCCCCGCAGGCGACGGGGTTCTTATCGACCTCGAACACGTAGTACTCGCCGATCGACTTCTCGATGTCGGCCCGCGTCCGTTTGACCAACTCCTCGGCGCGGATGCCCTGCTGGATCAGGGTGTACACGGCCCGCACGTCCTTCTTCTGGGCCATGCGAATCGCCTGGTACTCGTTGGTGTAGATCAGCGTGCCGGTCCCCTCGTTGGAGAAGACCTCGCCGAGCAGCCCCTCCTGCACGCGGCCGTCGATGATGTGGACCCGCTCGACGCCCTCCTTGCCGGCCCGCACGGAGTGCGTCAGTTTCGTCAGGGTTTGCACGTCCAACTCGGCGCGGTGCTTGCGCAGGTACGCCTCGGCGTCCTCGACGGTCATTTGCCGGACGACCCCCTTCGGCCCGCGGATGCCGCCCTCGGTACACAGGTAGATCAGCTTCACCGCGCCCAACGTCTTGGCGATCTCGACGGCGACCGCGTCCGAGTTGAGGCGGTAACTGCGGCCGCTGCCGTCGATGCCGATGGGCGGGATGACGGGGATGATGTCCCGTTCGAGGAGCGTCTGGAGTAGCACGGTATCGACGCGCTCGACGCGGCCGGTGAACTGGTGATCGACGCCGCCGAGGATGCCGGCCGGGTGGGCGGTGACGGCGTTCGGGCAGACGCCGCGGAGGTCGTTGGCGGCCAGCCCTTCGAGGATTTCGTGCGTCACCCGGTTGGCCGCGGTGATGGCGACTTGCAGCGTGTCGGCGTCCGTGACGCCGACGCCCAGGGTGTCCGACGGGGTCATGTTGACGAGCCGGGCGAACCGCTCGACCTGCTTGGCCGCGCCGTGGACGAGCGCGACGCGGACGTTCAGGCTGCGGAGCAGCGAAATGTCGAGCAACAGGTTGGGGAAGTTGTCGTCCTCGACGATCGCGCCGTCGATGGCGATGACGAACAGGCGGTCCCGGAAGCGGGGCACGTACCGGAGGATTTCGCGCAGGTCGGTCAGTTGCAACATCGCCCCACCTTCAGTTGTCCGCGGGCCGAACCCGCCCGCTGCGGCGCGCACTCTCGCTCGACTGGGGCTTACAATAGGATGACGGCGTGCCGTCGTCGGCGTCCCCCGCCCGCATTGACCCGGAGAGTTTTTCCGATGCCCGAGAACGTCGTCATCATCGGGTCCGGCCCCGCCGCCTGGACCGCCGCCATTTACGCCGCCCGCGCGCAGTTGAACCCGCTCGTCTTCCAGGGCAACCCGTTCGACGACAAGAACAAGCAGAACGGCACGCTGCCCCTGGGCCAACTCGCGCTGACGACCGAGGTCGAGAACTTCCCCAGTTGGCCCGCCGGGGACACCCGCGCGTACCTCCAAACCGCCCTCAAGCCGGACGACGTGGACTTCCCGTACTGGGTCGCCGACAACAAGGAGCAGCCGACCGAGGGGATCAACGGCCCGGAACTGATGGCCCTGATGCGGCAGCAGGCCAAGAACTTCGGCACCCGCGTCGAGAGCAAGGACGTGGTCAAGGTAGACCTGTCGAAGCAGCCGTTCACGCTCCACCTGCACGACGGTACCAGTGTCGAGACGCGGACGCTGATCGTCTCGACCGGGGCGCGGGCCAACTACCTCGGCCTGCCCAGCGAGGACAAGTACAAGAACCGCGGCGTGTCCGCGTGCGCCGTGTGCGACGGCTTCCTGCCGATCTTCCGCAACAAGCCGCTCGTCGTCGTCGGGGCCGGGGACAGCGCGTGCGAGGAGGCGACCTACCTGACCAAGTTCGCCAGCAAGGTGTACATGGTCGTCCGGCGGGACAAGATGCGGGCCAGCAAGATCATGGCCGACCGCGCCTTGAAGAACCCCAAGATCGAAGTGAAGTGGAACACGGTCGTCGAGGAAGTGCTGGGCAACGAGAAGCACGTGACCGGCGTCCGGCTGGCCAGCACGACCGGCGGCCCCGGCGAGACCCTGGACGCGGCCGGCATGTTCTGCGCCATCGGCCACACCCCGAACGTCGGCTTCCTGGACGGCCAGTTGAAGCTCAACGAGGGCGGCTACGTCGTCTGGACGACGGTCGCCCGCAGTTACACGAGCGCCGATGGCGTCTTCGCGGCCGGCGACGTGGCCGACGATTACTACCGCCAGGCCGTCAGCGCCGCCGGCACCGGGTGCATGGCCGCCCTGGACGCGGAGCGCTGGCTGGGCCACCACGGGCACGTGTAA
>JANYHV010000324.1 GCA_025362195.1 Fimbriiglobus sp. | reverse complement strand
CGCTCTACCAGGACTTGACGGCGGTCAAGCGCGACGAGCGGCGGCTGCGCGAGTCCGAGGCGCGGCTGCGGACGGTGATGCGCTGGACGCGGCTGCACGTCTGGGACGCGGACTTCGCGACCGGGGAGGTGTCGGTGCCGCACCCGCTCGCGCCGTGGGCCGACCTGCCCGCCCCCGCCCCCGTCACGACCCTGGAGGGCTTCGTCGCCCACTTCCACCCGGCCGACCGGGCGCGGTTCCGCGCGGCGATCGACGCGACCCTCGCCGAACAGCGCGACGCCTTCGAGGTGTCCTACCGCGTCGTCGAGGCCGACGGCCTGCCCCACTGGTTCCTCACCCGCGGCCAGGTCTTGCGCGACGCCGCCAGCCGGCCGACCTCGCGCTACACCGGCGTCACCATCGACATCACCAAGGAGAAGGCCGACGAGCGGCGGCTGCGGCAACTCGAGTCGGTCGTCGTCCACGCCCGCGACGGCGTCGTCGTCCTGGAGGCCGAGCCGACCGACCACCCCGGCCGCGCGGTCCTCTACGCCAACGCCGCCTTCGCCCAGATGTGCGGCTACGCCGAGGACGAACTCGTCGGCCGCTCGCTGCACCTGCTGCGCGGCCCCGACTCCGACCCCGCCACCCTCGACCGGCTCCGCCGCGGCCTCGAGGCCGGCGAGCCGCTGCAGGTCGAGCTACTCAACTACCGCAAGGACGGCTCGACCTTCTGGGTCGAGTTGAGCCTCGTCCCCGTGCCCGACGCCGACGCCGACGCGCGGTGCGCGTACTGGGTCATGATCCAGCGGGACGTGACCGACCGCAAGCGGGCCGAGCGGGCGCTGCGGGAGCGGGACGACCAGTTGCGCCAGGCCCAGAAAATGGAGACCGTCGGCCAACTCGCCGGGGGCGTGGCCCACGACTTCAACAACCTGCTCACGGCCGTCATCGGCAACCTGTGCCTGATGGACCTGCCGGCCGGCGACCCGAACCAGTCCCTGTTGACCGTGGCCCAGAAGGCGGCGCACCGGGCGGCCGAGTTGATCAGCAAGCTCCTCGGGTTCGCCCGCCGCAACCAGATGCTCGTCGCGCCCGTGGACGTGGGCGAGTTCGTCGCGGAGGTGGTGGACCTGTTGCGCCGCACCCTCGACCCGCGCATCACCTTCCTGGCGGACATCCCGCCGCTGGAGTGGCGGGTCCTGGCCGACGCCGGGCTGCTGAACCAGGTGCTGTTGAACCTGTGCGTGAACGCCCGGGACGCCATGCCCGCCGGGGGCGAACTTCGCATTGCCGCGGAGCCGTGGCGGCCGACCCCGGACCAGGTCACGCGGCACCTGCCCCCGGCCCCGTTCTACCTGCGGCTGAGCGTGACCGACACGGGCACGGGCATGGCCCCGGAGGTGCGGGCGCGGCTGTTCGAACCGTTCTTCACGACCAAGCCGATCGGCCAGGGCACGGGTTTGGGGCTGGCGATGGTGGACGGCATCGTCCGCCAGCACGAGGGGTGGGTCGAGTGCGAGACCGAGCCGGGCGTCGGCACGACCTTCCACCTGTTCCTGCCGGCCGTGTCGGCCGACGACACCCTGGACGACTTCCCGGTGAAGGCGGTCAAGCGGTCGCACGCCGACTTCTCGCTCGAAACCCCCGTCGGCATCGACCCGCCCGCCCCCCGCCCGGCCCGCGGCGGGCGCATCCTGCTCGTGGACGACGAGGAGATGATCCGGGTCATCTCGCGGACCGTCCTGGAGGCCGCCGGGTACGCCGTCCGCGAGGCCACGGACGGGCACGAAGCCGTCGAGTGCTTCCGCGAGCACCACGCCGACATCGACCTGGTCATCCTCGACCTGGTCATGCCCCGCCTGTCCGGCCGGGACGCGTCGAAGCGGATGGTCGCCGTGGACCCGGGGGTGAAAATCCTGCTGTCCAGCGGGTACTCGACGGACGACGTGTCCGACATCCCCGAAGCCCTCGGCCTGCTGTCGAAGCCGTACCGGCCGAACGAACTCCTGGCCGCCGTCCGGGACGCCCTCGACCCCCGCCCGGCGCTAGCGTAGAGCCGCGCCTGCGGCGGAGCCTCAAGCCCGCGGGTCGAGCGGTTCCCGGGTCATGCCGACGGCCTCGCGCACGAGCGACATCGTCCGCCGGGCTTCGGTGCGCGCCCGCTTCGCCCCGGCTTGGAGGACCGCCTCGACGGCGTCCGGGTCGGCCGCCAGTTGCTTGCGCCGCGCCCGCGCCCCGCTGAAGTGGGCGTCGATCTTGGCGAGCAGCGCCGACTTCGCGTCGCCGTACCCGAACGGCCGGCCGGTCCGGGTGTCGGCGTGCAGGGTCGGGTCGCGGTACATCGCCGCGAGGGCGGACTGTTCCTCCGGCGTGGCGAACAGCTTGTAGAGGGCGAAGACGTTGCAGGCGTCGGGGTTCTTCGGCGCGTCGGCCGGGGTCGAGTCGGTGACGATGCCCATGACGGCGCTCTTCAGCGGCTTGCCCTCGGCGAAGATTTCGATCGTGTTGCCGTAGGACTTGCTCATCTTGCGGCCGTCCGTGCCGGGCACCGCCGCCGTCGCCTCCTGGACGCGGGTGCCGGGCATCGGGAAGACGTCGCCGTAGGCCGCGTTGAAGTGCCCGGCCATGTCCCGCGTCATTTCGAGGTGCTGGACCTGGTCCTTGCCGACCGGAACCAGGTTCGCCCGGACGATCAGGATGTCCGCCGCCATCAGGATCGGGTACGTGAACAGCCCGACGCTCGGCGTCAGGCCGTTGGCGACCTTGTCCTTGAAGCTGTGGGCGCGTTCGAGCAGGCCCATGCCGGTGACGGTCGCCAGCACCCACGCCAACTCGGTGACCTCGGGCACGTCCGACTGCCGGTAGAAGACCGCCTTCGCCGGGTCGAGGCCGAGGGCCAGGTAGTCGAGGGCCACGTCGCGGACGTTCTCGGCCAGGATGTCCCGCGCACTTTTGACCGCCGGCCGCTTGGCCTTACCGGCCGCGTCCGCCTCCTTCTTGGCCGCTTCCTGCAGGGTCGTGAGGGCGTGGTAGTCGGCGATGAAGTAGAACGCCTCGCCGTGGTCCTGGAGCGCGACGTGCTGCCGGATCGCGCCGAAGTAGTTGCCGAGGTGCAACTTGCCGGACGGCTGCACGCCGGACAGGATGCGCGGGCGGGCTTCGGGGTGGGCGGGGGGCATGGGTCGGGCGGCTCGGCTTGTGGGGATTCGCGGCCCCGTTACAGTACGCCCCCCTTGCCCCTGCCACAACGCCGAGACGCGGACATGGACGCCACGCTGACCCCGCCCCGCCCCGCCGCCGCCCCACTCCCGCCGGCCGAGTCGCACGCCGACGCGCTCCTGGACGCCTTGCGCACGGCCGTGACGACGCCGGGCGAACACCGGCTGTACCGGTCGGGCAAGCTCGCCGGCCTGTTCGGCCCGCGCGCCGGGGCGACCGCCGACGCCGCGCTCGCCGCCCTGGCCGAAGGGTACCTGGAAACCGCGCGGACGGAGGAAAAGGGCAAGTGGCTCGTCGAGTGGGTCCGGGTCACGCCGAAGGGGGTCGAGTTCGTCCACGGGCACGACTCGCCGCAGGCCGTGTTGCGCGAGTTGCGGCAAGTTCTCGGCCAGACCCGCGCCGGCGTCCCCGTCTGGATGGCCGACGCCCGGCACACCCTGGACGCCGTGACCGCCCGGTTCGACCGCCACTCGGCCGCGATGCTCGAACGCCTCGACCAGCTCACGGAGAGAGTGGACGCCGCGCTGCGCCGGGTGGACCTCGACGCCGCCCGCCGGCCCGACCCGACGGCCGGCCTGGTGCCGTGGGCCGGCGACGCGCTGGCGTACCTCGACCGCCGCACCCGGGCCGGGGCCGGCGGCGCGTGCCCGCTGGGCGAACTCTTCCACGCCCTGACGCTGCAAACCGAGCTGACGATGACGGCCTACCACGCCGGGCTAGTCCGCCTGCACGAGGCCCGCGCCCTGCACCTCAGCCCGACCTCCGGCCTACCGACCGACGTGCCGACCGACGCCGAGTACGCCCTCGTCCACGGCCCCGACCTCTTCGCCTTCGCCCGCCGGTGACCGGGCGGGCTGCTTGACAACTGTCAGCGCCGGGCCACCGTGTTTCACAAGAGTTCGAGCGGAGTTCGGGTTGACGTAGCCTGTCGCTGATTCGGTCGCACGCCACGGACTTCGGGAAGGTTTTCGGCTCCGCCGCAGGCGACTCTTGTTAGCCCGACGCGCGAGCGAGGGTCGAGCGGTCGTCGGCAAGGTTGGCCGTCGATGACCGCACGGCCGACGACCCCCGCCATCGCCAATGACCGCTCGACCCTCGCTCGCGCGTCGGGCTAACAAGAGTCGCCTGCGGCGGAGCTACCCACCCCCGTCCCGCGTAGCGGGGTCACTCGCCATCTGGCGTTGTTCGGCGACCCACTCGGCCGGGTACGGTTCGTCGGGCCAATCCGGCTCCGGGGTGTACACGCCCCAGCCCTGGTGGCGATAGTACGCGGACATCGCCTCGGTCCAACTGCCCGCCTTGATCGTCGTCAGCAGCCGTGCCCCGACGCCGAGCATCGCGCGGTGGCCGTCGCCGCGCGGGCCGGCCAGGCACAGGGTGTACGACGTGCATTCTCCGCGTTCTTCCCAGACTTCGTGGACGAGACTCGACGCCTGCCGCTCGTCCTCGAGGGCCGCGAGCACGAACTGCGACCACGTTTCGAATTCGGGCGACTCGGCGGTACACGCGGTCAGGTCGGCCCAGCCGGCTCCGGCCAGGGCGGACTCGCGCGGCTCGGCCGCTTCGGCGGTCAACTCCCACCGGTGGACGACGCCGAGGTGGACCCGGCCGACCGGGGTGCGGTCGTCGCGCAGGAAGCCCAGGAAGTGCTCGGTGTGGGCCGCCGCGACGGCGACTTCTTCGGCGACCTCTCGGCGCAGGCCGGTCTCGTAGGGGTCGCTGCCGCCGGCGGCGTCGGCCTCGCTGATGTGCCCGCCGATGCCGACGCTGCGCAGGGACTGCAACCGCGTCTCGGTGCCGGCGTCCCCGCGGCAGTAGTGGAAGACGCGGCCGCGGCAGGTCAGCACGACGTAGGGGATGAGCTGCACGAACGCCGGGTCGGTCTCGCACTCGCGGCGCGGCCGGAACTCGAAGTGGGCCGGGTCGAGCAGGCGGGCGCGGTCGGCCGGGGCGGCGGGCCGCAGGCCGAGGAAGTGGCCCCACGCGGCCAGGTGCGCGGCCGGGATTCCGAGGACTCGTTCGTCGGTCGGCATCGCGTCGCCCCCCGTCAGGATTGCCGCTTCTGCAGGTACCCGGCCAGGGTCGCGCCGAGGTCGGCGTCGGTGCGGACGCGGACGAGTTCGACCCCCAGCGTGCGGGTCGCCTCGTCCAATTCGGCCAGGTGCGCCCCGAGCGCGGCGAGGTAACCGTCGCGCACGCTCACCGGGTCGGTCGAGATTTCGGGGGCGAGTTCGAGGCCGCGGAACAGGGTCGGCTGGCGGAACGGGAAGTCGAGTTCGGCCGCATCGAGGACCTGGAACAGCACCACTTCGTGCTTCTGGGACTTGAGCACCTGCAGCCCGGCGACGAGGTCGGCCACGTCGTCGAGGAAGTCGCTGAAGACGAAGACGATGCCGCGCCGGCCGAGCGTCCCCGCCTGGTCGCGCAAGACTTTGCCGACGTTCGACAGCCCCGGGAACGGCCCCTCGACGAGCCGCGCGAGCATCTCGCGGACCTGGCCCGGGGCGCCGGAGCCGCGCAGGAAGGCCCGCACGCGGTCGGCCGCGAGCAGCAGCCCGGCGCTGTCCGACTGCCGGGTGATCAGGTACGCCAGCGCCACGGCCAGGGTACACGCGGTGCCGTACTTGGTGA
>JANYHV010000320.1 GCA_025362195.1 Fimbriiglobus sp. | reverse complement strand
GCGCTTGTCCTGGAAGCCGGAGAGCCCGATCAACCGGGCCTGGGCGCTGCGCGCCGGCCAATTGGATCGAAAGCGGGTGGACTTATGTTGACGTCCGGTCCGGTCCGCAAGCACCCTTGCCAGCACGACGCAGGAGTCAACCATGAGCACCCCCCACCGGCCCCGCCGCGAGTCTGAGGCGACGGTCGCCGCGCAATCGGGGTCAGTCGAGGTTGACGATTTCGCCGCCGCTCGGCGTCAAGCTCGCCCGCCACTGGCCGACGCCTATCGACGGGCGGATGTTGCGGACCGAGCCGTCGCCCATGGCGACCTGACACCCGGCGGCGGACAGGCAGTGCGGCCGGCTGGTCCACTGCGGCAGGTTGGCCAGCGGGCCGCCGCGCGGCACCGGGGGCTGCTCCTCGGCGGCCAGCGGGGACGGGCCGTCGCCGGCGAAGACCGGGAGGAACGTCGGGCCGTCGGCCCAGCCCCAGGCGTTCCCCATGTACCCGTCCCACGTCGCCGTCGAGCCGGCGTTCGTGATCTGCGGCCCGGCCATGGCCAGCTTCTCGGCGACGAAAATCGTGTTCGACGTGCCGTCGGTGATGCTCGTCAGTTTGGGCACGCCGGCCCCGCCCCCGCCCCACGTGTCCCACATCGACCGGTTCGGCCGGCCGAACACTTTGAAGTTGCAGGCGTACCCGGCCAGGTCGAGCCGCCGCTTCGTGTCCCCGTCCCATTCCTTGGTGGCGATCCCCTCGCCGTTCGCGCCGGGGCTGTAGTCGAGGGGCGACTTGTACGTCTTCACGCCCATCGAGTAGACCCAGTTCGTGCCGCCCAGCACGCCGTTCCCGAACATCACGTCCAGGCCGCTGGTGGCGTTGGAGATGTTCGCCTGTTCGATGTACGGCAGGAGGAGCTGGAAGAAGGTGATCTGGTAGTACCCGCCCGGGTTGCTCCAGTCGGCCTTGATCCGCGGCGCGTACGGCCCGGTGTAGATCGTCCCGTCGGGCGTCTCCCCGGACGCCGGGCAGCAGAAGCTCCACCAGTGGGCCGTCGCCGGGGGCAGGGCACCCAGGGCGTCGTGCGCGCTGTGCGCCCCGAGCGCGATCTGCTTCAAGTTGTTCTGGCTCTGGGCGCGGGCGGCGGCCTCGCGCACTTTTTGCACGGCCGGGAGCAGCAGCCCGATGAGGATGGCGATGATGGCGATCACCACCAACAGCTCGATCAGGGTGAAGCCCGCGCGGCGGGTTCGGACGAGACGGCGCATCGAAATCACTCCGAGAAGAGAGGAAGTCGGAGCGGGACCGCTCCGCGAACGGTGTAAGACACGATATCATGGCCGGGCCGTCAGACTGACGCAAGGGATTGCCGCTAGCGAACTGCCCCATACCCCCTGTTGAAACGATCGACACCATGCCCAGTCGCACGCGGTCTTCGCACGCCTACAAGGAGATCACCCTCCAGCAGTTGCGGAGCTTCGTCGAGACCGCCCGGCGGGGCAGCCTGGCGGCGGCCGCGGCGGCCCTCGGGCTGACCCACCCGACCGTCTGGGCGCAGGTCCACGCGCTCGAAAAAGTGCTCGGCACGCGGCTCGTCCGGGCCGGGGTCCGCGGCACCACGTTGACGGTCGCCGGGCGGGACTTGCTGCCCCTCGTCGAGCCGCTGGTGAACGGCGCGGCCCGGCTCCGCGAGCGGTTCGCGGCGACCACCCGGACGGCGAAACTGACCGTCGCCGCGACGCCCCGGGTCATGACCGACGACCTGCCGGGCGTGATCCGCCGGTTCACCGCGGCGGACCTGACCCTCGTCGAGATGACCGGGCCGGACGCGTTCGCCGCCGTGGCCGCCGGCCGGGCCGACGCCGCCCTCGCCTTCCGCCCGCACCCGCCCGTCCCCGACCAGCCGCTCGAATTCCGCCCGGCGTACGAGTTGGCCACCCTCTTGATCTGCCCGCTCCGGCACCGCCTGGCCCGGCGGAAGTCGCTCGCCCTGGCCGACCTGGCCGGGGAAGTCCTGGTCAACGACCCGGCGAGTTTCCCGGACCCCCTGCTGCCCGCCCGGCTGGCCGACCTCGGGCTGTTCGGCCCGGCCCGGCTCCGCGTCTCGGCCCAGTTCGCGAGTACCTGTCGGGCGTACGTCCGCGGCGGGTTCGGCCTGGCCATCACGTTTGCGAACCGGGCCGCCCCGCCCGACCCGACGGTCGTCGAGCGCGACCTGTCCGACGTGTTCGGCCGGGCGACGATCTCCCTGGCGGCCCGGCCCGGGGCGTTCGACCGGCCCGAACTCGCCGCCTTCGAAGCGGCCGTCCACGCCGAACTCGCCGCCCCGCCCGCGACCGCCGGCGGCTCGTAACCCCGCCGCGGATCGGTATCACACCCCCACCGGGGCCGCGCCGCGGCGCAACCCCGGACGGCCGTCGTCCCCTTCAGGAGCTTCCCCGTGCCCGACTTGACCGACGGCGAGAGCGTGCCGATGCAGGGGTCCGGGTCGAAGCCGTACGCTCTCAAAAACGTCGGCGGCGTCTACTCGTGTACCTGCCCGGCGTGGCGGAACCAGTCCGTCGGCATCGAGCGGCGGACGTGCAAACACCTGCGCAAGTTGCGCGGCGACGCCGCCGAGGAGGCGCGGCTGGCCGGGTTCGGTGCGGCCCTGCCGGTCGCCGTCGAGGTGCCGGGGGCCGCGGGGCCGCCGCTGCTCCTCGCCGAGACCTGGGCCGACACCGACCCGACCGGCTGGTGGGTCAGCGAGAAGCTCGACGGCGTGCGGGCGTACTGGGACGGCACGCAGTTCTTGTCCCGGCTCGGCAACGTCTACCACGCCCCGCCGTGGTTCACCGCAGGGCTGCCGACGCACCTCCTCGACGGCGAATTGTTCACCGCCCGCAAGGCCTTCCAGCGGACCGTCGGCATCGTCAAGCGGCAGGACCACCCCGAGACGTGGAAGACCGTCCGGTTCGTCGTCTTCGACGCCCCGCACCTCGACGCACCGTTCGAAGACCGGCAGGCCTTCCTGGCGGCCAACGTCGCCGGGTGGGGTAACCCCTACGCCACGATTTTGGAGCAGGCGAAGTGCGCGGGCCTCGCGGCGATGCGGGCCACGCTGGCCGAATTGGAGGCGCTCGGGGCCGAGGGGCTGATGCTCCGCCAGCCGGGGTCGCGGTACGCCGCCGGGCGGTCGAGTACGCTGTTAAAAGTGAAGAGCTTCCGGGACGCCGAGGCGGTCGTGGTGGGGTACGAGCCGGGCAAGGGCAAGCACAAGGGCCGGACCGGGTCGCTGTTGTGCGAGCTGCCCGACGGCAAGCGGTTCAACGTCGGCACCGGCCTGACCGACGCCGAGCGGACGACCCCCCCGCCCGTCGGCACGACGATCACCTTCCAGTACCAGGAGCTGTCCGACGACGGCATCCCCCGGTTCCCGAGTTACCTCCGCGCCCACGCCGACTGACCCGTGGCAAACGCGGGTTCACGAGCCGTAGCGATTGACCCGCGTAATCCACACCACGCGCCCGGCTTGATCGACGCGAAAATAGACGTGCAGGAGCGGCGGGAAGGCGACCCGGTGGCTGCCCCGACGCGACTCGCCGACGCTCAGGGGGTCGGCCGCGAGTCGATCGTTGAATCGCTCGACCCCGACGGCCAGCCGGTCCCGGTCGGCCGGATCGGCGGCGACGTACAGTTCGGCCAGCCGGTCGAGTAGACCCGCGACCCAGATTACTCGGTAAGTCACTTTTGGCCGCGCAGTTCGCGCATCCGGGCGTTGACGACTTCGGCGGTCACCCACTGGGTCTTGGGGTCGGCGATCTCGCGGTCCAGTTCTTCGTCGGTGACCCCGAGTTCGGGGAACGACATGCCCGGCCGGGGGGCGGGGGTGAGCCAGCCGAGGAGCACCCCGTCCGGCCCGCGGACCTCGACCCCGACCCCGGTCACGGCGGCGAAGGTCGCGGCAATCGTCTC
>JANYHV010000277.1 GCA_025362195.1 Fimbriiglobus sp. | reverse complement strand
AAGTTCGCCAGCGTATCCTTCGCCTCGCCGCGGTTCAGTTCAACCCCCTGGTACTCGTGCCGCAAGAGCAGTTCGCCGCGGTTCCGGTGGTTGCCGTTGACGACCGTGATCCACGGCTTGCCGAAGTTCGTCAGACTCGCCAGCAACCGGTTCTTCACCTTCTGGAATTCCCGGGACTCGATCACGTAGTTCTTCGACTGCGCCTGGTAGTTGAACGAGAACAGTTTGTTCTCGACGCAAAACTCCGGCGTCAAGAAGGTGTCGATGAAGGTAATGTCGTTGTGGACCTTGCGGACCTCGTAAATCTTCTGCCGGCCCAACCCGGTGTGCTTGTTCCAGGCGCGGCGGGCGTCGAGGTCGTCGCAGGCGTCGTACTCCGCGCCGAACCGGCCGGCGTCCCAGCGCGTCTCGATGTCGCGCAGCAGTTCGATGCCAAGTTTGTAGGGGTTCAGCCGGCCGGACGTGGCCATCGTGCCCGAGTGGTGGTCGGCGTAGTCGATCAACTCCTCGGGGGCGAGGGCCTTCTGCGTCATCATCGTCGAGTGCCAGTAACTGGCCCAGCCCTCGTTCATGATCTTGGTCTGGCCCTGCGGGTAGAAGTAGTACGCCTCGTCCCGGATGATCGACAGGATGTCGCGCTGCCAGTTCTTAAGGGGCGCGTGTTCGATCAGGAACAACAAAATGTCCTTCTCGGGCCGCTCGGGGAAGTGGGCGACGGTCGGCCTCCGGGCGTCGGCCCCCGGCGCGGCCTCGGGGTCGGCGTGCGGGTTGACGAACCCGTCCATGTACGGCTTGCTGCGGAAGCGGACCGGTTCCGCCGTTTCCTCCGGCACGTCGACCCCGGACACCTCCTGTTGGGCGTGCTCGCCGCGCCGCCGGATGGCGACCGAGTGGATGTCGATGAGGTCGTCCACGGACATGCAACGGTCGAGGAACGCCTCGACCTGGTCGGTCCCGAACCGCTCGGCGTACCCGCGGATCCGCGCGGCGTGGTTGGCGATCTCGTTCATCATCTTGCGGGTCGTGTGCCCGAAGTACGCGTTGTTCTTGAAAAAGTCGCTGTGCCCGTACACGTGGGCCATGACCAACTTCTGGTCCACGACGTGGTTGCAGCGCATCAGGTACGCGTAACACGGGTCGTTGTTGATGACCATCTCGTAGATTTTCGACAGCCCGTAGCTGTAACTCTTGTTCAACTCCTCGTACTGCATCCCGAACGACCAGTGCGGGTACCGCGTCGGGAACCCGCCGTAGGCCGCGATCTCATTGAGGTCGTCCGCATCGACCATCTCGAAGACGGTCTCGTAGAAGTCCAACCCGTACCCCCGCGCGTACCCCTCGATCTCCTCCTTGAGGACGCGCAGATTGGCCGGCAGATTGGTGTGGTAAAAGGCGCTGTTGGTCATGGCGTGTTACTTCCTGATGAACGCAGTCACAATGGCAATCAGTACTCCCGCGACCAACCCCCACCAGCGTTGGTCCCAGACTTTGAAGTGGGCCGCCTGGTCGTCCAGGCGACGTGTCAAATCATCGATCTTCTGTTTCAGAACGGCGCTCTCAGTAGCTTGCACCGCGAACTTTTCAGCCTCGGAAGCGGATCGGTCAGCGAACACACTGCGAGCATCCGCCATCTGCACGGCTTGAGACTCGACCGCGGATTGCAGCGAAGCGATCGCGTTCTCAAGGCTTCGAAGCCCGAGTTCTAAGACGCGCAGGCGCTCAGCGGGTGAGGGCATCGCCACGGCTATGCCTCCGCCAATACGAGGTCAGCCTTCAAAGTCTCGACGACTTCCCTAACGACAGTCCTCAAGATCGAGATGTAGATGCTCTGGATGGCCCACTGAATCCGATTCAGGTCGTAGGAGCCTTTGTTTCCGGGGACTGGGAGAAACGTCCAACCCGTCGGAAGGGCATCACTTGCTAAGATTAAAATAATACTTGGCGGGGCGACCAAACCTGACACTCCTTCAGAGCCGTCTAAGTAAGGTGGTACAACATCGACACTGGGTAGGATGTCTTTACGAACGATCTCCTCAAGCTGCTGGACGGTCGCCCCCGGCAAGTCGGGGTCGTGCCAGTGAACCCGGATCGGCGTCTCCTCGCGACGGACGGCCTCCTCCATTAATGGCATCACGACGCCCTCGACCCACGCGCGGCGGTCGGGGTGCTTCTCGAAGCCGGTGTACGTCACGGACTGGAACATCGTCTCTCCTCGGGTCGGGCGGGTTACTTTCGGGCGAGGGCGACGATGAGCGCAGAGCACAGCGAGAGGACCGCGCCGACGAGCAGCGGCACCAGCGCCCACCACCGCTGGCCCCAGACTTCGGCCCGCCGGACGTAATCGTCGTGCCGCTGCTGGAGCAGAGCGTGCGATTTGCAAAGTTCGACGAACGCCACGTCACGCAGGTTCAGCCGGGAATCGATCTCGGCGAGTTCCTTCTCGTGTTGTTTCTGAACCAGCGCCAGCACCGTTGCGGCACTCTCCAAGAGCAGGATGCGGTCACTGTTCGTTTGTGCGGGCACCTTATTGCTCCCCGTCGGCCGTCGAGCCGTAGTCGAACCCGGCCACGAGGACCTCGAGGCGGGCACCCAATATGGCCGTGTACAGTCGTCGGATCGTCGCGGTCGCCCGGCGCGGTTGCAGCAACACCTCGCGGGGTAAGTACGTCCAACCGGCCTCCGCGTGGTCAAAGACGAGCAGGAGGGCGTAACCGTCGGCGTCCTTGTCGTCGTCCGTCCGCTTCCTCAAAACGCTAACGCCCGGTCGCAATTGGTTGGCCACCTCGCGAACCAGTCGATCCAAGCCGTCACCGGCCGAGGCATCCCGCGTCAGCCGGACGAGGGCTACCCGGACGTGACTGGCCTTGTCCTCCAACACACCCATGACGTAAGGCAACAGGTGCCGGTCTACGAATTCCCGGTCCTCGGGGCGGTCGCAACCGATGTACGTCACGTCGAGTGCCACGTCAGTCTCCTTAACTGTTACCGGCCGGTGTTCAGGAACGCCTTGATGCTGCCGAGGATCGCGTCGCGGTTGGGGACGCGGGTCGTCACGATCTCGGGGTGCTCGGCCGTCAACTCGTCGATGTGGTCGAAGAACTCGCCGCTGCCGTAGGGACTCTCCACCTGGCCGTACCCGAACAGGTTGAGCTTCGGCAACAGGCGTTGCGTCAGCGTGTCGAGGCACTTGGGGATGTCCTCGCTCAGGTTGTCGCCGTCGGAGAAGTGGAAGGCGTACAAGTTCCACTCGCTCGCCGGGTACCGGGCGGTGAGGATTTTGTCGGCCAGGTCGTAGGCCGTGCTGATGCGGGTGCCGCCGCTCTCGCGGGTGTGGAAAAAGGTGTGCTCGTCCACCTCCTTGGCCTGCGCGTCGTGGATGATGAACACGCGGTCCACGCCCTGGTAGTGGGCCTTGATCCACGTGTCGATCCAGAACGCCTCGATGCGGACGATCTGCTTCTGCTCGTCGGTCATCGACCCGGACACGTCCATCATGTACACGACGCACGCCACGGCCTCGGGCTTCTGAGTGTCCTTCGAGCTGCGGTACCGCTTGTCCTCGCGCTCGGGCACGACCAGGGGGTTGGTCGGGTCGTACCCGCCGGTCGAAATTTGCCGGCGCAGCGCCTGGCGGTAAGTCCGCTTGAAGTGCCGCAGGCTCTCGGGGCCGACGTTGCGGATGCTCGAGTACCGGCTGTGCGTGGTGACGACGTTCTTCTTGCCCTTCGGCTCGATCCGCGGCAGGGCCAACTCCTCGCCGAGAATGGCGGCGAGTTCTTCCATCGTCAGCTCGACTTCGAGGATGTGCCCGCCCGGCGCGTCCCCCGCCTGGCCCTTGCCGTCGCCGTCCTGTTGGGGCGCGCTGAGCGGCTGGCCGGGGTCGCCGGGGCCGACGCCGACGCCGCCCGACCCCTTGGTGCCGAAGCGGAACTGCGGCAGGTTAATGGCCGGCACGGGGATCGACACGAGGTCGTTCCCCTTCTTGCCGATCATCTCGCCCTGGCTGATGTACTTCGACAGGTTCGATTTGATCTTGCCGCGGACGATTTTGCGGAAGCGTTGCAGGTCCTTTTCGATCTTCTGTCCCACGGTCGGCCACCCTTAATCGCGGGGATGCGCGGCGGAGATTACGAGGCACTCCATCATACCCGATGCGGCCCCGCCGCGCGAAGAGGATGCGCCGCCGGCGGCCGAATCCCGGCGACCCGCTTGACCCGGCCCGCCGCTGCTCACTGGAGTGAACGCACCGGAGCGAAAGTCACGAGGAAGGGCGTGGAAGAACTGCAGGCGACCGAAGTGCAAAGTGATTACGAAGTAGGAATGACCGCTCCCCGGCTCCGCCGCAGGCGAATCTTGGCGAGCGGCCCACGTCAGTGCAATGCCACTGAGTTAGGCTTGAAGTGATCGCAGCGTCTTGCCATGGCTGGAGTTACCACACTTCACCACGGCAAGGACGCTGCGATCATGACTCAGTCTACCGATGGGCCCGACTTCGTCCCGCCGACCGCTGCCGA
>JANYHV010000246.1 GCA_025362195.1 Fimbriiglobus sp. | reverse complement strand
GCGTAGCCGTTCTCTTCGGCGATGGCCTTGACCATGAAGTTCGGGCCGTTGCCGATGTACGTGTTCGCGCCCATGAACACCGCCCCGCAACTGATCGCCGCCAAGATATCCGGCTTGTTGCCCGGCAGCCACGACAGCGGTTGGCCGTCGGCCGCGAGGGTGGCGATGGTCAGGTACGTCGGGGCGTTGTCGAGGACCGACGAGAGCAGGCCGGTGACCCAGAAGTACTGCCACGGCTCGGTGATCGGGATGGCCTGGCCGTGGACCTTCAGGAGCAGCAGGGCCGGCACCATCGTCGTGAAGATGCCGGCGAAGACGACGGCGACTTCGACGATCGGCCCCCAGGCGAACTGGTTGGCCGCCCGCACCGCCTTCGGCGTGAAGGCGAGCGACGCGGCGGTCAGCCCGACCATGATCGCCTCGCCGGCCGGTTTGGGCAGGTACTTCTGGCCGACCACCGCCGCCACGACGCCGAGTAAGAGCGGCACGTTCAACTTCCAGCCGCGGACGGCCCGCATCGTCACGGCGTCCACCGTCGTCGGCACACTGGCCCGCACTTCGCGGCGGGACTGCACCACGTCCAGGGCGAAGAAGACGCCCAACAGGGTCGCGTTTACGGCCAGCCACTCGGGCCAGAGCCGCAGGGTCCAGAAGAAATCGACCCCTTGCAGGAAGCCCAGGAACAGTGGCGGGTCGCCGAGCGGGGTGAGCAGGCCGCCGGTGTTCGACACGATGAAGATGAAGAAGACCGGCAGGTGCGTGACCCGGCCCCGCCCGGCGTTGGCCCGCAGCAGCGGCCGGATCAGGACCATGCTCGCCCCGGTCGTGCCGATGACGTTGGCCAGCACCGCCCCGACACCCAGGATCGTCGTGTTCGCCCACGGCCTGCCCGGGATCGTGCCCCCGACCGCGATCCCACCGGCGATGGTGTACAGCGCCGTCAGCATGACCATGAACGACCCGTAGTCCTCCCACTCGTGGACGAGCGCGGCGAGCGTCACCGGCCCCGAAACCCCGAGGTAAATCGCCACCGGCACCGCGAGCACCAGCACGACTATTGCCTTGTGCCGGTTGGCGTGCCACCAGTGCCCCGCGACGATCGGCAGCACCGCAATGCCCAGCAGCAGCAGCGCGAACGGGGCGGCCGTCCAGAGGGGGAGGTCCATGAGAATCGGGTTTCGGGTGTCGGGTGTGGGGTGTCGCAGACCGGACGGATTGCCGACCGCGGTCGGAAGTGTTTCACGGATCAAGATGTAGAGTGGACAGGGTGAACACCCGTCACCGCGCCGGACTCCTGTCTGCGACACCCGACACCCGACACCCGACACCCGAAACCCGAAACCCGAAATCGAGGATGACATGCAGGCACTCGAAGTCCGCGAGCTGGCCATCGACCGGTTGGAGCCGGCCGAGTACAACCCGCGGCGGCCGTTGAACCCGAAGGGGCCGGCGTACCGCAAGTTGAAGCGGAGCCTCGAAGAGTTCGGCCTGGTCGAGCCGCTCGTCTGGAACGAGACGACCGGCCGCGTCGTCGGCGGGCACGCCCGGTTGCGCATCCTCGGCGAACTCGGCTACGCGACCGTGCCGGTCTCCGTCGTGCGGCTCACCGAAGCCCGCGAGAAGGCGTTGAACGTCGTCTTGAACAACCAGGACGCCCAGGGCCGGTACGACCCGGCGAAGTTGGCCGCGCTGCTCGAAGACCTCGACGGCCTGCCCGAGGCGGAGTTGACCGGGTTCGACCCGTCCATGCTCCGCAACCTCCGCCTCGCCGCGCTCGCCGACCTGCCGGCGGAGGAACTCACCGGCCGCGTCGAGGTCACGCTGCTCCTCGACGCCGCCCGGTACGAGGCGGTCGAAGCCGCGCTCGATGCTCTGGTCCGCGAGTACGACCTCGAAGCCCACGTCCGCCAACTGTGACGGCGGTCACTTTTTCCCGACGGCCGCGGCGTTGAACTCGTGCGGGTCGAACGGGTCGGTCGGGCCGACCGGGGTCGGCATTTTCACGGCGGGCACCGGGCGGACTTTCGCGGCGACCAGCACCGCCGGCGGCAGGGGCGGCTTGACCGCCGGCACGACGACCGGCACCGGCGACCCTTCGGCGAGGGTCATGCCGTGGGCCCAGAGTTCGAGGGTGGCGTAAGCGGGGTGCGATCGGTCGCGGCAGGCCGGGAGTTTCTGCCCGCCGTGGGCCGTGACGCACTTGGCGAGGAGGTCGCTCGCCGACGGGCCGGCGCGGTCGATGTGGACGACGGCGGCGACCGCGTTCGCGCGGGCCGCGTCGGCGTCGGCGAAGCCGGTCGGGATCGCCTTCAACTTGAACGTCCCGGCGTAGTCCGGCTTGGCGTGGCAGCTCGCGCACAGGTTCGACAGGATCGGTTGCACCTTCGTCGGGAAGGTCTTGGCGGCGACCGTGTTGAAGTCGCCGGGTGGGAGCTTCGCCGGCGGCGGGGGGTCGGCGGCGGCGCGGCCGGCCAGGTACTTCGTCACGTCGTCCCGGCTCGTGCCGACGAACAGCACGCTCGCGGCCGGGATGACCCGGGGGTCGGCTCCGGCCCGGACGTAGTTGCCCCGGGCGTCCGTCGAGTACCGGCCCTCGACGATCTTGAACGTGTCGAGCAGGAGGGCGACCGCCCGCGGCCCGTCGGCCTTCTCGGCCTGCTGGGCCTGGGCGTGCCCGGCGAAGATTAGCAGGCCCACCGCCGCGGCCGCGAAGTAGGATGTGTTCATGCGGCGGGGCATACCGAGTGGCCCCGCCCGGCGTCAAGGCGACCCCGGCACAGCGAGGCCCAGCGTGAAGGCGGAAATCCTCTCCATCGGCACCGAAATTACGACCGGCCGCAACCTCGACACGAACGCCCAGTGGCTCAGCCAGCGGCTCGCCGAGATCGGCGTCCCGGTCGGCTTCCACACGACCGTCGCCGACGACCTGGCCGACAACGTCGATTGCGCCCGACTCGCCGGCCGACGGGCGCAACTGGTGCTCCTGACCGGCGGCCTCGGCCCGACGCTGGACGACCTGACGCGCGAGGTCCTCGCCGCCGTGGCCGGGGTCGAGTTGGTCGAAGACGCCGACTCGCTGGACCGCATCCGGGCGATGTACCGCAGCCGCAACCGGGACATGCCGGACCGCAACCGCGTGCAGGCCCAGTGCCCGCGCGGGGCCGAGATGATCGTCAACCCGAGTGGCACGGCCCCGGGCGTCTGGCTGGAGCACGCCGGCACCATTTACGCGGCCATGCCGGGCGTGCCGTCGGAGATGAAGCGGATGTACCTCGAACGGGTCCAGCCGCGGCTGGTCGACCTCGGCTTCGGCGGCGGCGCGGTCTTCGTCCAGCGGAAGATCAACACCTTCGGCAACGGCGAGTCGCAGGTCGAAGAACTGCTCGGCGACGTGACCCGCCGCGGGGCCGTCCCCGAGGTCGGCATCACCGCGTCGGACGCCGTCGTCTCGCTCCGCATCAACGCCCTCGCGGCCAGCCCGGCGGCCGCGGCGGCGCTCATCGCCCCGGTCGAAGCGGCGATCCGCGAACGCCTCGGGGCGATCGTGTACGGGACCGACGAGGACGAGTTGCACGACGTCGTCGTGCGGCTCCTCGCGGACCGCCGGCAGACGGTCGCCACGGCCGAGAGTCTGACGGCCGGGCTGGTCGCGGCCCGCCTGGCGATGGTGCCGGGGGCGAGCCGGGTCCTCGCGGGCGGGGTGGTCGCGTACACGGACGCCGTCAAGGCGCGCGACCTCGGCGTGCCGCCGGACGTGCTCGCCCGGCACACGGCCGTGAGCGCCCCGGTCGCGCGACTCATGGCCGAGGGCGTGCGGGCCAGGTTCGGCACCGACTACGGCGTCTCGACGACCGGGTACGCCGGGCCGGCCGCCGGGGACGACGGCACCCCGATCGGGACCGTGTTCGTGGCCGTGGCGTCGGCCGGCGGCACGCGGGTGCTGCCGTTCACCTGGGGCGGCACGCGGGCCGAGATACAAAGCCGCACGGCCCGGATGGCGTTGAACCTGGTGCGGCTCGTGCTGCTGGACGTACCGCCGGCGAGTTGACGGAATTTTCCGACCGTGCCGGTTGCGTCGCGCGGGCCGGGTTCCTCGTCGGTATCCTGAGCGGCCGCGCGTGCAGCCCGCGTTCGCCCGGCGACGATGTTGACCTTGAACACCCCCCGACGGAGTTTTGTGACATGGCCCCGAAGAGCTTTCGCCCCGGTCTGACGCCGCTCGAAGACCGGACCGTGCCGAGCATCACCCCGGCGGACGTGTTCGCCGCCGCCGCCCAGGCGGACGCGGCCCAGGAGCAACTCCAGGGGCTGATCGAGAAAAAAGTCGAGTTCATGAACGTGTACACGATCGCGTACTTGAAGAACTACCTGCCGACCCTGAGCGACGAGAGCCTGAAATCGGCCCGGGTGCTCGCCGAGTTCCAGAACACCGTAACCGGTCAGGCCGCGGTCGATCCGAGCCTGACGCCGTTGATCGCGCGGGCCGCGGAGTTCCGCTACAAGGCCGAGGTCAACGCCCTGTACGGGTACGCCCTGACGGCCCAGATCGGCGGCATCCCGCTCGGCACGGTCGGCGCGCCGATCCGGCCCGACCAGCCGATCCCACCGACGCCCCCGCCGGTCGTCGTCCCGCCGCCCGCGCCGCCGCTGGACGTGACGACCAACGCCGGGACCACGGGCAAGCTGCCGGACATCACCGCCCCGACGTTCACCGACCTCGGCACGGGGGTCAAGATTCAGGACACGACCGTCGGCCAGGGGGCCGCGGTGACGGACGGGCAAGACGTCAACGTCTTCTACACCGGCTTCCTGAAGGACGGCACGGTGTTCGACGGCAACCGCGACAAGGCGGCGACGAAGTTCAACACCAACGGCGTGATCCAGGGGTTCAAACAGGGCCTCATCGGCATGAAGCCGGGCGGGGTGCGGAACATCTCCATCCCGTCCGCCCTCGGTTACGGGGCCGCCGGGTCGGGGTCGAGTATCCCGCCGAACTCCGACCTCGTCTTCGAGGTCAAGTTGCTCTCGTCGAGCACCCCCGTCGCAACGCCGTCAAGTCCCTGACGCCAGGGTCCGTCGGTCGCCGTCGCGCACCGTCAGGCCGACGCGGTCGAGGTATTCGCAGATCGGCAACGCGAACTTCCGGGTCGTGCCCAGTGCGTCCCGGAAGTCGCCGACCGTAGCCGACCGACCGTCGGCGAACAACGCCCGCACCCGCCGCCCTAACTCGGCGGCGGTTTGCGCGTGCAAGTAGACCTCGGCCGACACCTCCACGAGCAATCCCTCCGCGCACGCCACTTCGTAAATCGCCGCGAGCGTCGGGGCCAAGCCGCCGGCGACGTTCGCAAAACTCTGCGGCACCGGCGGCTCGAACCCGGCGATGCGGTGCGCCTCGACGATCTTGTCGCGCAACTTCCGCTGGTTGACGCTGAGCCGCGGCTGGAAGTCGGCCCGCGCCACCCGCTTGCCGTCCGGCGTAAGCCGCTTCCACTTCACGAGGCCGTCGATCACGGCGGCCACGAGCGGTTCGGGCAGGTAGCCGAGGGCCGCGGTAATCGCCGTGCGGTCGTGGCTCGACACCAGTGGGTGCGCGGCGTGCAACCCGGCCACCGTGGCCAGGACTTTCGCCTCGACCGCGGTCACCCGGTCCGCGTGGGTGTAGCGGCCGCGCGTCGGCAACTCGACGAGTCGCAGCGACTGTTGCAAGGTCTCGACGTGGTCCGCCGCTTCGCCGGCGGTGACCCCCGCGGCCGCGAGCAATTCCTGCGGGGAGATACCGGCGTCTCCGGCCAGATAGGTGGCGATTTGGCAGCGGTCCCGGCCGTCGGCCGCGGCGAACTGCTCCAGCGCCTTCACCACGTCGATCTCGCGCCGCCGCAGTTTCCCCGCGGCCGGTTGCAGCACCCGCCCGCCGCCGAGCGTGCGTTCGCCGGACGAGGTGCGGAGGACGAACGGCTGGCCCCAGGCGCTGACGACGTGGTCCGCCAGAAAGAGTTGGGCCAGCACCCACTCGCCCGGGTCGGCCCGGTCGGCGTCGAGGACCGAGACGACGGCCTGCACGTCCGCCGTGCCGAGGTGCAGCCGGGCCGTCAGACGGTGCTTGACGCCCGGTCCGTCGGCCGACGCCCGCAGACGGACGGTCAGTACGCGGGCCGGCGTGAGGTAGCCGACGGCCGCGAGTTCGTGGCCCCGGCGGACCGCGTCGAGGGGCACGCCCGGCAAGTTGACCGCCGCCCGCTGGCCGCGCTCGACCCGTTCGACGGATTCCCCGTGGTGGTTCAACGAGCGGACGCGGACCGCCTCCGTCGTGCCGTCCGGCCGGTGCCAGGCGACGGTTTCCTCGACGTTCACCGCCCCGGCCAGCACGCTCCCGGTGACGACGGTGCCGTGGCCGGGCCGGGTAAACGCCCGGTCGATCGCCAGGCGGAACGGCAGGCCGTCGTCGTTGCGCGTCAACTCGCGGCCGACGGCGGCGAGGGCGGCGCGCAACGCCGCGAGACCGATACCAGTCGTGGCCGACGTGGGGACGATCTCGGCCGCGTCTAGGAACGTGCCGGCGACCAGGTCGCGGACTTCGAGCGCCCGCAGTTCGAGCGTCGCGTCATCGACGGCGTCGCACTTGGTCAGCGCGACGACCCCGCGGCGGACGCCCAGGAGTGCCAGGATTTCCAGGTGTTCGCGCGTCTGCGGCATGACCCCGTCGTCGGCCGCGACGACGAGCAGGGCGAGGTCGAACCCGGTCGCCCCGGCGATCATGTTGCGGACGAACCGCTCGTGCCCCGGCACGTCCACGACGCCGAACGTCTGGCCGCCGAGCGTCAGCCGGGCGAAGCCGATGTCGATGGTAATGCCGCGGGCGCGCTCCTCGGGGAGGCGGTCGCAATCGACGCCGGTGAGGGCCTTGACGAGCGAAGTCTTGCCGTGGTCGATGTGCCCGGCGGTGCCGAGAATCCAGTCGCGCGCCATCGTCGGCCCCCTGAGAACCGCCATTGTACGCGGCCGGCGGGAGGCCCGGCGGGCGTTGGATTGACCCGCGTTCGTCCGGTTCGCATAATACCGGCCACCCCGCGCGGCCTGGCGTTTGAACGTCGACCGCCGTCCGCGCCGGGACCTGCCGCCCGCCGACGACTCGCGTCGGGCGACCCCCCTGGGGACACGTCGTGACCGGACCGGCCATCAAGGACAAGCTCAAGGTGTTCAGCGGGCGGGCGAACAAGCCGCTCGCGGACAGCATCGCCAAGAACCTCGGGGTGCCGCTCGGGAACCTCAACCTGGGCAACTTCCCGGACGGCGAATCGTCGGTCCGGATCGACGAGGACGTGCGCGGCCGGGACGTGTTCATCGTCCAGCCGACGTGCCCCCCGGTGAACGAAAACCTGATGGAGTTGCTCATCATCCTGGACGCCTTCAAGCGGGCCTCGCCGGCCCGCGTGACGGTCGCCGTCCCGTACTTCGGGTACGCCCGCCAGGACCGCAAGGACACCGGCCGGGTGCCGATCAGTGCCAAGCTCGTGGCCGACCTGTTGACCGCCGCCGGGGCGCACCGCGTCCTGTGCCTGGACCTGCACGCCGCCCAGATTCAGGGCTTCTTCAACATCCCCGTGGACCACCTGTACGCCGTCAAGGAGATCACGGCCCAGGTCCGCACGTGGAACATCCCGCCGGACGAACTCGTCGTGCTCAGTACCGACGAGGGGAACGTCAAGAAGGCCCTGCACTACCAGCGGCGGCTCGGCGGGCAGATCGCCGTCGTGGACAAGCGGCGGTCGAGCGGCGAGGAGACGAAGGCCGCCCACCTCATCGGCGCGCCCCTGGCCGGCAAGACGGTCGTCATCTTCGACGACATGATTTCGACCGCGTCGAGCATGGTCAACGCCATCGAGATCGCCAAGAAGTCGAACGCCAAGAAGATCTACGTGTGCGCCACCCACGGCGTGCTGTGCGGCCCGGCCGTGGAGCGCCTGCGGGACGCGCCGGTCGAGCAGATCGTCGTCACGGACTCGGTCCCGCTGTCGAAGGACAAGCGGGACAAGTTGCCGAACGTGACGGTCATCAGCGTCGCCCCGCTCCTGGCCGACGCGATCAAGCGGATCCACGAGGACCAGTCGGTGAGCGACATCTTCAAGGACTAACCATGACCGGCCGACTGGTGCCGTGCCCGCGGTGCGGGGCCGAGCAACTGACCGAGCCGGCGGACGCCGGCCGCACCATTATCTGCTGGGCGTGCGGCGAGCGCTTCCCCGCGCCGGGCAGGGTGCCGACCGTCCGCCGCCGCCGCCCGACCCGCCGGCCGCGGCCGGCCCCGGTGAGCGCCGCGGCCGTGCTGTCCTTCGTCCTCGGCGTGCTGAGTTGCGTACTGTTCTGCGTCTGGCCGGTGTCGCTCGCCACCAGCGTCGCCGGCCTCGTCACCGGGGCGTTCGGCCGGAAGACGCCGGCGCGGAAACTGGCCGTGAGCGGCATGGTCCTGTCGGCCGTCGGCCTGATCTTCGGCGTCGGCTTCCTCGTGCTGACGATCGCCGGCATCAGCCTGTTCGACCCCAAGGGCACCGGCAAAGTGCCGCCGCCCTTTTTCCCCGCGACCCCTTAATTTCAGGGCCACCCCGATGCGCAAGTTCTTCCTGCTGACGGCACTCGCCACCCTCACCGGCTGCTCGGCGGCTCCGGTCCCGCCGACCCCCGCGACGCAAAAGTTAACGCAGGAACACACCCACGGCGACGGCGACGACCACGCCCGGGACAAGATGATGATCGGGCACCTGGGCAAGTACCACGCCGGGCTGACCGCGCACCTGTCCGCCAAGGACGGCAACGAACTCGACCTGTTCATCGAGACGGTCGCCGACGAGCCGACGCCGGTCGCCCTGCCGACCGTGACGATCACCGGCACGGCCCGCCGCGGCGCGGACGAGTTCCCGCTGGCGTTCGAGCCGGCCCCGGCGGACGAACGGCCCAAGGGCGAAGCGGCCGGCACCTGCTCGCACTTCGTGGCCAAGGCGGCGTTCCTGAAGGCGGACGACGAGCTGACCGTCGTCGTCGAAGTCGAGATCGACGGCCGCAAGCGGAAGTGTACGTGGAAGAATTTCGAGGTGAAGAAGTTCACCCACCACGCCGACTAGTTCCCGGCGGGGACCATCGGCTCGATTTTCACGTCGTCGATGTACGCGGTGCCGAAGCCGGTCAGGGCGAACGTCATCGAGATTTTGCCGTCGGGCGGGACGCGGCGGTACAGGTTGAACTGCCGCCAGTTCGCCTGGTAACGGATGCGGATGCCGAGCGGTTCGCCGCCGGCGCTGTCGAACACGACCAGGCCGTCCGCCGCGGCCGTCACCCCCGTCGGCACCTTGGCCCAGAAGCTGACGCGGACGAGGCCCCCCGGGGCGAAGTCGGCCGCCGGACTATCGACGGCGACGATGGCGCGCTCCAGGGCCTGCGTCGGGGCCGCGGGGCTGCCGTCCTTTTCCTTCGTCGGCTTCGGCGCGATCGTCAGCGCGAGCGTGTGGTTGCCCGAGTTCGGCCGGCGCACGTCCGGCGACGGTAGGGTGGCGCGCTGCGCCGCATTACGGTCGGTGGCGATGACGATCGGCGGCAGCGGCGGGTCGGCGACGCCGGGGGCGTCGGAGTTGAGGATCGCGGCGACCCCGTCGGCGGCGTCGAGGATCGTCTTGCGGGCCTTCCAGCCGGGCAGCGAATCGACGGCCGCGCCCTCGGGCGGGGCCTTCTTGTTCAGCTCGAAGCCGCCGTGCGGGAAGCCGTTCCCGGCCGGCCGCGACCCCCGCACTTCGGCGGCCAGGGCGTAGTGCTGGGGCAGCGAGTAGAAGCTGACCGCGAACGGCGACGCGCTCGGCGCGTCCAGGGATTGCACGGCCCGGTCCCAGTCGGCCCGCATCAGCGACCGCAGCGGCCGGAGGGCCTTGCGGCTCTCGCGGTAGGCCACGTCCCACTGCTTGTTGTCGAAGAACTCGCGGGCCTTGCCCATCGACTCCTTCGAGGCCGCCAGCAGTTCCGGCGTGAACTCGTGCTCCAGGCCGCCGGCGACGACGATGGCCGCGTGCGTCCGGCAGGTCTTCTCGTACTGCTCGACCGCCTGGAGTTGCGCCCACCGGGCCGCCGTCTCGCCGCTGCGGAAAGTCGCGTTGTCCTGCCAGCGGACAACTTTCCCGGTCGGGCCGAGGTCGGGCGTGATGACGACGGCGCACGCCACGTCGAAGTCCGGGATGGTGATCTCGAGGCCGTTCGGCTTGCGCGCCGTCAGCGGCAGTTGCTCGACGCCGGCCGCCGTCACCCGCCAGGCGATCGACCCCTCGGGCACCTGCGGGACCGTCACCTTGAGCTGCGAGAGTGCCGCGATCGACGGGGTGTACTGGGTGCCCTCGCCGAGCCAGACGGGGACGACGAGGATGTCCTTCGGCCCGCGGACGATCGCCGCCGGCACCCGGCCGTCGCTCGTCGTCACCCAGACGGCCGGGTCGGTCGCGCTCGCCAGCACCCCGCGGAGGATGTCGATTTCCGAGTTCAACAGTGCGATTTCGAGCAGCCGGTCCTTGCCGTGGTGCGTGTCCTTCGACAGGAACTTGTCCGACCAGTAGCCCAGGCCGCGGCACCCGGAGGCGACGGCGAGGTAGGTCAGGATGCGGATCTGCTCGGGGTGCGGGCCGACCGGCTCGGCGAACTCGGCCGGGTCGGGCCGGCCGCACAGTTGGGTGACGTACCACTCGGGCAGGTGCGTCTGGATCCACGTCCACATCATCTTGCCCGGGGCGATGAGGGCGCGGCGCTGTTCGAGCCAGTCCTTGTACGCCGTCAGTTCGAGGCTCGAGAACAGCGGCCAGCGGTGGGCCCCGATGGCGTTCACGTACTTCGAGTACGCCCCGTACCCGTCCCACAGGTCGATCGACCGGGGCCGCCGCGGGTCGTAGCTGCGGACCACTTCGGCGGCCCGGACGACGCGGCCGAGGTCTTCGGCCGTGCGGCCGTTGCCGAAGTCCCACATCAGCACCGCGTCGTTCGACAGGAACTTGCGCAGGTACGCGGCCGTCAGGTCGGCGTCCCGCTCGATGGCCTTGTCGTCCGGCTTCTTCGGCTTGCGGCCGTCCCACTCGCCGGCCGGCAGGGGCAGCGTCGGCACGATCCAGAAGCCGTTCCGGACCGCCTCCTCGATGGTCGCCGGCGAGGCCTCGTTGGGGAACCAGACGGTGTTCAGTTGCGCGTCCCGCAGGGTCTTCAACGGCGTGTCGGTGTGCCGGACGGCGAGCATGAAGAACGGGTCGCCGTCCACGAGGATTTGCCCGTCCCCGAACTCGACGGCCACCGCCTTCGCGTTCTTCGCCAGCCGACCGGCCGCGGCGTCGTTCCGGGCCAGCGGCGGGGCGACGCCCTTGACCGGGCCGATTTCGAGGTCGTCGATCCAGACTTCGGAAACGCCCGGCCCCGAGTAGACGTTCAGGATGATGCGGTCGATGTACGCGTCGGTCGGGTCCACGGCGCGGCCGAGGCGGGCCTGCAACACCGGCAGGTGCTTCTTGAACGTCTCGACCGGGTCGCCCAGGGTCATCGCCTGCCACTGGCGGACCTTGTCGTACGTGTCCCCGGCCAGCACGGTGGTCAGCGCGAAGTCCGGGTTCTTGGGGTCCTTCTCGCGCGGGAAGACGACGCGGGCCTTGACCTGCGCCCCGGCCCGGTACGCCTTGACCTGCACGCTGGCGACGAGTTGCTCCGTCAGCGGGGCCGGCGGGCACTCGTAGTAGTAGTGGACGAACTCCTTGTCCGTCGCCCCGCCGGGCGGGTTGGCCTCGACCTTGAGGTACTCGGAGGTCGTCGCGCTCTTGTGGTGTTCGGCGGACACCTTGTGGTCCCGCTCCTCGAACCGGACGTTGGCGTCCCCCTTGAGGAAGAACGTCGTCGATTTGGCCGAGAAGCCGTTGCGGTGGATCGTCGTCAGGCCCGGCGCGGGCACCGGCCCCTGGCCCAGCGCGATGACCGAGAGCGACAGGGCGAGTGCGGCGACCGACCCCAGAGCGAACACGCGAACCGCCATACGCCACCCTCCCCACGTTCCCCCGGCGCGGCGGTATACCCTGCCGGGGAGAGAGTGCAAAGTGCAAAGTGCAGAGGGCAGAGTGGTACGAATGAGTAGCGGATCGGTCAGGCGTGACTGCCCTCGCCCGGAAATGACCCGTGTCGCTTCAGGGCGGCATCGACGCGCTCGCGGGCCGCTTGCCAGTCGAACGCCGGGCTTCCCCACTCCGCGCCGTGATGCCGCCCAGTGACCGCCAACCACAACTCGCCGACGACTCCGCTGAGGGCGTTGGAGTTGGGGACTGACTGCCCCCAAACCACCCGCTGGGCCAGTTCGGGCGGGATGAGCTGGTGGAGGACGTGGTACAACTCGTCTTCGTGATAAAAAAGCGAGAAGCCTCGGTCGTCGAGGTCGTCGTCGAACTGGGCGACCCACTCCGCGAACCGGGCGTCGCTCCAGCCAAGCCATTCGCCCAACAGCACCCGCCAGACCGCGACGTACCGCGGCCGGTTCCCCGCGAGTTTGCCCAACGGTGGCTTGTCATCCGTGTCGTCGATTTCTGCTCCCAAACAGGGTCGTGAACTCGTTCCCGATGGCGGTCGAGGAACGACAAAACTGTCGCTGAGGAGAACGGCTTAAGCAAGCACAAAGTTCCGCGTCTCCTCTCGGCTCCGCCGCAGGCGCGTTAGCCCGACGCGCTAGCGAGGGTCGAACGGTCTAGAACGATGTGGGCAGACGACGACAGACCACCCAACGACCCCGAACACTCCCCTCGACCGCTCGACCCTCGCTAGCGCGTCGGGCTAACGCGCCTGCGGCGGAGCCGAGAGGAGACGCGGAACTTTGTGCTTGCTTAAG
>JANYHV010000230.1 GCA_025362195.1 Fimbriiglobus sp. | reverse complement strand
GTCAGCGACTGGAGGTCGAAATACCTCCAGTCGCTGACGCTCCTGGCTCGCCGGTCACTTCACCAGCGGGAGCACGACGCGGTCCACGTCGGCTTCATTGGCCACGGCCGGCACGTTGCCGAAGAGTTCCCACTGCTCGGTTAACGACGCCGACTCGCCGGGCCGCAGGGTCACGAACTCGCCGACGGTCTCCATTTCGAGCATGTCTTCGTTACTGAACGTCTGGTAGCGGGTGCCGCGGTCGGGGTAGACGGCCCCCTCGCGGTAGTCGAACCGCTTCACGAACAGCGTGTTCGAGTTCAAGTACCCGACCCAGCCTCCGCGGTGCGCCAGGCCGATTTTCGTCGGCCCCTTGTTCACGTCCTGGCGGAGCAGGATGTACTTTTTGCCGAAGCTCCAGCGCGTGTCGGCGAAGTCGAAGTACGGCCACAGGATCAGTTCCTGGTTCGGCGCGTAGTCGGCGGGGGACTTGGCGTTCGACGTGCTGCCGGGGTGCGGAGCCTTGCCCGGCAGGGGGATCACTTCGACGCCGCCGGGGGCCATGACCGTCGGCCCCCAGGGGGCCAGTTCGGTGGCCGCGGTGCCGGTGTTGGTCACGGTCAGCGTCACGTCGCACGTCGTGCCGGTCGGGTGCAACTTCAAGTGCATCCGCTTCTGCACGCCGTACTCGACCTCGGGCGGCGCGACGATCGTGACGGCCAGTTCGCCGTCGGGCACGAACTCGACCGGGCGGTTGTCGGGGAAGTACGTCCGCGTCAGGTCTTCGGGGGCGAGCCAGAAGCGGTGGCCGCCGCGGATTTGCCACGCGGCCTCGCCGGTCCCACCCATCTGCTCGGCGTAGTTCTTCATGACGTTGAACCCGCCCGGCAAGCGGTATGCGACGACCCGCGGGCCGACGTCGAGCGTGACGACGAGTTCGACCTCGCCGTTCGTGAGGAGCAGGTTGTTCGTCCAGCCGCGGTACTCGACCTGTTTCAACATTGCGACACCGGGGAGGTTGGAGGCGGCGGAGTGGGGACGAAAAGAGCCGCCGTTCGGGCGAACGGCGGCTCCGGTGTTGTATCGGCGTCGGCTCAGGCCGACAGCGGTCGCCGCAACCGGCGGGCCGTCCAGAGGCCGGCGACGCCAAGCCCCACGAGGACGAGGGCCGGCGGGGCGGGAACCGGGTTGCCGTCGGGGTCTTTCGGATCGGTCGGCGGGGGCACCACGGGGGGTTTCGTCTCGGGCGGGGTCTCGATCGGCGGAATGATCACGGGCGGCCGGATCGGCGGGGGGGTCGTGATCGTGCCGGTCGATTCCTGTGGGGAAGTCGTCCCCGGTTGAACGGCCGTCGTCGTCGCCACGCTCGTGCTCGGGGTCGTGAAGCCGCCCAGCGGCAAACCGCCCCCGCCGCCGAAGCCGCCGCCGCCGCCAGGGAAGCCGCCCCCGCGACCGAAGCCGCCACCGCCGCCGAACCCGCCCCCACCACCGCCGAAGCCACCACCACCGACCGGAGCGGCGCTCGGGTTGAAGCCGCCGGATCCGCCGCCGGCACCGTTGCCGCCGCCCGCGCCGGCGACCAGGCCCGGGGCGGCCCGGAGCGCGAGTTGCGACTGCGGGGTCAGGCCGTCCGCCCCGGCGAGGCCGTTCAGCCGGACGAGGTCCAGCCCTTGCAGCACCTTGGCGTCGCGGAAGGAACTGTCGTCGCCGGTGAGGCTTTGCAAGTACCGTTGGCCCGTCTTCACGTACTCGGGGGCTTCGGCCTCGTTCGGGTAGTTCGCCTTGAACGCGCCGGTGAACAGGTTGAACGGCAACGGGCCGTCGGGAACTTGCGTCTCGCCGGCGAGTTCCCACAGCGCCGTCTGGAAGCCGGCCGTGGCGACCTTGTTATCTTCGATCGTGTCCGCGTAGTAGCGGCCGTAGAGTTCGCGGATGTAAACCGCCCGCCGCTCCGCCGCAGCCTTGCCGTCGAGCGTGTCGGGCAGGCCGTAGGAAGCCGGGTCGTTGACCGGGCCGACGGCGAAATCGTACAGTCGCCCGGCGAAGATCGGCACGAGCGGCTCGATACAGAACGTCCGCTGGTCGGCGGCGAGGCCGGCCGCGGGGGCCGTGCCCTGGGGGAACTCGAAGTTCATGTCGCCGACGGGCTTCGTGAATTCGCCGCGGTTGGCGACGACGAACTTGAACTCTTCGCGGTTCGTGAGGTCCTTGTAGCGCATCGAAACGACGGCGCGGGGCAGTTCGTCCGGGGCTTGTGCCGCCGCCGGGCCGCCGCAGGAGACGGCCGCGATCAGCGCGGCCAAGCCGCGTCGTGCGGTCGAATTCAGGGAT